>NZ_CP019602.1:1735000-2077500 GCF_001661675.2 Croceicoccus marinus | reverse complement strand
ATGCTCAGCCCGCGCGGGCCGAACCTGTCGATCAGGCGCTTGTACCAGGGGCGCCGGAAAGGCGTAACATCGCGCGAAGACATGGACCCTCGATCATCTCGTCAAGCAGTCGATGTCCCCCTCATCCGCCGCCGTGCGCTGCGATAGGCGTGCGCGCGGCGCATCACAAGGGGCATGGGGGACGGGACGAGCCTGCGCGGCGGCGGAGTCCGGTCGGCGGGTCAAGGGCGGCGGGTTAAGGACGGCGGGTTCGGGCGCGGCCTCGCCAGCGCCTAGCGCTTCAGCCGGGCGCTGGCTTCCTGCTCGATGGTGGTCAGCTCCTCGATCGTCAGCTCGAGCGCGACGCGCTGCTCCTCCAGCTCGGACAGGCGTTCGCGCACCTTGTCGATCAGCCGCTGCATCTGTTCCTTGTGCTCGGGATCGGCGTCGTAGAGGTCGAGGAATTCGGCGATCTCGCGGATGGAAAAGCCCAGCCGCTTGCCGCGCAGGATCAGCTGCATGCGCGCGATCTGGGGATGTCCCGGCGAGTGTTGAAACTTTGAAAGAGGGTGGCGTTGCTTCCCCTGAGCCGTAGGCTCGGGGTGATCAAACCAAGAAAGGAAGCAACACCATGAAGACGACTACCACATCTGCCAGTGCCCTGGCCACCGCGCCTGTCGGGTCTTCGCTTGTCGAGGACGCCTATGGCGCGCTGACGAAGAGTTTCGAGCAGTTCTGCCTGATGGCGGGCATCGAAAGCCTGACGCAGATGATGAACGAAGACGTGGCCCGGTTGGCGGGGGATCGCTATGAACATTGCCCTGGTAAGCCCGGCTACCGTTGGGGTCGCACGAAATCCCAAGTGGGCTTTCATGGCGGCAAGATCGAGGTCGATCGCCCGCGCGTTCGCAGCAAGGCGACGGGCAAGGAAATGGCGCTGCCGAGTTGGGAGGAGATCGCTGCGGGTGGGTATCTCGACCAATGGGCCATGAACCTGATGGTGATGAACATGGCCACGCGCAAATTCGGCCGTGCCGTTCGGCTGCCCGAGGCCGGTGTACCTGCGGACGCGGGCAGCGGCCTATCCAGTTCTGCGGTCTCCCGGCGGTTCAAGGCGCTGACACAGGCCAAGCTCGATGAATGGATGGCCTCCGATCTGTCGGAGCTGGATCTGGTCGCCATCCAGATCGACGGGCTGCATCTGGACGATCATCTGCTGATGATCGGCGCTGTCGGGATTGAGGCTTCCGGGCAAAAGCACCCTCTGGGTGTCGTCGAGGGGGCGACAGAGAACGCAGCAACGGTGCAAGCCCTGCTCGATAATCTGATCGAGCGTGGAGTGAACCCCGAGGGCTGCTACCTGTTCATCGTGGACGGGGCCAAGGCGCTGAGCAAGGCGTTGCGTCGGACCTTCGGGGCGGACATTCCCATCCAGCGCTGTCAGGTCCACAAGGCGCGCAACATCACCGACCGCCTTGCGCCCAAGCATCATGCCGCTGTACGCCGCGCCTTGAAGCAGGCCTGGGAGATGGACGATGCTGAAAAGGCCGAACGCCTGATCCGCAATCTCGCACGGCGCTTCGAACAGGAGGCCCCCGATGTCTCGCGCTCGATCCTGGAGGGGCTCGACGAAATCCTCACCGTGGTCAGGCTGGGGCTGCCGCTTGAACTCAGGCGTTCACTGGCCAGCACCAATATCATCGAGTCCATGAACAGCGTCATCCGACAGGTCTGCCGGAACGTGAAACGCTGGCGGGATGCCAGGATGGCCTTGCGCTGGACAGCCGCGGGCATGTTCGAAGCCAAGAAGGGTTTCCGGCGTCTCAAGGCATACAAGCAGCTGCCAATTCTCAAGCAGGCCCTTATCGACCACCGCCAAAAGGACCAGATTGACCAAGTCAAGAACGCCGCATAACCTCGCAGAAAGCACCGCCGCTCAGGCGAGTTTCAACAGAAAGCGGGACATTCCCCGCGATCTCGCGCCTGGTATAGACGCGAGTGGTGCCCACGCGCTCGGGCTTGATCAGCCCTTCCTTTTCATAGAAGCGCAAGGCCCGCAGCGTCACGCCCAGCTTACGCGCGACATCCTGAATGCCCAGCAGGGCGTTGTCGCCCGCCGCATCCGTGCCGGCCTGCGTATCGGTCGATCCGGGCGATGCGATATCGGCCCGCAGATCCTGCAAGTTCATCTTCCCCCCAGCCCCCTGCTGTTCGCCGCGCGATCCCGTCACGGCGTTTGGCCCAAACCGGCGCAGACTGCCAGCAGGCTGCCCATCAGGCGAGCTTTTTCCGCTCTTCCTCGACCAGCTCCTTCTTGGACAGCTTGCCGATCATGGTCTTGGGCAGCTCCTTGCGGAACTCGAACTCGCGCGGCAGTTCGATCTTGCTCAGCCGCTCGGCCAGGAAGGCGCGCAGCTCGTCCTCGCCCAGGCTCTCGCCCTCGCGCAGCGCGACGAACAGCTTGGGCGACTGGCCGCGATAATCGTCGGGAATGCCGATGGCGACCGCTTCCAGGATGGCGGGGTGGTGATAGGCGGCATCCTCGATCACGCGGGGATAGACGTTATAGCCGCCGCAGAAGATCACGTCCTTGATGCGGTCGACGATGAAGACATAGCCGTCCTCGTCCACATAGCCGATGTCGCCGGTGCGCAGCGCGCCGTCGGTGAACACTTCCTCGGTCGCGTCGGGGCGGTTCCAATAGCCCTTCATCACCTGCGGCCCGCGCGCGCAGATCTCGCCGCGCTCGCCCTGCGGCATCAGCTTTTCGGGGTTTTCCGGGTCGCGGATCTCGATAATGGTGCCGGGAAAGGCGGGACCGCAGCTGTTCGGCTTGATCAGGCCCTGCAGCGGGTTGCAGGTGATGATCGGCGCGGTTTCCGACAGGCCGTAACCCTCGACCACGCGCGCGCCGGTGCGCTTCTCGAACGCCTCGCGCACTTCCAGCGGCAGCGGCGCTCCGCCCGAGATGCAGCATCTGACCTGGCTCAGATCGGGGATGCGGCTTTCCTCAAGCGCGTTCATCGCGACATAGATGGTCGGCACCCCGAAGAACTGGGTGGGCGGCTTGCGGCGGATGGTGCCCAGCACCTGGTCCATCTCGAACCGGGGCAGCAGCACCATCTCGGTCCCGGTCTCGACCGAATAGTTGAGCACGGTGGTCAGCGCGAAGACATGGAACATCGGCAGCACGCCAAGCGTGCGTTCCTGCGGCGCATCGCCGCGCCCCTGGTCGGGCCAGGCGGCGTGGACATGCTCGACCATCTGGCCGCTGTTCGCGGTCAGATTGCCGTGGGTCAGCATCGCGCCCTTGGGCACGCCGGTGGTGCCGCCGGTATATTGCAGCACCGCCACGTCGTCGGGCTTTACCGCGACCGGGTGCGGCGGGGCGTCACTGGCCAGCAGCGCGTCCAGCCGCAGGTGCAGCTTCTCGTCGCGGATCCTGGCGTGGTCCTTGCGCTTGAACAGGTTGAAGCCGACACCCTGCAGCCAGGGCAGCATCGCGCTCATCGGGCACAGCACGATGCGGTCGATGCCGGCGCGCTTCGCCACGTTCTCCACCTTGTCGTGGATCATGGCAAGGTCGGGGACGGCGATGAAGCGCGTGCCCGAATCCTCGATCTGGTGGGTCAGCTCGCTCTCGGTATAGAGCGGGTTGAAATTGACGACGATCGCACCCGCGCGCAGCGCCGCGAAATACAGCACCACGAAATAAGGGCAATTCGGCAGGCACAGCCCGAACCGGTCGCCCGGCTTCAGACCCGCGTCCTGCAGGCCCCGGGCGGCGCGGCCGACCAGGTCGCCGATCTCGCCATAAGTCCAGCAGCGGCCCATGAAGTCGATCGCCGTCCGTTCGGGATAGCGCTCCACCGTGCGGTCGAGCAGGTCGGTGACCAGCCGGCCGCCGTGGACCGCATCGTCCCCGGAAGCCGCCTGATCCGCGCCCGTCGTCTTCATGTCAGCCGCTGCCGCCATTTCCATTCCCCTTCCGTCGATCAGAACGCGATACGGCCGCCCACCGAGAAGATCAGCGCATTGGCGTCGCGCGCGGTGCCGTCCACCAGTATCGGCGTCTGCACCGGCGATCCGGCATAGGCGGCCGTCGTGCGGTCGATGCTGGCGGTTTCGATGGCCAGATAGTTGAACGCCGCATCGACCGTGAAGCCGGGGCTGACGTCATAGCTGGTGCCCAGCGCGAAGTTCCAGCGGTCGCCGTCGGGCACGCGCGCATCGCGGTCGCCGTTTTGCGTCGGGGTCTCGTCGTACTGGATGCCGCCGCGCACGGTCCACTGCGGCGACACGGCGTAATCGATGCCGGCCGCATAGCTCCAGGTGTTGCGATAGTTTTCGCGGATCGCGGAATTGATCGGATCTCCCAGGCGGATCGCGTCGAATTCGCCCCAGCCGATGCGGTTGACCTGCGTGTTCAGCGTCAACTGCGGCGTCATCGCATAGCGCGCGCCGATCATCGCGTGCCACGGGGTGCGGAAGGTCGCGCCGGTCTCGACCACGCGGTTCTGTCCGGCCAGCGGGCCAAGCAGGCCCGACTGCGTCAGCTCGCCGTCGAGGTTGTGCTTCACGCTCGACTTGTAGGACGCGCCCAGCGTCAGCGGGCCGGTGCGATATTGCACGCCCGCCGACCAGCCAAGGTCCCAGCCGTCGCCTTCCAGCGCCTGCTCTCCGTCGGGCAGCTGCGCCGACAGGTTGGGCAGCGCATTGGTCAGCGTGGCATCGGAATATTCGATGTTCAGCGCCGCGCCGACGCTGAGTTCGGGGGTGACCATGTAGGCGACCGAGGGCTGGATGTCATAGGTGCGCAGCTCGCTCTTCAGCGCGGTATAGCGCACCCAGCTCGTCTCGTCGTAATCGGTGGTGAAGCTGTAGGGCGAGGAGACCGCGAGGCCGACCGACAGCCTCTCGCCCAGCGGCACCGCGATGGCGCCCGCGGGCAGAATGCCGGTCTCGATCGGGTCCTTCGACAGCTGGTCGCCGCCGACGGGGGCGGGGCCCTGCTGCGGGCGCACGATCAGCGTGTTGTCGTTCTCGATATCCGCGCTGGGAAGGATGACGCTGAGCGCGAAGTGCCCCTCGATCTGGTCGATGCCGCCGATGGCCGCCGGGTTCCACCACAGCGACGCCGCGCCGGTATCGGCCACTTCGCCCGAGAACGCGCGTCCCGCGCCGCGGACCGACTGTTCCTGCAGATAGAAACCGCCGGCGCTGGCGATCTGCGGCACGGCAAGCCCGCCCAGAACGGTCGAGGCGGCAATCAAATGTTTCAGGCGCTTTTGCACTGGGGGATACTCCTGGAATGAATTCTTTGCGGTGGCGGGGCGCATCGGGGAAGGGCCGCCGCCTGTTCGAACGCGGATCAGCGGATGCGGGTCCAGGTCTGGGTCTTGCACAGCGGCCAGACGATGCAGCCCTTCAGCTTCAGCCGGTTGGGATCCTGCATGGTGATGGTGGCCTTGTAGGTGCCGCCGTCCTCGGCATTATAGATCGAGCCGCCGGACCATTCGTCCTTCTTGCGGGTAAAGCCCTTGAGCATCAGCATGTTCTTCAGCGGGCGGCTGCGCAGGCTCTCGTCCTTGTTGTTGGCATCCTTCAGCGCGGGATTGGCCTTCAGCCCTTCGGACGAGACCAGCCGGCCGCAGATCGACTGGCCGCATTCGGTAATCTCGACGATGCCGCCGCGGCTTTCGGTCTTCCAGCGGCCGACGACGTCGGACGGGCCCGGACTGGATGCGGCGGCTGCGGCGGTCCCTGCTGCCAGCAGGGCGAGTATCATGGACATGCAGTTTCTCTCCACTTGCGCGCCGGTATCGGGTCCGGCGTCGCATCAGGGCCTGACCGCCCGGCAGGACATGGTGCGGGGCGAATCGGCTTCATCGACATACATCTAGGTGACGTATAGGTAAGTCAAGGCGTCAAAGCGTCATGACAGTCACTTATGCGACCATCCGCTGCCCCAATCCCGATATGGCGCGGCGTTGCCCCTGATTGCAATTGGTGATTGCAATTGGCTACTTGACGTATAGGTAAATCAAGCCACCTTAAGGTAACTCCCGACTCATCAGCCGAGTCACGAAACATCCGGAGAGGTTTCGATCCATGCGTAATGTCGTCATCGCGGGCTATGCCCGGTCCCCCTTCCACCTTGCCGGCAAGGGCGCGCTCGCCCGCGTGCGGCCCGACGATCTGGCCGCCCAGACCATTCGCGGACTGGTCGAAAAGACCGGCGTGAACGCTCAGGACATCGAGGATATCGTGATGGGCTGCGCCTTTCCCGAGGGCGAGCAGGGCTTCAATATCGCGCGCCTCGTCGTGCTGCTGGCGGACCTGCCGATCTCGGTCGGGGGGATGACGGTGAACCGGTTCTGCGGTTCCTCGATGAGCGCGATCCACATCGCCGCGGGCCAGATCGCCATCGGCGCGGGCGAGGCGTTCATCTGCGCGGGCATCGAATCGATGAGCCGCGTGCCGATGACCGGCTTCAACCCGATGCCCAATCCCGAGCTTGCCAGGAAGAGCGCCGCCTACATGTCGATGGGCGAGACCGCCGAGAACGTGGCGCAGAACTATGGGTTGAGCCGCGAGGAGCAGGACCAGTTCGCCGCGCGCAGCCAGGCCAAGGCCGAAGCCGCGATAAAGGCGGGCCATTTCACCGACGAGATCGTGCCGATCGCCACCAGGAACGGCACCGTCGACACCGACGGCACCCCGCGCCCCGGCACCACTGCCGAGGCGCTGGGCGGGCTGAAGCCTGCGTTCGACCAGAACGGCACCGTCACGGCGGGCACGTCCTCGCCGCTGACCGATGGCGCCAGCGCGGTGCTGGTCACCAGCGAGGACTATGCGAAGGAGCACGGCCTGCCGATCCTTGCGCGCAGCAAGTCGGTCGCGATCTCGGGCTGCAACCCCGAGACCATGGGCCTCGGCCCCATCGAATCGAGCCGCAAGGCGCTGGAACGCGCGGGCATCAGCGCCGACCAGCTCGACGTGATCGAACTCAACGAAGCCTTCGCCAGCCAGTCTCTGGCGGTGATCCGCGACCTTGGCCTGGACGAGAGCAAGGTGAACCCCGACGGCGGCGCGATCGCCATCGGCCACCCGCTGGGCGCGACCGGCGCGCGCATCGTCGGCAAGGCGGCGGCGCTGCTGAAGCGCGACGGCGGCAAATATGCGCTCGCCACCCAGTGCATCGGCGGCGGGCAGGGCATCGCCACCGTGCTGGAGGCAGTGTGATGTCAGCTAGCACTATCGAAAAAGTCTGCGTCATCGGCGCGGGCACCATGGGCGCAGGGATCGCGGCGCAGGTCGCCAATGCGGGCGTTCCGGTGCTGCTGCTCGACATCGTGCCCAAGGATGGTGACGACAGGGATGCCGTGGCCAAGGGCGCGGTTGCCAAGATGCTGGGGACCGATCCCGCCCCCTTCATGTCCAAGGCTGCGGCCAGGCTGGTCGAAACTGGCAATATCGAGGATCATCTGGACCGCGTCGCCGAATGCGACTGGATCGTCGAGGCCATCGTCGAGCGGCTGGACATCAAGCAGAACCTCTATGCCAGGCTGGAAAAGCTGAAGAAGCCCGGTGCGGCTGTCTCGTCCAACACCTCGACCATTCCGCTGGAAAAGCTGGTCGACGGGCGCGGCGAGGAATTTCGCAGCAGCTTCCTCATCACCCATTTCTTCAATCCGCCGCGCTACATGCGGCTGATCGAGATCGTGCGCGGGCCGCACACCGATGCCGCCGTGGCGGACGGGGTCGTCGATTTCGTCGACCGCAAGCTGGGCAAGCGCGTGGTGCCGACCAGGGACACGCCCGGCTTCATCGCCAATCGCATCGGCACATACTGGCTGGCGGTCGCGGTCAATGCGGCGATGGATCAGGGCCTGACGATCGAGGAAGCCGACCAGATCGGCGGCAAGCCGATGGGCGTTCCCAAGACCGGCATCTTCGGCCTGATCGACCTTGTCGGCATCGACCTGATGCCGCTGCTGACGGCCAGCCTCACCGCCAATCTGCCCAAGGGCGACCCCTATTTCGACACCGTGCGCGACCAGCCGCTGATCGAGCGCATGATCGCTGAAGGGCGCACCGGCCGCAAGGCGGGTTCGGGATTCTACAGCTTCGACAAGAAGACCCGCACCAAGCGCGCGCTGGACTTCGAAACCGGCGAATATCGCGATCCGGTGAAGCCCCAGCGCCTGCCCCCGCGCGCCGAGGGCGATCTGCACGCGCTGACCAATGCGCCGGGCAAGACCGGTCCCTATGCGTGGGAGATCCTGGGCAAGGTGCTGGCCTATTCCGCCTCGCTGGTGGGCGAGGCCGCCGACGACATCACCGCCATCGATGACGCGATGAAGCTGGGCTACAACTGGAAATATGGCCCGTTCGAGCTGATCGACCGCCTCGGCCCCGGCAGGCTGGCCGAGCGGCTCGAAAAGGAAGGCCGCGAGGTTCCCGCGATCCTGAGGACCGCGGGCGAGCGCCCGTTCTACCGCGTGCAGGACGGCCAGCGGCAATATCTCGGCCTCGACGGCGAATACCACGATGTCGGGCGCCCCGAAGGCGTGCTGCTGCTGGAGGACATCAAGCGCAAGACCGGGGCGCTGCTTAAAAACGCCTCCGCCGCGCTGTGGGACGCGGGCGACGGGGTCGCCGTGCTGGAATTCACCGCCAAGATGAACGCACTCGACGGCGAGGTCATGAAGCTGATTGGCAAGGCGGTTCCGCTGGTGGCCGAGAAGTTCAAGGCGCTGGTCGTCTATAACGAGGGCAGTAATTTCTCCGCCGGTGCCAATCTGGGCCTTGCCATGTTCGCGGTGAATATCGCGGCGTGGAGCGAGATCGAGAAGCTGATCGCGGGCGGGCAGGATGCCTACAAGGCTCTGAAATACGCGCCGTTCCCGGTCGTCAGCGCGCCCGCGGGCCTTGCGCTGGGCGGGGGGTGCGAGATCCTGCTCCATTCCGATGCGGTGCAGGCCCATGCCGAAAGCTATATCGGCCTTGTCGAATGCGGTGTCGGCCTCGTCCCCGGCTGGGGCGGCTGCGGCGAGATGCTGGACCGGTGGCGCACCATGCCAGGGCAGCCCAAAGGCCCGATGCCGCCCGTGACCAAGGTGTTCGAGATCGTCTCGACCGCCACGGTCGCGAAATCGGCGGCGGAGGCCAAGGGCTACGGCTTCCTGCGCGAAAGCGATGGCGTCACCATGAACCGCGACCGCCTGCTGGCCGATGCCAAGGCAAAGGCGCTGTCGTTGGTCGAAGGCTACACCCCGCCCGAAGCGCCGGAATTCAAGCTGCCCGGCGCGGGCGGCAAGGCGGCGCTTATGCTGGCGGTCGACGGCTTCCGCAAGCGCGGCATGGCGACCCCGTATGACGCGGTGGTGGCGGACGCGCTGGCAGAGGTGCTGACCGGCGGCGATGCCGACCTTATCGACACCGTGACCGAAGCCGACATGCTGGCGCTTGAGCGCGAGCATTTCATGAAACTGGTGCGCGATCCCCGCACGCAGGCCCGGGTCGAGTCCATGCTCGAAACCGGCAAGCCGCTGCGGAACTGAAGGAACCCACGCAATGCAAGTCTATAACGCTCCGCTGCGCGACATGCGCTTCGTATTGAACGAGCTTCACAACGACGACGGCTTTGGCGACCTGCCCGGCATGGAGGAGTTCGACACCGACCTCACCGACGCCGTGCTGGAGGAAGCGGCCAGGTTCTGCCGCGACATCCTGCTCCCCCTCAACCGCTCGGGCGACGAGGAGGGCTGCACCCATGAGAATGGCGTGGTCCGCACGCCCAAGGGCTTCAAGGACGCCTACGACCAGTTCACCGCCGCGGGCTGGGCGGCGCTGGCCAGCGATCCCGAATATGGCGGGCAGGGCCTGCCCGAGGCGCTGAACAAGCTGGTCGAGGAAATGATCTGTTCGGCGAACCTGTCGTTCAGCCTCTATCCCGGCCTGACCCACGGCGGCACCACCGCGATCAAGGGCCACGGCAGCGACGAGCTGAAGGCGAAATGGCTGCCCAAGATGATCAGCGGCGAATGGTCGGGCACCATGTGCCTGACAGAACCGCATTGCGGCACCGACCTCGGCATGCTGCGCACCAAGGCGGAGCCGCGGGACGACGGAAGCTTCAAGGTCACCGGCAACAAGATCTTCATCTCGGCGGGCGACCATGACCTGGCCGAGAACATCGTCCACCTCGTGCTGGCGCGGCTTCCCGATGCGCCCGAGGGGGTGAAGGGGATCAGCCTGTTCCTGGTGCCGAAATATATGCCCAAGGACGACTTCTCGGTCGGTCCCGCGAACGGCGTGACCTGCACCGCGATCGAGCACAAGATGGGCCTCAAGGGCTCGGCCACCTGCCAGATGAGTTTCGACGAATCGACCGGCTGGCTGGTGGGCGAACCCAACAAGGGCATGGCCGCGATGTTCACCATGATGAACACCGAACGCGTGTCGGTGGGCATCCAAGGGCTGGGCGTGGGCGAGGCGGCGTATCAATCCGCCGTGTGGTACGCCAAGGACCGCGTGCAGGGCCGCGCTTTGTCGGGGGCGAAATATCCCGAACAGGCGGCGGATCCGATCATCGTGCACCCCGACGTGCGCCGCATGCTGCTGACGATGCGCGCCTATAACGAGGGTTGCCGTGCGCTTTCCGCATGGGTGTCGCGCGCATTGGACGCGCAGAAGCATTCGCCCGATCCCGAAGTGCGCCAGCGCGCCGAGGAATTCACCGCGCTGATGACGCCGGTGGTGAAGGCTTTGTTCACCGATCTCGCGACCGAGAGCGCCAATCTGGCGGTGCAGGTCTATGGCGGCCACGGCTACATCCGCGAAAGCGGCGTGGAGCAATATGTCCGCGACGCGCGCATCTGCCAGATCTACGAAGGCACCAACGGCATCCAGGCGCTGGACCTGGTCGGCCGCAAGATGGGCGCGAATTTCGGGCGCAATTTGCGCAGCTTCTTCCACCCCGTGTCGAACTTCATCGAGGAATCGAAGGGCGAAGGCCCGATGCAGCCGATGATCGAGGCGCTGGAAAAGGCGTTCGGCGCGCTGCAATTGTCTACCGCGACCATCGCGCAAAAGGGCATGGCCGATCCCGAGGAAGCGGGCGCGGCGGCAACCGACTATCTGCGGCTGCTGGGCCTGGTGGCGATGGGTTACTGCTTTGCCAAGGCGACCAAGATCGCGGGGCTGCAGATCTTCTTCGGCAGCGCAAATGGTGAAGAAGGAGACAAGGCGTTCTACGAGACCAAGATCAAGACCGCGACCTTCTTCTTCGAACGCATCTTGCCGCAGGCGACCGCCAGTTTCCTGGCGATCCGTTCGGGCAAGAAATCCATGATGGCGTTCACCGAAGATGAGTTCTGAGGCGCCGGTGCAGCCGACAACCGGTCTCGACGAGATCAGGCTGATGATCGAGCGGGGGATCAGGCCCCCGATGATGGACCTGATGGGCATCGACCTGACCGAAGCGGAGGAGGGGCGCGTGGTGTTCACTGCCAAGCCTTCGCGGCGGGTCTACAATCCGCTCGGCATCGCGCATGGCGGCTTCGCGGCCACCATGCTCGATTCGGCCTGCGGGCTGGCGGCGAAATCCGCGACGCGCGACTTGTCGGATTGCGTGACGCTGGAACTCAAGATCTCGTACCACGCCCCGCTCGACGAGAGCGTGGGCGAGGTACGCGCCGTCGGCACGGTGGTCAGCATGGGCCGCCGCGTCGCCCATACCAGGGCCGAGATCCTGGACGCCGGCGACCGCCTTTACGCCAGTGCCACATCGACCCTGCTGCTGGCGGCCCGCGCGCCGCGCAGCAATTCGCGCAGCAATCAAGGATAAGACAATGGAAATCACCGTCCCCCACGACCTCGGCCGCGCCGAGGCGAAGCGCCAACTGGAAGCCGGGCTGCCCAAGCTGGAACAGCACATCCCCGGCGGCGGCTCGCTCACGTCGAACTTCGTGTCCGACGATATGCTGCAGCTGGAAATCAACGCCATGGGGCAGCGCATCCCCGTCGCCATCCGGATCGAGGATGACCGCCTCGATGCCGAGGTCAGCGTGCCGGTCTTCCTGAAGATGATGCGCGGCCAGATCGCCGACTTCGTGAAGGTCAGCGCCGAGAAGATGCTGCAGAAGCCCTGATCCGGGCCGACGCAACAGCCGCAAACGCAACGACCCCGGCAGCCCATGCGGGCGCCGGGGTCGCTAGGCGGTTCTAGCTGTCTATCCGATCATACGCCGGTGGGAATCCGCGCGGTGTCCTTCAGATAGATACGGTTGTCATCGATCTTGTCGACGTCGTCGACCGCGATGAAATGGTGCATGTTGTCGCTGGCATCGGACTTCGTCAGCTTGATGCGGTCATTCTCGACCTCGTCCACCGTGCCGACATGCTGTCCGGCCGAATTAGCGACTTCCATGTGCTCCTTGATGCGTAGCTTCTCAAACATGAATTTCCTTTCCGGGATCGTGAGGACCAGGTCCTAACCCCTTGATTACGTGTTCATATATAGAACGGATGAGGGGGCGATTCCGTTCCTCGGCTCGCCGCCCGTCAGCCACGCTTCGCAGATCGCGCGCCCTTTCCCGCGGCCGCAAAAGAAAACCCCTCCCCGCACGCTATGGTGGGGGAGGGGAAGGTCATGGCCCCGAACCGCCAGAAGGGCCATGCACTATCTACATGATCTCGGTCCTGTCTTTGATCGACCTCGGCGGACCGAACGTCCGGGCCGAATTTCGCTGCGCCTGTCGCGCGGGAAGATCGCCTAGATCTTAAGCCGGCAGAGCGTGATCTCGTCCTCGCGGCTCTTGGTGCCCCAACCGCCGCGGCTCAGTTCCGGGCGCGCGCTGGCCGGAGGCGCCGCGCCGAGGTAATTGCCGCCGAACCAGCTTTTCGCCGTTTCGGCCGGCGCAGTCCCGGCAGCCGTCTTCCCATATTGTGGCTTCGCGCCATCCTGTGCCTTCGCGGGCATGGCCATTTGTGCATTTCCGCTGGCCCTCTTCCCGCGTTCGCAGTGGACCTTGTGCTGGCCCATCGTCGTTCCTCTCCTTGACCCCTTTGCGACCTTCCTGGCGGACCATCGAAGACCCGCTCTGGGAGCCGCCCGACACGAAGGGGATGCACATCGGGCGGCCTGCAACTAGAACGAGCCATGCCCCCCGCCCGTTCCTTGAAATCCGCCCGATTTCCGCCATATTCAGCCTGTTATGCGACAGGGCGCTGACCCCGCGCGATCAACGGTTCGTCGCAGGTTCGATTGTTGCCGGCCCGCCGCATTATCGCCGCGCCCATGCCGCCTCTCGCGGCTGCTGCGGCGTCGTGCGTTATCCCGCGCCGGGCCGCGCCCGGGGTCGCCGCTGAATTGGGGATAAGCGTTTTTTCCCCGCGCCGACGGGGCGCACGCATCGCGATTTGATGCTAGATATTGTGGTTCGTTCAGGGGGATGGGCACATGTTGCGGCGTTTGCCGCCCGTTTGCGCCCCTCTCCCGCCAACTGGCCGATTCGATAAGGAACACGCTGACCATGTCGCTGCTCGAAGCCCGCAAGACCTACAAGCCGTTCGAATATCCGTGGGCCTACGACTTCTGGAAACGCCAGCAGCAGCTGCACTGGCTGCCCGAGGAAGTGCCGCTGGGCGAGGATTGCCGCGACTGGGCGCAGAAGCTGTCCGACCACGAACGCAACCTGCTGACGCAGATATTCCGCTTCTTCACCCAGGCGGACGTCGAGGTGCAGGACTGCTATCACGAGAAATACGGCCGCGTCTTCAAGCCGACCGAGGTCAAGATGATGCTCACCGCTTTCTCCAACATGGAGACGGTGCATATCGCGGCCTATTCGCACCTGCTCGACACCATCGGCATGCCCGAAAGCGAATATGGCATGTTCCTCGAATATGCCGAGATGAAGGACAAGCACGACTATCTGCAGCAGTTCGGCGTCGACACGGACGAGGATATCGCCCGCACGCTGGCGATGTTCGGCGGCTTTACCGAAGGGCTGCAGCTGTTCGGCAGCTTCGCGATGCTGATGAACTTCCCGCGCTTCAACAAGATGAAGGGCATGGGCCAGATCGTCGCCTGGTCGGTGCGTGACGAGACGCTGCACTGCGAAGGCATCATGCGCCTGTTCCACGCCTTCTGCGCCGAGCGCGGCTGCCTGACCAAGTCGGTGAAGGAAGACATCATCGACACCTGTCAAAAGACGGTGCGGCTGGAAGACGCCTTCATCGACCTGGCGTTCGAACAGGGTCCGGTCCCGGGGATGAGCGCCAAGGAGATCAAGAAATACATCCGCTACATCGCGGACTGGCGCCTGGGCCAGCTTGGCCTGCCCGCGATCTACATGCAGGAAGAGCACCCGCTGCCGTGGCTCTCCCCGCTGCTGAACGGCGTCGAGCACGCCAATTTCTTCGAGACCCGCGCGACCGAATATTCGAAGGGCGCGACCAAGGGCGACTGGAACACCGTCTGGGCCAATTTCGACAACCGCCGCAAGGCCAGCGCCGGCACCAGCGCCAACGACGCGGTCGAGAGCGACGGTCCGGGGCTGTTCGGGGATTCTGAAGCGGCGGAGTGAGGGTTGAGTTAACAACGGAGGAGTATGCGAAATGGCAGATGATTATTGGGCCACAAAACATCCCAATGGTTGGCAGGTGAAGGGCGCAGGCAATGAACGCGCGACGTCGGTGCACCGGACGCAAGCGGATGCTTGGTCGGAAGCCAAATCGAGAGCAAGGGCGTCAGGTGGTGAAGCCTATTTGACCAAAGAAAATGGTCAAATACGTGAGAGAAACACCTACGGCCGCGATCCTCGCTCGACGAAGGGCTAAGAGGGCGAAGAAGTTGGCAACTAAGGAAAGCGCTCCCCACCCATTAGATGATTGTGATCCTGACGAATGTTAGAGCCTGATCCGAAATTAAGTTGAGTGGTATCAGCTGGTTAGCTTGACGCTTACCCAAGTCGTTGATTCAGCGGTTTTGCAACGAACCAAAGGAAATCAACGATGTGGACCGACACCACTCGCGCACTGTATGCCCGCGCGGAACTGGCATTGCCAAGTGATTTGACCGATGCCGAATGGGCGGTGCTGGAGCCGTTCTTCCCGCCACCTTCTCATGTTGGCCGCCCTCGCAAGTGGCCGCTGCGGCGGATTGTCGAAGCGATCCTGTATCTGCTGCGGGGCGGACTGCCATGGCGGATGCTACCGCCCTGCTTTCCGCCAGTCTCGACGGTGCGGCGCTGGTTCTACCTGTGGCGTGATAACAGGCTGTGGCTGTCGCTCAATCATGTCCTGTTGCTGATCGGGCGCGAAGCTGTAGGCCGCGAGGCGTCGCCAAGCGCCGGAGTGATCGACAGCCAGAGCGTCAAAACCACGGAAAGTGGCGGCCCACGGGGCTATGACGCAGGCAAGAAGATCAAGGGACGCAAGCGCCACATCCTCACCGACACCGATGGAAATCTCGTTCATGCGGTAATCCACACCGCCGACATCCAGGATCGTGATGGCGCACCGCTGGTGCTCGCCGAAATCATCCATCGCTTCCCGTGGCTACGGCATGTCTTCGCCGATGGCGGATATGCTGGCGACAAGCTCCGTCAGGCGTTGCGCAGGGTTGGTAAGTGGACCATCGAAATCGTCAAACGGTCCGACAAAGCAAAGGGCTTTGTGGTTCTCCCACGCCGCTGGGCTGTCGAGCGCACTTTGGCATGGCTCAACCGAAACCGGCGTCTCGCAAAGGACTTCGAGCAGACCATCGCCTCGGCAACCGCGTGGCTGTTCATCGCATCGATCCAGCTCCTCACGCGCCGCATCACAAGGCTATGAAATCACATCGGTTAGTTTTGAATCAGACTCTTATAGGATCATGATGCAAGAGCGGACAACATTAATCACTGCTCGACGGGAAGCCGAAGATAGCCTCGTAAAAACGCTGATACAGCTATCTTCAGCCTTAATTGTCCTAATTGCAGGCTTCCTTTTGAAGGAACGAGGTCTCGAAGGCGTTTTGCTTCAGATGCTGGTTATTGGATCGCTATTGTCTTTAGTCGTATCCGTTGTATCGGGGCTTTCTGAGCATTATTTTTCTTCAAAAGCGTATCTTTCGCAGCAAAAGAAAGTCGAAGATTATTATACTAAGAAAATCGCGAACTATACTGAGCCAGAAGAAAATCGATATGTCCGAAAATCTCAACTTGCGGCATTCGTATCTTTCGTCATCAGTCTCGTTCTTATTGGCTTGGCTGCTATTTTAAGTGTGGGAGTAACAAATGTCGAACGATCGCCGCGCGCCGCCGCCTCCCCCGCGTCCAACACCGCCGCCCCCGCGACGAATTGATCTTGGTGATAAAACGCGGTCTGCTGCTCCGCCATTGCCGCCGCCTCCACCAAAGCGTAAGTAACTTGCGAGCTTAATCAGCGGGTTTATTTTCCTACACCACCACACCCTGCCATAACCGACGCTGGCTCTTTCCCATCGTCGTCCCTCGCAAGCACAGCGGTTTTCTCCGGCCCCCGCAGGTGTCAACCAATGACCCGAAACCCGTACAATTCCGCGGCGAAACAGCGGGTGACAGCCTCTGTAGGATGTGTCGCCTGTGTCAACCTGATCCCCTAGGCGAGCCGCCCGCCGCGCCGCGCCAGCAGCGGGATCAGCGCGAACAGGATCTGGCCGGTCAGCCCCGCAAGACCTGCAGGGCTCGCCATCGCGGACAGCCACTCGCCCGGACCCTGCCCGGCCAGCACGAAGGCCAGCGCCGCTTCGGCCAGCATCAGCAGGATGAAGGCGAACCCGCCCATCGCCAGCGCCTCTGCCCTGCCGAACACGCGCCCCGCCAGCATCTGCCGCCGCATCAGCCAGCGCGCCACCAGCCAGCTGGCCGCCAGCATCACCGGCAATTCCACAAGGACCGCGGGCAGGGCGCCCAGCGCCCGGGTCAGCCACACCGCCCGCACCGTACCCAGCACGAAGCCCAGCGCGAACACCGCCGCGAAATAGAGCGCGCCCGCTCCCAGCACATGGGCCTTCAGCGCCGCAGCCGGTCGATCCGGCCGCATCAGTCCTTCATCGGAAACGGCTCGATCGGCTCCAGCCGCTCGAATTCCTCGCCGTAAGGTTCGTGGCCCAGTTCGGGCCAGTCGATCGCCTCGGGCGGCACATGCGTGTCCGGCAGCCGGTCCAGCAGATTGCGGATCAGGGTCAGCCGCCCGCGCTTCTGGTCGTTGAAATCCACCACCGTCCACGGCGACCAGCCCATGTGCGTCTCCGCAAAGATGGCTTCCCGCGCCGCGGTATAGTCGCGGTATTTCCACCGCGCCGCGACATCGGTCGGCGACAGCTTCCAGCGCTTGAGCGGATCGTCCAGCCGCTCCTTGAAGCGTTCCTCCTGGTGTTCCTGGTCGCAGCTCAGCCAGTATTTGAACAGGCGGATCCCGTCGTCGACCAGCATCTTCTCGAACACCGGGGTGTCGCGCAGGAAGCGGGCCACCTCGTCCTCGCCGGCCCAGCCCATCACCCGTTCCACCCCGGCGCGATTGTACCAGCTGCGGTCGAACAGAACGATCTCTCCGCTGGTGGGCAGATGGCTGACATAGCGCTGGAAATACCACTGGCCCTGCTCGTCCTCCGAAGGCTTGGGCAGCGCCGCCACCCGGCACTGGCGCGGGTCCAGGCAGCCCGCGATCGCCTTGATCGCGCCGCCCTTGCCCGCGGTGTCGCGCCCCTCGAAGATCACCACGATCCGCTCGCCCCTGGCCCGCGCCCAGCGCGCCATGCCGACCAGCTCGTGCTCAAGTCCTTCCAGCGCGTCGTAATAGTCGGATTTCTTGATGCCGCCCATCGTCAGTGCGCCGTCTGGATGTCGGTGATCGTGGCCACGGCCGCCCCGTCGCAGCCCACGATGACCGATCGGTATTGCGCCAGCGCTGGCGTGATCTCGCCGCGCACTGGCTGCCACCCGCCCGGCGCATCGGGCCGCGACGACAGCGCCAGCGTGAAGCGCTGCGAAGGCGGCATCATCCGGTCCGTCGGCCCCGCGCTCAGCGTGGCGGAAGTGCCGGCGGGCACGAATACCTTGCCGGTAACGATTAGGGTCGGGGCGGCGCCCGGACCGGGCATGGCGTTGCTCCATGCGGCCCATTCCCGCGTTTCGTCAGGGCAGGTCGCGGCGGTTTGCGGCGCACCGTCTCCCGCCAGCCCGCCGCCCGCCTGCCCCATAGTGGTGCAGCCACCCAATGCGGCGACAAGCGACGCGGCGGCAATGACGGGAAGAAAAGCGCGCATGATAAACCCTTTCGCGGCAGGCCCGAACAACAGGCTGGCAGCTTAGGGAAAAGCCATGGCGGCTCAACAGCGATTTGAAGGTGGGGAAGGGGAAATCGGCCGGACGGCACCGCACAGGGGGAGGGGAATGAAGTGCGGACCATCCGGCCTTTTCAACGTCCGGCTTCGGCTTGCGTTTGCCTTGTCCGGGTCGATGTTGAATATGGGGGCGGGCGGCGCGAATTGCAGCAGCCAAGCGGCCAGATGTGCGCTGCAAAAGCCCGGCAGAGCGCGTTCATCTGCGGTTTATCGCAGGTTTATCCGCCGTTCATGTCGCAGCAGCAAATCGGCTGTGAATGCGGCGGGGGTGGGGCAGGCGGGGGGGCAGGCGGGGGCCACAAACACGGGCCGCGGGTCTTGCGATTCGCCCCCGTTTGCCGCAAGGCCCGCGCCATGGACACGATGACCGCCGACACGCTGCGCGAGGCAGCCGCGAACTCCAAGGCCTGGCCCTTCCAAGAGGCGCAGAGGCTGGCGAAACGCTACCCCGGCGGCAAGCGGGACGCAGGCGGCAATCTGGTCCCGGTGCTGTTCGAGACCGGCTATGGCCCCAGCGGCCTGCCGCATATCGGCACCTTCCAGGAAGTGCTGCGCACCACTTTCGTGCGCCGCGCCTATGAAGTGCTGACCGGCGGCCATCCGACAAGGCTGGTCGCGTTCAGCGACGACATGGACGGGCTGCGCAAGGTGCCCGACAACGTGCCGAACAAGGAGATGCTCACCGAACATCTGGGCATGCCGCTGAGCCGGATCCCCGATCCGTTCGGTAGCAACGACAGTTTCGGCGGGCGCAACAATGCGATGTTGCGCGAATTCCTCGACCGGTTCGGCTTCGACTACGAATTCGTGGCGGCGAGCGAGCGGTACAACAGCGGCGGTTTCGATGATGCGCTGAAGAACGTGCTGCGCAACTTCGACGCGATCATGGCGGTGATGCTGCCGACCCTGCGCGAGGAACGCCGCGCGACCTATTCGCCTGTGCTGCCGGTCAGCCCTTCGACGGGCGAAGTGCTACAGGTGCCGGTCGAGGTTGTGGACGCCGGGGAAGGCACGATCCGCTTCACCGACAGCGACGGCAGCGTGGTCACGCAGTCGATTCTTGGCGGCAAGTCCAAGCTGCAGTGGAAGGTCGACTGGGCGATGCGCTGGGTCGCGCTGGGCGTGGATTACGAGATGTGCGGCAAGGATTTGACCGACAGCGTCACCCAGTCGGGCAAGATCGCGAAGATCCTGGGCGGTCGCAAGCCCGATGGCATGATCTACGAGCTGTTCCTGGATGCGAATGGCGAGAAGATATCGAAGTCCAAGGGCAACGGTCTGACGATCGAGGAGTGGCTGGAATATGGCACCGAGGAAAGCCTCGGCCACTATCTCTACGCCAATCCCAAGAGCGCCAAGCAGCTGCATGTGGGCGTCATCCCGCGCGCGGTCGACGAATACTGGCAGTTCCGCGAAAAGCTGCCGCAGCAGCCCGTGGAGCAGCAGCTGGGCAATCCGGCCTGGCATTTGCTGGGCGCTAATGGCGGGCACGGTCAGGACGGCTTGCCGCCGGGTGCAGGGGACAGCCTGCCGGTCACCTATGGCCTGCTGCTGAACCTTGTCGGCGTGCTGGGCGCGGATGCCACGCGCGAGCAGGTGTGGGCCTATCTCGGCAATTATGTCGATGATGCCGATCCGGCAGCGCATCCGGCACTGGATGCGCTGGTCACGTCTGCGCTGGCCTATAACGATGCGTTCGTCGCGCCCACGCTGCAGCGCCGCGCGCCGGAAGCAAACGAAGCGTCGGCGCTGAAGGCGCTGGACGATGCGCTGGCCGGGTTCGCCGAGGACACGCCGGCAGAGGATCTGCAGACCGCAGTGTACGAGATCGGCAAGCGCGAGGAATTCGGCTTCGGCAATCTGCGCGACTGGTTCAAGGCGCTGTACGAAACCCTGCTGGGTTCAAGCCAGGGCCCGCGCATGGGCAGCTTTATCGCTCTTTATGGCGTCGCCAACACCCGCCGCCTGATCGCCGAGGCGCTGGAGCGCGCGTGACCGGCACGCGCATCACCGGCGAACCGCCCGGCACCTCCGATCTGGAGGCGATGGCGATGGCGGCGATGGCGCGCCTGCCCGATGCGTTCAAACCCCATGTCGAAGGCGTGGTCGTGCAGGTCGCCGACTTCGCCGAGGACGAGGTCCTGCGCGAACTCGGGATCGAGAATCCGTGGGAGCTGACCGGGCTCTATCACGGCCGCCCGCTGGACCAGCAATCGATCTGGGACAGCGGCGACATGCCGCCCGTCGTCACGCTGTTCCGCCTGCCGCTGCTTGCCGAATGGGTGGAATCGGGCGGCAGGCTGGATGCTCTGATCTTTCATGTGGTGGTGCATGAGATCGGGCATCATTTCGGACTCTCGGACGACGACATGCACGCGCTGGAGGATGGTGCGCCGGATTAGCGACGTGTCTTCCCCTGCACCACCGCCGCCTAGTACCACCGCCGCCCGCGGTACCAGCGCGTGACGACATATTTCACGCCCTTCACCACCGGCGTTCCGGCGTGCAGTGTGTCCATGTTGGGCTTCCCGTCGGCCAGCACGTTGCTCCACATGATCAGGGTGCCGGGCTGGGGCGGGACCGAGATGTTGGCCTTGGGAAAATCGGTGTTTCCGCCTTCCTCCACCTCGTTCAGATAGACCATCAGCGTCCATGCGCGCTGGCCGCCGCTGGCGACGTCGCCCTTCCAGTAATCCTGGCTGGTGTCGAACCAGTCGTGGTGCGGCTTGAATTCCTGTCCCACCTCGTACCGCTGGCCCTGCAGCGTCTCGCCGAACTGCTCGTCGACGCCCAGCAGATCGTCCATCCGGCGGTGCAGGCTGCGCACGAAGGGATCGTTATGGTTGAGGTCACCGGAAAAGCTGGTGCGCGCCTGGCGGCCGTAATCGACCTGGAACACGGGAGAGGGGCGAGCGACCATGTCGATCATCTCCATCAGCCGCTCGCATTCCTCGGCCGAGAAGAAATCGGGGATGCCGAACAGCTGCAGACCGTCGTCCGACAGGACCTGAACGCTGTCGTCGGCGCGTATGCGGGCCAGCGTCGCGCTGTTCATCGCGCTCAGCTGCTTGCGGTTCGTCTCGTCGATCTTTGCGACTTTCGCCATGATGTCATCCTGCGGGACCGGTGCCGCCCGGTCGCCCGCGATCGGGCCGATGCCTGTCGCGGATTCGTAAAGCACGCAAGGCAGCCGCTTTCAAGCCATCGCTTGCATCCCGCACAAGCAAAGGCCCCCGCCGCCAGACGAGGGCCTCGCTTCTGTCAGGCTCCGCCTTACCGGCGAAGGTCTGCGACCCTTGCGGCCCTACCAGAAGAAATCGTGAATGACGTCCACGACTTCGCCGCTGTACATGTCCACCAGCATCACATCGTCATAGTAACGAACCCAGCGGTAGGGGCCGTACACTTCCGGCAGACGATAGCGCCACGGATCGTTGATCCAGTATCGCGAGCTGTAGAACAGCGAGCCAAGCGTGAAGCCGACACCGACCCTGCGGTAGCTCCAGTCGCGATAAGGCACATAATACGCACCGGCCCGATAGAGGTTCCGGTTGTACGAGCGATAGCGGTACCAGTCGTAACGGTTGTTGCCGCGCCAGTTGCGATCCCACCTGCGATGGTCGCCGCGCCAGCGATTGTCGCCATAGCGTCGGCGATCGTTGTCGCGCCAGCGATCATTGTCATGCCTGCGGTCGCGGAAGCGATCTCGGTCCCTGTCGCGATCCCTGTCACGGTCGCGGTCCCAATTCCGATCGCCGTCGCGGTCGCGTTTCCAGCCGCGCTCTCCATCGCGGTCCCGGTTCCTGTCGCCGCGCCAGCCCGGCTCGCCGCGGTGGGCATAGCTGCGATTGCGGTCCCGATCGGCATAGTTGCGGTTGCGGCCATCCTGGCCGATGACCGGACGCGTTTCGGGACGATTGGCCGACCGGTCGGGGCGACCAAGGGCGCCGCCGTCCCCGCGCATCGCGGGGCGGGTTACTAGCCGTTCCTGCTGGCTGCGGGGGGTACGCTGCGGTTCCGCCCGCTGTGCCTGCCGCATCTGCGGGCGCGGTTCGCTTCGCACTCGCGGTTCGCTGCGTTGCCGCGCGGCGGGTTGCTGGCGACCCGAGGATCGGCGATTCTCGGCATTCTGCCGCGCACGGTTCCAGGGACCGTCACCCGGCGCGAGGGCGCTTGCCGGAGTTACCGGCACGGCGGACCGGTCGGCGGCCTGCTGAGCGATCCGCGCTTCCGCGGCTTGCGTGACCGGTGCGCCGGCCAGCATCGTGGTCGCCAGCGCCAGACCGGTAAGCCTTTTCAGGTTTTCGAACCCTTTCATGGCATTCTCCGAACTGTGAACGCGTGAGGGCTTCCAAGGGACCTCGCGCCGTTTTCTGATGGACTCGTTGTATTCATAACCGCCTGTCGCAATTCTGAACCGGTTCGCGGCCATTCATTAATGCGGCTTTTTTTCTGAACGACTCGATTTGCGCCGACCTGCGGGGTGGACGGCTCGGTATCGAGGCCATAGGTGGCTTGTTACGCAACCGGCCGGCCAGCCGCATTTTGCCAGACCTTCTTTCCGAATTGCTGATCAGCCGGCGTAAGTGAGGCCGGCGGGTGGCGACCACGATCGGTGGGGTGCCGGTGGGCATCATCGCCATCCTGTTCGCGCAGGCTGCCGATCTGGCGCACTGGCTGTTCCTGCGGGTAAGGCCGGTCGATCCGCTGATTCCGCTTGTGATGACCCCTCCGATCTTTGTCGGCATCACGCTGATCCAGACCAGGCTGGCCCCCGAAGCGTGCCGATCGGGCATTCCGCAGATCATCGCGGCCAGCCGCTAGCCGCGCGGACGGGCGGCGCGTGCGCTGGTGTCGATGCGCTCGGCGGTGGGCAAGATCGTCCTGACCTTGGGCGCACTGGCGGGCGGCGGGGCCGTGGGCCGCGAAGGGCCGACGGTGCAGCTCGGCGCGGCGATCATGGCGGCCGTCCACCCGCTTCCTGCGCGTGCCGATGACGCCGTGCGTGCTGATCGCGGGTGGAGCGGCAGGCGTCGCGGCGGCTTTCAACAGGCCGCTGGCGGGAATCGCCATCGCGATCGAGGAGCTGGCCGTGGCCTATGAGCAGCGCGTGGCCATGCTGGTCATGGGCGCGGTGATGATCGCGGGCCTGACCACGCAGGGCCTGGCGGGCAATTACGTCTATTTCGGACAGATGGGCGGCGGGCTGTCGATCGGGACCGTCGTGCTTGCCGCGCCGCTTGCGGGGATCGTCGGCGGCGTGCTGGGCGGGCTGTTCAGCCGCGCGATTCTGGCGCTGCGCGGTTCTGGCTCTGCACTGGCGGCGAGGCTGAAGGCGCGGCCGCTGCTGAGCGCCTTTGTCTGCGGCGTGATCGTGGCCTTGCTGGGCCTCGCCAGCGGCGGTTTGACCGCGGGCACCGGTTATGAACCGACCCGCGCCATGCTGGAGGGGGGGGCGGCTTCTGGTGGTACGGCCCCGCCAAGTTCGCGGCCACTCTGGCGACCAGCGCCAGCGGGATCGCGGGCGGCATCTTCGCGCCCTCGCTCGCGGTGGGCACCGGTTTCGGCGAACTGATGGCCCCGCTGTTCCCGACCGAGCGGGCGGGGCTGATAGTGCTGCTGGGCATGGCAGGCTACCTCACCGGCGTTGTGCGCGCGCCGCTGACCGCGGTGATCATCCTGAGCGAGGCGACCGACAGCAGCCATGCGATCCTGCCGCTGTTCGCCACTGCCCTGATCGGACTGGGCGGGATCGATGGTTTGCCGCAAGCGGCTCTATCACGAGCTGGCGCGAGATTTCCCGCCGCGCTCGGTCCTGTCCAAGGCAAAAGGCAAGACGAAACGGGGCGAGCCCGCCGCCTAGCGCCTGTCGAAGCTGCCGAAACCTTCCGCTTCGACATCCTCGCGGTCGACATTGTCGACCCGGGCGCGGGGCGGGCCGTCCTGCATCGCCGCGATCATGCGGTCGATGGCGGTGCCGTCACCCTCCAACCATGCCTCGACCGTATCGTCGGGCAGGTTGCGGACCCAGCCGGTCAGGCCGAAATCGCGCGCGGTGGAAACGGTCCAGTCGCGATAGAACACGCCCTGGACCTTTCCGTGGAGGATGAGCCGAACCGCCGCCAAGCCGCCCTCAGCGCGTCAGCTTCTTGTATTGCAGCTTGGTCGGGCGGTCCGCCGCGTCGCCCAGGCGGCGGCGCTTGTCCTCTTCATAGGCCTCGAAGTTGCCTTCGAACCATTCGACGTGGGAATTGCCCTCGAACGCCAGGATATGGGTCGCCAGACGGTCGAGGAAGAAGCGGTCGTGCGAGATGACCACGGCGCAGCCCGCGAAATTCTCGATCGCGTCTTCCAGCGCGCCCAGCGTTTCCACGTCGAGGTCGTTGGTCGGTTCGTCGAGCAGGAGCACGTTGCCGCCCTCCTTCAGCATCTTGGCCATGTGGACGCGGTTGCGTTCGCCGCCCGACAGCTTGCCGACGTTCTTCTGCTGGTCCTGGCCCTTGAAGTTGAACGCGCCGACATAGGCACGCGTCGACATGTCGTGGCCGTTGACCTTCATGTAGTCGAGCCCGTCGGAGATCTCCTGCCAGACATTGTTCTTGTCGTTGAGGTGATCGCGGCTCTGGTCGACGAAGCCGAGGTGGACGGTCTCGCCGATCGCAACCTCGCCGCTGTCGGGCGTTTCCTTGCCGGTCAGGATCTTGAACAGAGTGGACTTACCCGCGCCGTTGGGGCCGATCACGCCGACGATGCCGCCGGGCGGAAGAATGAAGGACAGATCCTCGAACAACAGCTTGTCGCCGTAGGCCTTGGTGATGTTCTTCGCCTCGATCACCTTGCTGCCAAGACGTTCGGGCACCTGAATGACGATCTGGGCCTTGCCGGGACGGCGGTCGGCCTGTGCTTCCTGCAGCTGCTCGAACTTGCGGATACGCGCCTTGGACTTGGTCTGGCGCGCGGCGGGGGTCTGCCGGATCCACTCCAGCTCTTCCTTGAGAGCCTTGGAACGGCCGCTTTCCTCGCGCTCTTCCTGCGACAGGCGCTTGGCCTTCTTTTCGAGGTAGGTGGAGTAGTTGCCCTCGTACGGGAAATACTTCCCGCGATCGAGTTCGAGGATCCAGCCCACCACATTGTCGAGGAAGTAGCGGTCGTGGGTGATCATCAGCACCGCGCCCGCATATTCCTTGAGGTGGTTTTCCAGCCATTCGACGCTTTCGGCATCGAGGTGGTTGGTCGGTTCGTCGAGCAGCAGGATCGACGGCTTCTGGATCAGCAGGCGGGTCAGCGCCACGCGGCGCTTTTCACCACCCGACAGGTCGGTCACCGGCCAGTCGCCGGGAGGGCAGCGCAGGGCCTCCATCGCGATTTCCAGCTGGTTGTCCAATGTCCACCCATCGACCGCGTCGATCTTGTCCTGAAGCTCGGCCATTTCGGCGCCCAATGCGTCGAAATCGGCGTCTTCCTCGGCCATTTCCATTCCGATCGCGTTAAAGCGTTCGACCATGTCCGCGGTTTCGCGCGCGCCGTCCTTGACGTTTTCCAGCACGGTCTTGGTCGGATCAAGCTCGGGCTCCTGCTCAAGATAGCCGACCGTGATGTTCTCACCCGCCCATGCTTCGCCGGTATAGTCCTTGTCGACGCCGGCCATGATCTTGATCAGCGTGGATTTACCTGCGCCGTTGGGGCCGACGATGCCGATCTTGGCGCCCTGGTAGAACTGCAGGTTGATGTCGGAAAGCACCGGCTTCTGCGCGCCGGGGAAGGTCTTTGTCATGTTCTTCATGACATATGCGTATTGGGCGGCCATCGGACGTCCTTCGTGAAGGAAAAGGTGTAAGGAGGTTTGCCCGCGCAGATAGGGGCTGCGGCCGCATCGGGCAAGCCGTTAGCGAGATGTGGGCAATCCGCCAATCTCCGGCTCGACAGCGTGGGTTCGGCGCATTAGCACTTCGCGCATGCACAAGACCCTTCTCGCGCTTGCCGCGCTTTCCGCCAGCGTTTCCACCCTTGCCGTGCAGCCCGCAGCCGCGCAGCAGATGCCCGATGCGGAAATCGCCGCTGCCCGAGAGGAAGCGCTGGCGAACGACGACATCGCCTGGGATTTCGTCGAGGGCATCACGACCGAGATCGGGCCGCGCATGGCGGGGACCGAGGACGAGGCGCGCGGCCGAGAATGGGCGATGCGCTGGCTGAAGGCGCAGGGCTTCTCGAACGTACGGGACGAGCCGTTCCAGATGCGGACCTGGGTTCGCGGAGAGGAAGAGGCCGAGATCGTCGCGCCCTATCGGCAGCCGATGCATGTCACCGCGCTGGGCAACAGCGCGTCGACCGGACCGCAGGGGATGACCGGCGAGGTCGCCGTGTTCCCCTCGCGCGCAGCGCTTGAGGCGGTGCCGGACGGGAGCCTCGACGGGAAGATCGCCTATATCTCGCACGGCATGGAGCCGACGCAGGACGGATCGGGCTATGGGCTGGCTGGTCCCGCGCGCTGGACCGGCGCTTCGCTGGCGGAAAAGAAGGGCGCATCGGCCATCGTCATCAAGTCGATCGGCACCGACCATCACCGCAACCCTCATGCGGGCGGGACGAGTTTCGAGGAAGGGCAGGACGCGATCCCCGCAGGCGCGCTGTCGATCCCCGATGCCGAAAACCTAGAGCGCATGGCGCAGCGGGCGGCTGCCGCCGGCCAGCCGCTGATGCTGAAACTGACGCTCACCCCGCGCGACATGGGCATGACGACAAGCGGCAATGTGATCGCCGAAATTCCCGGCAGCGATCCTGATGCCGGCGTGGCGCTGCTGGCCTGCCATCTCGACAGCTGGGACCTGGCGACGGGTGCGTTCGACGACGGGGCGGGCTGCGGCATCATCGCGGCGGCTGCCAAGCGCGTCGCCGCCATGGGGCAGCCGCGCCGCACGATCCGTTTGCTGTTCGCGGGCGCCGAGGAAGTCGGGGTGTTCGGCGGCGATGCCTATGGCGCGGCGCACAAGGACGAGGCGCATGCCTTTGCGATGGAGAGCGATTTCGGTGCCGACAGAGTGTGGCGGGTCGATACCACGCGGCTTGGCCAGCCTTTGGCCGACCGGTTGGCGGCGCTGCTGGCCCCGATGGGCGTGACGCGCGGAACGCAGCCGGCGACCGGCGGCGCGGACACCGGCGCGATCGTCGAGGCGGTGCAGCCGACGGTGATCGACCTGCAGCAGGACGGCACGCGCTATTTCGACCTGCACCACACGCCCGACGATACGCTGGACAAGATCGACCCTGCCCAGCTTCGCCAGAATGTCGCGGCCTGGACGGCCACGGTGGCGCTGCTGGCCAATGCGCCCGGTGCGCTGCAGGCGGATTGAGGATACAAAAAAGGGGCGGCTGCATGGGCCGCCCCTTTTTGATGTGATTCGTCCGGACGGTCAGCTGGCGGAGAACACACCGCATGCGATCCGGTCGCCCGCATCGCCGCTGGGCTGGCTTTCGTAATCGTCCGGATTGGCATGAATGACGAAGGCCGAGCCGTCGGCATCCATGAGGCCCGAGAATGTGCCGGTGGACGTGCCTTCGAGGGTTCCGGTGCCGTCAGCGCCGATCTCGATATTCGGCAGGTCGCCAGCGTGCGGATTGGGTTCCTCGCTCTGCGTGCCGTGATTGACGTCCGTCGGGTTCCAATGGCCGCCCGCGCTGGTGAAGTCGCTGGCCGAGCAATCGCCCGTCGTATGGATATGCGCCCCGTGCATGCCTTCGGGCATGCCCATCGCGTCGACCGAGACCATCAGCATCTCGCCATTGCCCGTGGCGGTCACGGTGCCAACCTCGTTACCCTCGGTGTCGCGCAGCACGGCGGAGGCAGTTTCCGTGCCCATTTCGGCGGTCGACATTTCCATGTCGTTGTCGGCAACCGGTTCGGCCGGGGTCGGTTCCTCGGCGCATGCCGTCAGGGCGAGTGCGCCGATGCCGGCCAGCATGGTGGTGGCGATGGATCTTGTGTTCATGGGGGCTGTCCTTCCTGTAAGCCAGGGCAGCACGAACCTGCCCGTTGCGAAATGCATCTGTCCCTTGGCCAATGCCCTTCGCTGGCAGGTGTTCCCGAAAGGATTCGCGTGAGGTCGGTCATCGGGCCGGGGCAGCATCGGGACATGGCCGGAAAGGCCCGTTCCTGACCAACGCGTCCTCCGGTCCGCTGAACCGACCAGAGCGACATTCCCAACCGGCCGCGCTGTCCCGCAGGGTCAGTATTTGACGTTGCGGGTGAAGCCGCCATCGACCGTCAGGTTGACGCCCGTGATCCACGACGCGCGCGCCGAGGCAAGGAACAGCACGGCATCGGCGATCTCTTCGGGACGACCGAAGCGGCCCGCGGGGTGCTTCGCGCGGTTCGCCTCATAATATTCGGGCAGTTCCTGCTCTAGGAAACCCCAGCTTCCGTCGGGGATCAGGACCGGTCCGGGACACACGCAATTGCAGCGGATCCCGTCCTTCATGTAATCAATCGATAGCTGGTGCGTATAGTTGATCAGCGCCGCCTTGATCGCGCCATAGCTCAGCCCCGCTTCGCCGAATGCGTGGTTCTCGATCGCGGTGATGGTCGACATCTGCACGAAGGCGCCGCCGCCCGCCGCCTTCATGTGCGGCAGGGCGGTGTCGAACATGGCGACCGCCGACATCAGGTCGACGTTGTAGTTGATGTCCCACCCCTTGCGGCTGCGCGGCGTGCCGCCTAGCGCGCTGGCGTTCGATACGACGATGTCGATCCCGCCCATGTCGGCCGCGGCCTTTTCCACCCACTGCGTGACCTGGTCGAAATAACCGCAGTCGACCACGCTGCCATGGACCTTCCCGCGCTGCGAGAGGGCCCGGACTGCATCCTCGACCCCGTCGCCGGGCAGCTGGTTGGCATAGACGTCCTTGTCGCTGGGATTGGCCTGGTCGGCCCGCGCGCGGCGGCCGCAGAAGGAAACTATCGCGCCTTCGTCCAGAAAGCCCTCGACGATCCGGCGCCCGATGCCGCGCGTCGCGGCGCTCACGATGACCTTCTTACCCTTGAGTTCGAGATCCAATCTACCCTCCCGCTTTCGTGTTCGGCGTCAGAGAGCCGGAATGCTCTCGTTCGGGTGGATCTCCATGATCTCGAACAGATTGCCGAAGAAGTCGCGGCCATAGGTCGCGGCATGGCCGGTCTTGTTGCCGTTCTCGTCGGTGGTGATCACGCTCATGTCCGGGGCGGTGTTGAAGGTCAGCCCGGCCTCGACCATGCGGGCATGGACGGCCTGGATGTCGTCTACCTGGAAACCGATATGGGTGTATCCGTTGTGGCTGACCGGACGCGCCGGATCCTGCGGCGGCGACTTGGGCGACACATATTCGAACACCTCGATATAGATGTTCTTCAGCCGCGCCATGAAGGACTTGGCGGCGGAATCCTCGATCCCGACGATGGCATCGATCCAGGCATTGCCCGGTTCCCATTCGCCGGTAAAGACTTCCTCGGCGCCCAGCAGTTCGATGTAGAAGCGCCGCGCGGTGTCGATGTCGGGGACCGAGACCGAGATGTGATGGACGCCGTTGATGTGCTGTTTCATTCCGCCCTCTCCAGATATTTGTCGAGCGTGTCGTGCAGGTGCCGGATGCGGGCTTCCTGATAGATCGACAGCGTCTCCGCGCCCTTGCCGCTGGCGTACATGCCCTCGCGCTGCATGCGCATGATGTCGGTGTCCTGGTCGAGCACGCTGGCCAGGAACGGGTCCATGCTCTCGATGCTGGCGAAGCTCTCGTCCTCGCGGATTACCTGGACCTCGGCGACCTCGAAATCACCGTTTTGCGGCTTGGGATGCAGGACATACTGGTCGAAGATCGCGCGGTCGCGGTCATGCCCGTCCGGACGGAACTGCTGCACCAGGCACAGCCCCGGCGCGGGATAGATCAGCAGGTTCGGGAACAGGTGATATTTCAGCGAATCGATCATCTCGGGCACCGAATGGCCCGAATAGTCGAGGCCGTGCTTCTCGCGCATCTGTTCGCGCAATTGCTGCGCCATCACCCAGCGCGCGGTTTTGCCCTCGGGCACCCTGGCGCGTGCGCCGACCATCGCGCCGTCGGCGACCAGCATGCTGTCGAGCAGTTCCTGCTCGCTCATTGCCCGCTGCGAGGTCGGGCTGGGCGATGCCATGGCGCACAGGTCGCGGCTGACATGGTCCGAGAATATGTCGTGCTGCATGTTGTGGTCGCCCACGACATTGGTCATCTCGGGGTGGACGTAGGGGGTGTGATAGGCCTCCATGAAGGCTTCCATCGACAGTTTCCAGTTGCCCGGCAGATGCTTTCGGACATGGGTTGCGACATACCAGCCCGTCAGGTCCCAATTGGCGAAATGCCGGGGCAGAACCTCAAGATAATCGATCAGCGGCGGGGCCTTGGGATCGAAGTTCACCATGACCATGCCGTTCCAGCTGGCGACCTGAACCTCGGCCAGTCCGGCCTTCGCATGGTCGACCTGCGGGAATTCGAAGTCGCAGGGTATGGATTTCAGCGAGCCGTCCAGGTTCCAGCTCCAATTGTGGAACGGGCAGGTGATGCCCGATGCCCAGCCGCACGATCCCGACGCCTTCAGCTTGGTGCCGCGGTGGAGGCAGGAATTGTAATAGGCCTTCAGCCCTTCCTCGCTGCGGACGATCAGCACGGACAGGCGGCCGATGTCATAGACGAAGAAATCGCCGACCTCCGCGACATGCTCCGCGCGGCAGGCGAATTGCCACGTGCGCTTCCAAATGCGCTGCATTTCCAGATCGAAAAACGCCTGATCGGTATAGCGCGCAAAGGAAATGTCGCGCAGGTTCTGTTCGGGGTTGGCCTGCAGGGACAGCACATCGGGTAGCGGACCGTCGCGGCGTGCGACATCCGCCCATGTGTTGCCGGGATAGCGCTCGCGCATGACCTGCTGGATATCGTTCATCGCCGTATCCTCTCCATCTGAGAGATGAATGTGAATTCATCTTCTGTTTCGGAAAGGGTGATCTGGCGGGTGCTTCGGGTCAACGCAGCAAAAGGATAGGTTGCTGCGCTTCGCGTCCGGCGGAGTTACTCGTCTATCCCAAGATAGCGCAGCGCCATTTTCAGGGCTTCGACCGCGAATCCGGTGTCGGTCACCTTCAGACCTTCGCCCAGTTCGCCAACCGTTGGCAGCACCGACCATACCACCGCCCCGCGAATGATCGAGTGGGCGTAATGAACCTGCCGCCGCAATTCGGCGGGGTCGCGGTCGGGCAGTCGTTCGACCAGAAGATCCGCGATCCAGGTCGCGACCACATCGTTGGCCATGCTCTGGTCGCGGTGCACGCTGACGTCTTCCAGCCGCTTGCGCTCGATCAGGCGGAGCAGGCCTGCATCCGCGCTGAATGCGCTGAACACGATGTCGAGGTGCAGTTCGACAAGCTGGCGCGGGCTGGCCGCACGAGCCTCGGCAGAGGTGCACAGTTCCCGTATCTCGCGCATCCGGCAGGCGCGATATCCGGCAACGATCGCCGCAAGCAGCGCCTCCTTGTCGGGGAAATGCTGATAGACGGTGCCGACTGGCACGCCGGCTTCGCTGGCAATGTCGGACACCCGCGCCGCGTCGAAGCCGCTGCGGGAGAACAGGCCGACCGCGCTGGCCACGATGCGTTCGAGCGCGTCCCGGCTGCGCTGCTGCTGCGGCCTGGTGAAGGCGGCGCTGCCTTCCATCCATCGCGCGGGATCCTGATCGAAAGCGATCGAGCCGAGCGGGGCCGTGGGGTCGCGGTGCAACGTCATTTTCCGCATCTAGCCGCCCGCCGCTGCCTTGGCCACTGCCGCCCGCCGCCCACCTGACACATTGGCCAACTGCGCCGGCCTTCCCGCTACATTAGGGTCGAAGGCGGGAGAGCGCGCATGCAGACACAACAGGCAACCGGTTTCGAAATCGTCGCACGGGGATATGATTTCGTCGAAGCGCCGCGCGTTTCGCCCGGCGGCGACGTCTGGTTTTCCGACCTGACCGGCGGCGGCATATATCGCAAGCGGCTTGGCGGCGAGGTCGAGACCATGCTGGCGGACCGCCAATGGGTCGGCGGCATGGTGTTCGACGAATCGGGCAAGATAATCTGCGGCGGGCGCGGCGGCATCATCGCGTTCGATCCCCGAACCGGCGAAAGCACCGACATCCTGACCGAGATCGAGGGCGAGCCGATCATCGCCATCAACGACATGGAGGCCGACGGTCGCGGCGGGCTGTTCGCAGGCACGATCGACTTCGTATCGATCATGGAAACGGGCGAGACCCCTTCTCCCGGCCGGTTCTTCCATATGTCCGCCGCGGGGGAGGTCACGGTCCTGCGGCGCGATGTCTTCGCCTCCAACGGCATCGCGTTCAGCCCATGCGACCGCTACCTCTATCATTCCGAGACTTCGCGCGGGATATGGCGCTATCCGCTGAACGCGAATGGCCTTCCCGAAGCAGGGCATCTGCTGGTCGAGGAAGAGGCAGCAGACGGGCTGGCCGCCGACAGCGATGGCAATCTGTGGCTGGCATGCTGGAGCACCGGAAAGCTGGTGCAATATTCGCCCGGGGGCGCGGCCATGCAGGCGCTGACCTTTCCCTTTCCGCACGTCGTCAGCCTCTGCTTTGGAACGACCGATGCGAAAAGCCTGTTCGTCGCGACGGGCGGAAACGAGGAAGTGCCGAAAGCCGGGGCGGTCCTGCGACTGGGGGTGGACATCGCCGGGCTGGCGAGTGCGCAAACTCGGTTCGGTTCTTTGGTCCCCTGAAGGGGAAAGCAAAAAGCCAGCAGGTTGATGCGATCGACTTGGGGGAAATTCGCCAAGCGTCAGATCTGCCAGTCTGCGGCCCATAAGCGTGCGCCGTGTCAGAGCATGCGGCTTCCGCCGCTCGCCAGCACAACCGGTCGCTTTGAAACAGGGCTTCCGGCAAAATGGTCGGGGAGACAGGATTCGAACCTGCGACATCCTGCTCCCAAAGCAGGCGCGCTACCGGACTGCGCCACTCCCCGACGCTGGATGCCTGCCATTAGGCGGATGGTGGGCCCGGCAGGATTCGAACCCGCGACCTAGCCGTTATGAGCGGCCAGCTCTAACCGCTGAGCTACAGGCCCATCGCGACAGAGCGGTTAGCCGCACCGCCGGGTCTTGGCAAGCCGCAGGCGCATCCGGCGCGCATTATCTGTTCAGGCCGCGCTCGCGCTGTGTTCGGCGCGGTGGCGTGCAGGCGGAAGGCGCAGCACCACCCGCTCGTCGTCGTGGCCGAAGCTGCCGCCGGCGGCGCGCATTTCGGCGGCAGCCAGCCGCAGCGCGAACCCTGCGCCCAGCATTCCCAGCACCGGTTCGCCGTGTTCGCTGAGATCGAGCTTCGCGTCGAACAGCGCGATGTCGCGCAGCGCGCGGGGGAGGGTGATCGTCAGCTCGACCTGACTGCCATCCTCGAGCACGGCATCCAGCCGTTCGCCGGGTTCCGCCGCGGCCGAAAGCGTCGCCAGCAGGCGCCAGAGCATCGTTTCGGCCTCGTGTTCCTCGACCGGGACGACCACGTCGGGGCCGGGCGCGTCGAGTACGAATTTCGCGCCCTGACCCTGTTCGATCGAGGCGAACTGGTCGACCAGTTGCCCCAGCATCGCCGCCAGGGCGGTTTCGCCTTCAGGCATGGCAATGCGGCCCTTGCGCATGCGGACCAGCCGTTCGACTTCCTCCAGCCCGGCCAGCAGGCGGGCGCTTTCGGCGGCGATATAGGCGGCCTGCGCACGGTAGCGATTGGGCACATCGCCGAACAACTGCTGCTGGATGATCTCGGCGAAACCCTGGATCGCGCCCAGCGGCGTGCGCAATTCGTGCAGCGCCTGCCGGACCTCGTCGCCGCGCGGATCGCTGTCGTCGCGCTTGGCAGGCTGGCGGGTCAGCCGGGCATGATGGCCCAGGAAACGGCCCGCTTGGTCGAAGCGCGGCACCGCGTCCAGCCGCCAGCTTCCCGCGATCGCCGGTGCGGTGGCGATGGTGACCTGACCCCCTCGCACGACCTGCTGCCGCCGCAGGGCGGTGGCGGAGCGCTTGTCGATCCGGACGGATGCCTCGTCCGCCGTGGAGAAGGTCAGTCCGGTCAGCAGCGAAGGCAGGGCGCCTGCCCAGCCGATCCGTCCGTCGGGCCCGATGCGGCAGTCGACCATTGCGGCGCGTATCTCGCCCGGTTCCTCGGCCGCGGCGCCCGGCGACCGGCCTGCGGGACCGGTGCGACTGGCGCGCTGTTCGCGGTATTCCTCGATCCTCTGGACCAGGCTGGCGATGTCGGCGGTACCGGTCCGGCCCGCCGGCTTGCGCCAGCCATTGGGGGCCGGAGCGGGACTGGATGCAGGCCCTTGTGCAGGCCCTTGTGCAAGCCCTTGTGCAGGCCCTGATGCAGGCTTGGGTGCGGGCCCGGATGCCGGGGCGGGCTTGACTGCGGCCTCGGCTTCGGAAGCCGGGCGGTCGGCGACCGGTGCAGGAACGGTCACGGTACTCTCGATCGATCCTTCCATGGCCCCCACCGCCGGTTCGGTGCGGATCGTTTCAGGCCGGGTCTCGTCCTCGGCGCGCAGTTCCAGCGGCGGGGCGGGCGGCGTTTCGGCGTCTTTCCGCGATTGCTGGCGGCGGGCCTTGGCATGGGTGCTGAGACCGTTGCGCAGCATCGGGATCACTGCGTCCCAGCCGTCGGGATCGAGCGCTGCCGATTCGATCGCGGCCTGCGCCACGGTGACGTCGCCTTCGCACAGTTGCGCGACCAGCGAGGGCGTGCGCAGCCGCAGGCCGGGTTCGCGCAGGATGGCGACCCGTTCCGGCACCGGCAGGCGGCGCGACAGGACCGACAGGCGCAGGAAGGCCGAGGCGACGAGCTGGCCATCGGCGACCGTTCCGCCCGAACCGAGCAGGTCGACGAGCTGGCGATACTGGGCAAGCGCGGCACGTTCGCCGTCGACGGCGACCCCCAATACCGTGCGCAAGCGATCGTCCAGTGTCATCGAACCCCCATGCTGACCCGGCGGCCCCCATGGCCGCGGCCGAAGCCGGTGCGGCAGCCGGGGCCGGGAAACGTGCCCAGGATCTGCCGCGGGACCACGGGTAAACAAATTCTTAACATATCAAAACTGCGATGGCGCGCACGTTGCAAACTGGAACAACCCCTGCGCGGATTGCGTTGGAGTAAAATAATTGCGGAGAAACACGCCAAAAACTTTGTTATGTGTTTTGCCATCCGTCCCCCCACGTGCATCGCCCCCGGGCCGAACGCGTTTCTGGCGTAGAAGACGGTGAAGGAAGAACGCCTTATGATACTGGATGAAATTGACCGCCACCTGCTGGCCGAACTGCAGTCGGAAGGCCGCATCACCAATGTCGAGCTTGCCAGCCGAGTCGGGCTGACCGCACCGCCCTGCCTGCGCCGGGTTCGCGCGCTTGAGGAAGCGGGCATCATTCGCGGCTATCACGCCGAGCTCGATGCAGCGGCGCTGAGCTATACGATCACCGTTTTCGCGATGGTCAGCCTGAAGAGCCAGGCCGAGGAATCGCTGAAGGCGTTCGAGGAGCACATGAACACGCTGCCCGAAGTGCGCGAGTGTCACATGCTCAACGGCGAGATCGACTTCATGCTGAAAATCGTCAGCCACGATCTGCAGAGCTTCCAGGAATTCCTGACCAGCAAGCTGACGCCCGCGCCCAATGTCGCCAGTGTCAAGACATCGCTGGTGATCCGCACGCACAAGAACCTGCCGGGGGTTCCGATCAAGGGTCGCTGACCCCCAACTCCCAACTGGCCCCTGCCTGCCTGCGTGCCTGCCTGCCTGCCTGCCAGCCGGAACGCTGCCCGTCCGGTTGACACAGACGACACTTCCTACAGACGCTGTCACCCTGTGCGGGGGCGCGGATTTCCGCGGGTTTCCGGCTGCCGGTTGACACCATTGGCGTCCGGGAAAATTCACATCGTTCAAACAGCCGTATCGCCCGCCACGGCGATGCGTTTCGTGTGGCACGGCGGCGGCGCTGTAGGACAGCGAAATCGGGGCGCCAGATTCTATCGGTCCGCCTCGATCTCGCGCAGGCTGCGGCCGCGGGTTTCGCGGCCGAAGGCGGCGATGGCGGCGGCGGCCAGTGCGAAGGGCAGCAGCAGCGCGGCTGCCACACCGCCAAGGGTGGGGATCAGGCCGACCAGCGCCCCAAGCTGGATCACGACGCCGCCGAACTTGCTGCTGGCGGCGACCAGCCCGGTCGCCCGGCCCCTGATACCCAGCGGGTAGTTTTCCGCCGCATAGGGCAGCAGCACCGCGATCAGCCCGTTCGATCCGACCACCAGCAGCGCGATCACCGCGATCAGCACCGGCGGCTGCGCCAGCAGCGATGGCGGCAGCAGCGCGCCCGCCAGACCCGCCATGGTCAGCAGTACGGTGCCGACCAGCGTCTTCACGCTGCTCCACCGGCTGTAGAACAGCGCGGCGAGAGCGATCGTCGGCAGCGCCAGCAGCGAGGAGCTGGCGATGATCCCGCTGGCCAGCCCCGCGTCATAGCCCCGGTCCTGCAGGTCCGAAGGCAGCCACAGCAGCAGGCCGAAAGTGACGAAGCTCCACGCCAGCGCGGCCAGCACCAGCGCGGGGGTGAGGAAGCGGTGGCTGCCCGTGGTGAGCGGCTGGGCGGCGGGTGTGGAAGCCGCCGCTTCCGCCCGTGCAGCGCGCGGGCGGGGGACGATGCCGAAGCGGCGCGCCATGTCGGCCAGCTCTGCGTCGCGGCCGCGTTCAGCCAGGAAGCGCGGCGATTCGGGGATCCAGCGCGCCAGTGCCAGCAGCGCGATACCGGTGGGAAAGCCCAGCAGCCACAGGCTGCGCCAGCCATACACCGGCTCGAACAGATGCGCCGCGCCGCTGGCCGACAGATAGCCGCCGACAAGGCCGGTGCCCCCCACCAGCACCAGCACCCAGTTGCGGTGGCGCGGGGGCATGATCTCGGCCAGCAAGGTATAGACGACGGGCAGCATGCCGCCCGCCGAACTGCCCATCAGGAAGCACATCACCAGGTTCCAGCCATAGGACGGCATCGCCCCGCAGATCGCGGTGGAGACGAACAGGATCGTCGACAGCAGGATCGACACGCGCCGCCCGTACAGATCCGCCAGCAGGCCCCACACGAACGATCCGACCACCGTGCCCGACAGCGCGGCCAGCGGCAGCAGCGCGGCGGCCGAGCGGGTGATGCCATATTCGCCGCGCATGCCGGGGATGACGAAGCCCAGCGTCGCGGGTTTCATCGTGTCGATGACCAGCGCCAGCACCAGCACCGCCAGCACCGCCGCGTGCGAGCGGTTCAGCGGCGTATCGTCCGCCGCTTCATAGCTGGTGCCTGCGCTGGCGCTGTGTGCGGGCCGCCGCCGGGGCAGCGCGCCGACGATGGCCAGCGGCACGCCGATGCCGATCAGCGCCATGCCCAGGTACATCCACCCGTCCATCGCCATCCCGTGGAGGTGGTTGCCCATCCGGTGCGCCATCGCCAGCATCGGCAGGTGCAGCAGCACGCCCGCCGCGATGGCGGTGCAGCCCGCCCAGAACAAAGGCCAGCGCGGTCCAATGATCGAATTGCCGGTATACGCTCCCAAGATCGAAACTCCCCAGGCGGGCGGTTACCCGATGCGGGTGTCGCCCGCGGCGCTTCCTAGCGCGAGGATGGCAGCCTGTCGCGTCGGCGGCGCGTCAGCGGGCGAGTTGTTCGTCCAGAAAACGCGCCACGTCGTCCAGCGCGACATCCTTGGCCAGCCACGCCTGCCCGATGCCGCGCATCAGCAGGAAGGGCAGCGTGCCCGCGTCCATCTTCTTGTCGTGCAGCATGTGATTCGCCAGCGTGCGCCCGTCGCACGACAGGTTCAGCTGGGGCAGCTCGGCGCGCATGTCCATCGCGCGGAAATGGGCGGCGATACGCTCTGCGTCCTGTCCGGCCATCTCGCCGCGCCGCACCGAATAGCGCGCGGCCAGCACCATGCCCATCGCCACCGCCTCGCCGTGGAGCAGCGTGCCGTCATAGCCGCATTCGGCTTCCAGCGCGTGGCCGAAGGTATGGCCCAGGTTGAGCAGGGCGCGGGTGCCGGTCGTCTCGCGCTCGTCCGCGGCGACGACGCGGGCCTTCGCCTCGACCGAGCGGCGCACGGCTTCGGCGCGCAGGTCCTCGTCGCCTGCCAGCAGGGCGGCGCCGTTCGCCTCGCACCATGCGAAGAAGGCGGGATCGTCGATGAGGCCGTATTTCACCACCTCGGCATAGCCGGCGCGCAATTCGCGCGGGGGCAGGGTGGCCAGCGCGCCGATGTCGGCCAGCACCAGCGCGGGCTGGTGGAACGCGCCGATCAGGTTCTTGCCCGCGCGCGTGTTGATCGCGGTCTTGCCGCCGACGCTGGAATCGACTTGTGCGAGCAAGCTGGTGGGAAGCTGGACGAAGCCGCAGCCGCGTTTCAGCACCGAGGTGGCGAAGCCGGTCAGGTCGCCGATCACGCCTCCGCCAAGGGCCAGTATGTGGTCGCCCCGGTCGACCCCCTCGGCCAGCAGGAAGTCGCAGACTTCCTCCAGATGCGCCCAGTCCTTCGTCGCCTCGCCCGCGGGCAGGACCAGCCAGCGCGCCCGTTTGCCCGCCGCCGCCAGCGAGGCGTCGATCGCGTCCTGCCACAGCGGGGCGACATGCGCGTCCGTCACGATGGGCACCGCGGGCTTGCGCAGCAGCGGGCCGCACTGTGCCGCGATGTCGGCCAGCAGGCCGCTGCCGACGCGCACGTCATAGCCGCGCCCCGCAAGCGCCACGGGAACGGTGGAGATGGTCATGCCAGATAATCCTCAAGCGCGGCGATGATGCGTGCGACGCCGTTCGATTGCGGTCCCGCGTCGCTGATGACGCGGATCGGGGCCTGCGCATAGGCGGGGCCGCGCCTTTCCATCAGCTCGCCCAGCACCTCGCGCGGGTTCCTGCCGGTCAGCAGCGGGCGGGTGTTCTTGCGGCCGACCCGCGCGACCAGCGTGTCGAGATCGGCGTAAAGCCAGACCGCGATGGCGCGGTCCAGGATCAGGGCCCGGGTCTCGTCGTCGGCGAACGCGCCGCCGCCGGTGGCGATCACGGCGGGGCGCCCGGCGTTTTCCTCTATCAGCCGGGCGATCACGCGGCGTTCGCCGTCGCGGAAATAATCCTCTCCGAACCGGTCGAAGATTTCCGGAATGCTCATCTGCGCGGCCTTCACCACCTCGTCGTCGGCGTCGACGAAGGGGGTGTTCAGGCACTGCGACAGGCGCTTGCCCACGGTCGACTTGCCCACGCCCATCAGGCCCACCATCACCACCGGCTTGTCCAGCCGCGCGGTCAGCCGCGCCAGCGCCGCCGCGTCGGGCAGAGCGGGGGCTGGGCCTGTGCTGTGGTCAATCGGCGGTGAATTGCGGGCCTGGGACATTGAGCAATGCCTATAGTTGGGCTAACCGGTCATGCAAGCGCGCGCCGCGTGCCCCTTTGCAATTCGGGGCCGGGCGGCAGAATCGCATGACGCGCGCAGAGCAGGTGATGGTGAGTACGATTTCCCGCAAAACTTCGAAGTCCTGGGTCTGGCTTGTGGCGGCGCTGCTGGCGGCTGTCGTCCTTTATGCATGGATCGACGGCGGATATACCGACGTGCACGTGATCGAGCAGCCGCTCGATCCGGTCACTGCCAATGGCGGAGACGCGGCATGAGGCTGCGTGCGCGGCTGTTCGTCGCCGGGCTGCTGGCGGCCACGCCCGCCGCCGTGCTGATGGCGCAGGATTCGCCCGAATCGCTGCTGCCCCCGGGCTTCGACGAGCCTGCGCCCGCACCGGCTCCCGCTCCCGCGCCGAGGCCGACGCCTGCGCCCAGGCAAACGCCTGCGCAGCCGCGAACGCCCGCGCCCGCGCCATCGACGGGGGATGCGGTGTCGCGGCCCGTGGTGCAGGATGTGCCCGACGCGCCATCGGCGGCGGAGCGGCAGCAGTCGCGCGCCGAGGCTGCGCGCGAGATGCTGGACCGGCTCCCCTCGCTGGAGGAGCTGGAGGCGATGGACCCGGACGAGCTGGACGAGCTGCTGGGCCTGAAGCCGACTTTCGACATTCCGCCCGCCGCGCGCCGTTCTTCCGAACGCGTCGGCCTGCTCGACCGCGAGGAAGGCGGGATGGGCGTGGGCGCGGTGGCCAACACGCGGGCGCTGTTCGTGCGCAACGTGCTGCGCGGCACGCGCGGGCCGCTGGTGTCGCGCTGGGGCCATATCGCGCTGCGCCGCGCATTGGCGAGCCGGATGGCGCCGCCCGCGGGCATGGACGGCATGGAATTCGCCGCGCTGCGCGCCGGTCTGCTGAACCGGCTGGGCGAGCCGGTGGTCGCCCGCGCCTTGGTGCAGGAAGTCGATACCGCCGATTATACGCAGCCGCTGATTTCCGCGGCCTATGACGCCTATATCGGTACTGGCGATTTCACCGGTGCCTGCCCGATGATGCGGCTGCACGGCGCGACCCGCGACGACGAGCAGTGGGAGCTGTGGCGCGCGCTGTGCTCGACCTATTCGGGCGAGAGCGGCGGGATGGACCGGATCGAGCGCGTGGTCAGGCGCGGCGGCGAGGGGCGCTTCGACGCGCTGCTGGCGCAGAAATACGCGGGCGCGGTCGGGCGGCAGCGCCGCGCGGTCACGCTGGAATGGGACGAGGTCGATGCGCTGACGCCGTGGCGCTATGCGCTGGCGACCGCGACCGGGGCCGAGGTGCCCGAGGGGCTGAGCGCGGCGGGCGGGCCGCAATACCGGCTGCTGGCGGCGCTGTCGCCTTCGGTCGACATCGTCACCCGTGCCGCGGCATCGGACCTGGCCGCGCGGCGCGGCATCTTTTCCAGCACCGCGATGGTCGATCTCTATTCGCAGATCTATGACGATACCGAGCTTTCGGGCGACCAGGCGGCGCGCGCCGCCCTGCTGCGCGAGGCCTATGTCGGGACGCCGGCGCAGCGGCTGGACGCGATGCAGGACATCTGGGGCGACGGCGAGGACCGCTATGCGCGCCAGGTGCTGACCGCCTATGCCGCCGCGCGCATGCCGGTGAATGCCGAGATGGCGGACGCGGCGGGAGACCTGATCGCATCCATGCTGGCGGCGGGGCTGGACCGCAATGCGCTGCGCTGGGCCGGCGTGGTGCCGGTGGGCAGCAGCGGCTGGGCGCAGCTGGCGCTGGCGGCGCCGGGCCGGGGGACGCCGGTCGAGGAAAGCGGCGTCCGCAGCTTCATGGAGAATGACGGAGACGGCCTGCGATCGCGCCTGCTGGTCGCGGGGCTGGCGGGGCTGGACCGGATGACGCAGGCGAATGCGGAGGAGCTGTCGGGCGACATGGGGTTCGACCTGTCGCGCCAGACCGCCTGGACCCGCGCCATCGCGCGGGCGGGCGAGCGGCGCAATGCGGCGCTGGTCACCATGCTGGCGGGGCTTGGCATGCAGGGGTCGAGCTGGTCCAAGATGACGCCGCTGCACCTGTATCACATCGTCTCGGCGATGAAGGCCGCGGGGCTTGAGGCCGAGGCCCGGATGATCGCGGCCGAAGCCGTCGCCAGGGCGTAAGGGGCGCCCGCGCGCATGAGCCGCGCCGAGATCCGCGAATTCCTGGCCCATCTGGCGGCGGAGCGCGGGGCGGCGACCAACACGCTGGCGGCATATGCCCGCGACTTGGAAGCTGCGCGCGAGGCGGTGCCGGATCTGGTCCATGCGAGCGGCGCCGCGCTGGCCGGGCTGGGCGGCGAATGGGCGCATCTGGCGCCTTCAAGCCTGGCGCGGCGCTGTTCGGCCTTGCGCCAGTTCTATGGCTTCCTGGTGGACGAGAGGCTGCGCGAGGACGATCCGTCGGACGCGCTGCCCCGCCCGCAAACCCGCCGGCCGCTGCCTCGCCTGCTGACGCATGACCAGATTGCCGCCCTGTTCGCCGCCGCCGAGGAAGAGGCCCGGACCGAAAGGCCCGAGGCGGTGCGAATGCTGGCGCTGCTGGAACTGCTGTATGGATCGGGGCTGCGCGCGACCGAGCTGGTGTCGCTGCCGCTGAGCAGCGTGCCGCGCGATGCGCCGCTGCTGACGCTGACGGGCAAGGGCGGCAAGCAGCGCATGGTGCCGGTATCGACCCGCGCGAAACAGGCACTGTCGGCATGGCTGGCGAAGCGCGTCGTGCCCGCGAATTCGGGCGCGGTCGGTTCCGGGGGTGCGCGATTCCTGTTCCCATCGCGCACCGGGCATATCAGCCGGGTGCGGCTGTTCCAGCTGCTGCGCGAACTGGCGGGGCGCGCGGGCATCGATCCGCAAGCGATCAGCCCGCATGTGCTGCGCCACGCATTCGCCACTCATCTGCTGGAAGGCGGGGCGGATCTGCGCGTGCTGCAGACGCTGCTGGGCCATGCCGATATCTCGACCACGCAGATCTATACCCATGTCGATTCGGCGCGGCTGGTGGAACTGGTCAATGCGCGGCATCCGCTCGCACGCGGGATGGGTGGCGGCGGTGCGCGCTGAACGGCAGCCTCTTGCCGTTTGCACGATGTGCGGTTAGCGCTCCGGCCATGATTTCCTATCTTGAATTCGAAAAGCCGCTGGCCGAGCTGGAAGCGCAGATCAAGGCGCTGCGCGACACGTCGGACAAGGACGATGTCGTCGATATCAGTTCGGAAGTGTCGAAGCTTGAGGCGAAGGCCGCCAACCAGCGCGCGCAGATCTATCGCCAGCTGTCGCCGTGGCAGAAGACGCAGGTCGCCCGCCATCCGCAGCGCCCGCACTTCAAGGACTACGTCGCGCAGCTGACCGACGATTTCATGGCGCTGGGCGGCGACCGCAGCTTTGCCGACGACCAGGCGATCCTGGGCGGTTTCGCCACGCTGAAGACCGGGCAGAAGGTGATGCTGATCGGCCATGAAAAGGGCCATGACGTCCAGTCGCGGCTTCGCCACAATTTCGGCATGGGCAAGCCCGAAGGCTATCGCAAGGCGGTGCGGCTGATGGAGATGGCGGGGCGTTTCGGCCTGCCGGTCGTCACGCTGGTCGATACGTCGGGCGCGTTTCCGGGGATCGAGGCGGAAGAGCGCGGACAGGCCGAGGCGATCGCCCGCGCGACGCAGGCCTGCCTGGACCTGCCGGTGCCGATGGTCGCCACCATCGTGGGCGAGGGCGGATCGGGCGGCGCGGTGGCGCTGGCATCGGCCGAATGCGTGATGATGATGGAGCATGCGGTCTATTCGGTGATCAGCCCCGAAGGCTGCGCATCGATCCTGTGGCGCACCGCCGAAAAGGCGCCCGACGCGGCCGAGGCGATGAAGGTGACCGCGCAGAACCTGAAGGAGCTGGGCGTGATCGACCGGATCGTGCCCGAACCCCTGGGCGGCGCGCACCGAGATCATGCCGCGGCCGCGGACGCGCTGGGCAAGGCGATCGACGAGGAGCTGGGCAGGCTGGCGGGCCAGGGCGCGGCGCAGCTTCGCTCGCGCCGGGCCGAGCGGTTCCTGCAGATCGGATCGCGCTTCTAGGCCTTTGTCGCCGGACGGCTCGGCGCGATTCCCGTTCAGCTTGCGGGAACAATTGCTGTCATATCTCGGTTTTACCCCGCATGGGGACCTTCGGCGCTGCTCGGCTCGGGCGGCGCCGATTGATCCTGTAATGCAGGTAATTTCTTCGAGGGAGCCGATGCCAATGAACCGCCAATCCCGCGCTGCCGCGCCCAAGCCGTCAGCCGTTCCGTCACGCCGCCGCAAGACAGTTTTCAAGGGGGGTGCCGTCGCCATGGCGCTGGCGCTGTCCGCCTGCGCCGGCACCACCACCCCGCCGGTGGTACCCGGCCAGGCCGGATCGATCACGCAGCAGGAGCGTCAGTACGGGGCCGAGGCGCATCCGCAGCTTCTGGCGCAGTTCGGCGGCGAATATAACGCGCCGGTGACCAATTACGTCGAGCGCGTGGGCAAGAACATCGCCGCGCAATCCGGGCTCGCCACCGCGCGCGAGGCCTATACGGTGACGCTGCTCAACAGCCCGGTGAACAATGCCTTCGCGATTCCCGGCGGCTATATCTACACCACCCGCCAGCTTGTCGGCCTGATGGACAACGAGGCAGAGCTGGCCGCCGTGCTGGGGCACGAGGTCGGCCATGTCGCCGCGCGCCATTCGCAAACGCGCCAGCAGGCGCAGCAGCAGAATTCGCTGCTGGGGGTGCTGGGGGCGGTCGTTTCGGGCGTGCTGCTGGGCAATTCGCAGCTGGGCCAGCTGGGCCAGGAACTGGCGATGCAGGGTTCGCAGCTGCTGACGCTGAAATATTCGCGTAGCCAGGAGCATCAGGCAGACGACCTTGGCATCGCCTATCTGTCGAGCGCCGGATATGATCCGATGGCGATGGCATCGGTGCTGGAAAGCCTGGCGCAGCAGAACACGCTGGATGCGCGGCTTGCAGGGTCCTCGGGCTCGAACGCGGTGCCCGAATGGGCGAGCACCCACCCCGATCCTGCCAGCCGCGTGCGCGACGCCTTTCAGGAAGCGCAGGGCATGCCGGGCACGGTGACGAATCGCGACGCATTCCTGACCGCGGTCGACGGCATGCTGTATGGCGACGATCCCAAGCAGGGCATCGTCGACGGCAACAGCTTCGTGCACCCCGAGCTGCGCTTCGCCTTCGACGCGCCAAATGGCTTTTTCCTGGTCAATGGCACGCAGGCGGTGTCGATCTCGGGCCAGTCGGGCCGCGGCCAGCTGGCGGGGGCGCCCTATTCGGGCGATCTCAACAACTATGTCGGCAAGGTGTTCGGGCAGCTGGCGGGCGAAGGGCAGCCGCAGGTCCAGCCTGCGCAGATCCAGCGCACCACGGTCAACGGCCTGCCTGCCGCCTATGGCACCGCGCGGGCCAATACGGGCAATGGCGCGGTCGACGTGACGGTGTTCGCCTATGAATTCTCGAACAGCCAGGCGTTCCATTTCGTCACCATCACGCAGGCCGGGCAGGCGGGCGTGTTCAACCCGATGTACCAGTCGATGCGCCGAATCTCGGCCAGCCAGGCGGCGGCGGTGAAGCCGCGCAAGATCGATGTGGTGACGGTGAAATCGGGCGATACGCTGCAGGGGCTGGCGAACCGCATGGCTTACGACAATGGCAAGCTGGAACGGTTTCTGGTGCTGAACTCGCTGGATACGAACGCGGTGCTGCAGCCGGGACAGAAGGTGAAGCTGGTCGTTTATTGATCGCGCTTGAAGTGTGAACCAACGACAAAGGGGCGGCAGTTTCCTGCCGCCCCTCCGCTCAGTAACGGATGATCCGTTAAATTAGTCAGCCATCTTTTTGTTGGCGGTGTTCAGCTCACCACCGACGCCATTGAAGGTGTTGTTGAGCGAACCGCCCAGCGAACCGAGGGCAGCGATCAGGGCGACGGCGATCAGCGCAGCGATCAGGCCGTATTCGATCGCGGTCGCGCCAGATTCGTCGTTCAGAATTTCGTTGAAAAGCTTCATGGTCGTTCTCCTGGTCAAATAAAGTACTTCAATTCACCAGCTCATTCCGTATTTGGCAGAAGTCTTCGTAACCTCTGGTGCCCCCAAAGTCTGGATCAAGCTCCTACTTTCTAGAATAAAACCCTGAATTTTCAGTAAACGGTTACTTGAAATTTTCAGCGTTTGCATCCAAGGTTTCGCTAGAAACTCGCATCCACATAGTTATTGTCGATCCGGCGAATGACTGTAGCGCGCCGAGTGTGGCAATGGCGATCAAAGCGCAGAGCAGGCCATATTCGATGGCCGTCGCGCCTTGCTCGTCCTGCAGCAGCCTTGAAATCATGGTCGTCATTGCTCGCCGGGCCTCCCCGTGTGGTCCGATCATTAAAATCGCCGACAGGAATTAAAATTTGGTTGATGGGGGAGCATGAGTTGAAAAGCGGGCCGACACAGGGTGACGCGGGCGCCGGGCCGGGGCCGGTGATGCCGCCGCTGCTGGTGGTCGCCGGCGCGCTGGTCAATCGGGCGGGGCTTGTGCTGATGCATCGGCGGCCGCCGGGTAAGCATCTGGAAGGCTTGTGGGAATTTCCCGGCGGGAAGGTCGAGATCGGCGAGACCCCGCCTGCCGCGCTGGCCCGCGAGCTTACCGAGGAGCTGGGCGTTTCGATTTGCGACAGCGCTTTTCAGCCTTGCGGATTCGCGCATGAGATGCGGGATTTTTCGCCCCCGCAGCCGCCGCGCGGGATTGTATTGCTTCTTTACAGCTGCCGAATCTGGACCGGAATCCCGGCTCCACTGGAAGGCGGCGAGCTGGGCTGGTTCGCGATTCGCCAGATCGAATCGCTGGAGCTGGCGCCGCTGGACCGGGTTCTGCTGGGGCAGTTGCGGGCGGGGTTCGGCGGTTAGGCCTTCCGCAGCGCGCCCGGAAGGATGGGCCCGGCCTCGCCTTGGCCCTATTCGAACCGCCGGGATCCTGCTTGGCCCCAAAACAAAACACCCGGCCCCTCATGCGAGGAGCCGGGTGTTTTATTGGTGCGCCCGGAAGGATTCGAACCTCCGGCCCCCTGATTCGTAGTCAGGTACTCTATCCAGCTGAGCTACGGGCGCGCCGTGGAGGGGGCCCAATACGGCGGGGCCGGGACCTTGGCAACCCCCCGCGTGGCCGAATTTTTCACCGCGGCGAAAAAAGCCCGCGCGACCACCGTGACGAAAGGGAAGGGCGCGGCTAGGCTGGCGCATGGCAGGGACGATCCAGCGAAGGAGAAGCAGCTTGGCCGAGGCCAGCCTGGAAAGTGGCAGCGCGCCCGCCGAAGCGGATTTGGCATCGGGAAGGGCGGTGTATCGCCACCGCGTGCCGACGCGGCTGTGGCACTGGATCAACGTGCTGGCGGTGTTCGTGACGATCGGCAGCGGGCTGATGATCTCGAACGCGCATCCGCATCTCTACTGGGGGGAATACGGCGCGAATTACGATCCGTCATGGCTCGATCCGCCGCGCTTTCCGGGGTGGATCACCATTCCCAGCGACTATAATCTGGCGATGGCGCGGCGCTGGCACCTGACCTTTGCGCTGCTGTTCGCGTTCAACCTGCTGGTGTTCATGATCTGGAGCGCGATCAATGGCCATATCGCGCGCGATCTGCGAATTCGCCTGGCCGAAGTGCGCCCGGCGCATCTGTGGTCGGACGCAAAGGCGCATCTGCGGCTGCGCTTCCACGATCCCGACCGGCCCACGGCCTATAATATCCTGCAGAAGCTGTCCTATGTGGGCGTGATCTTCGTGGCGCTGCCCCTGCTGATACTGACGGGGCTGACCCTGTCGCCCGCGATGGATGCGGCGTGGCCCTGGCTGCTCGACCTGTTCGGCGGGCGGCAATCGGCGCGCTCGATCCATTTCATCGCCTGCTGGCTGGTGATGGCCTTCATCGTCGTCCACGTCCTGCTGGTGGTGCTGGCGGGGCCGGTGAACGAAATCAGGTCGATGATCACCGGCCGCTGGAGAGTTCCGCATGAGCGCTGATCCCACCAATATCCGCCTGACCCGGCGCGCAATAATCGGCGGTCTGGCGGGCGCGGCGCTGACCGGCTGCGACGCTTTCCAGCAGAGCGATGTCGGCCGCGCCATCTTGTTCAGCGGAGAGACCGCGAACAAGGCGCTGCAGCGCACGATCATGGACCGGAATGCGCTGGCCCGCGAATTCGACGAGAGCGACATGTCGCCGATCTTCCGCTCCAACGGCACGCGCGATCCCGATACGCCCAGCTATAATGCGATGGCGGCGAACGGCTTTGCCGACTGGACCCTGCCGATCACCGGGCTGGTCGAAAGGCCTATGGTGCTGTCGCTGGACCAGATCCGCGCCATGCCCGCGCGCACCCAGATCACCCGCCACGACTGCGTCGAGGGGTGGAGCGCCATCGGCAAGTGGCACGGGCCGCAATTGTCGCTGCTGCTGCAGGCGGTGGGGCTGAAGACCAATGCGCGCTATGCGGTGTTCCGCTGCGCCGACCTGTACAACGGCATCCCCTATTACGAATCGATCGACCTGATCGACGCGTTCCATCCGCAGACGATCCTGGCGTGGGCGATGAACGATGGGCTGCTGCCGATCCCGCATGGCGCGCCGCTGCGGCTGCGGGTGGAGCGGCAGCTGGGATACAAGCACGCCAAATATGTCGAGGGGATCGAGATCGTCGATTCGCTGGCACCGATCAACGGAGGGCAGGGCGGCTATTGGGAGGATCGCGGCGCATACGAATGGTATGCGGGGATCTAGGGACGGGGGTGACGGGGGGCGCGGGCATCCCTTATCCCGAACTGATCGCGATCATTTCCGAAGTCGCCAAGCGCTATCCGGGTTTCGGCGCGTAGATCGCCTCGCTGCCACTGGTGTCAGGGCTGGGCATGATGTGCCTGTGGAAGGACAGGCCGGACCCCGCCAACATGGCCGCCCATGCCGGGGCGATTTTCCGGTTCGTGCTGCCGTCGCTGCCGATGTTCCTGGTGATCCCGCTGCTGCTGCGGCAGGGGTTCGGTTTCGGGGGATCGCTGGCGGCGGGCTGCGCCCTGACCATCGTAGTGTATGGCGCGATGACCTGGACGAGGGCCCGCTTCGGCATGCGGCTTTAGCGGTTCGGGCCGGCATGATCGTTTCTGCCCCCATGGGAAGCTTGTGGAACCCCAGCGTGCCTTCGCCTGTTGATCGGACAAACACCCATCAACAGGAGCCGCCCCATGGCAGACAAGATATTCGCCCGACTGATCGAGGACCACGATAAGCACCGTGAACTGCTCAAGCAGATGAGCAAGACCGAGGGCGACAGCGACGAGCGGCGCGATTTGCTGGAACGCTTCACCAAGGAGGTGAAGAGCCATGCCGCCGCCGAGGAAATGGCGCTGTATTCCACGATGCTGCGCAAGCCGCCGACCAATGACGAGACGCGCCATTCGGTCGCCGAGCATCACGAGATCGAGGAAATGCTCAACGATCTGGCCGCGACCGACATGTCGAGCAGCGCCTGGAAGACCAAGTTCGACAAGCTTGAGCACCGCTATACCCACCACATCGACGAGGAAGAGGAAGAGAACTTCCCCGATTATGAGCAATATCTGACCGATGCGGACAAGGAGCACATGCGCGAGGTGTTCGACCGCCGCAAGGCCGAGGAATGCGAGGAAGCCGAGGTGACGCCTGTCGCCATGGAGGATGCAAAGGAGTAAGCACCCGCTTTTTTCCGCATCTACCGCCGGAGGTGGGATTGACGAGCGTTGATGAAGAAAGGCGGCCACGGCCGCTCTCGCCCGATGGCGAGGCAGAACCGGGATCGCTGTGGCCCGCGGAAGACGAACCAGGCCCTGCCGACTCCGAAAGCGAGGCGCGCGGGGTCTGGCGCTATGAGCATTGCACCCGCGCGACGCTGGTCGTCGATGCCGCGGATTATTTCCTGCTGATCCAGGAAGCGATGATGAAGGCCCGCCGGCGGATCATGCTGATCGGCTGGGATTTCGACACGCGCATCGCGCTGGGGCGCGGGCGGGGCTGGTTGAACATCTTCAAGCGCCGCCACCCGCCGCGAAGGCTGGGCGCGTTCATCGTGTGGCTGACCAGGCAGAACCCCGATCTGAAGATCCGGGTGCTGAAATGGAATTTCGCCGCGTTCAAGATGTTCTTCCGCGGCTCGATGATCCTGGACCTGTGGCGCTGGTACAAAAACAGGCAGATCGAGCTGAAGCTGGATTCGGCGCATCCGATGGGGTGCAGCCATCACCAGAAGATCGTGGTGATCGACGACCGCTTCGCCGTGTGCGGGGGGATCGACATGACCGCCGACCGCTGGGACACCCGCGAACATGGCGACGGCGAGCGGCTGCGCCGTGCGCCGGGCGGGCGGCGATACATGCCGTGGCACGACCTGACCATGCTGGTGGAGGGCGAGGTCGCGGGCGCGCTGGACGAGTTGGGGCGCAATCGCTGGCGCATCGCCGGGGGCGAGGCCATCGGCCAGCTGCCTCACCAGCCCGAAAGCCCGTGGCCCGACGGGCTGGAGCCGCAGTTCACCGACATCGAGATCGGCATCGCGCGCACCCGCGCCAAGTGGAACGGCAATGGCGAGATTGCCGAGATCGAGACGCTGTTCCTCGACATGATCCGCAAGGCGAAGCGCTTCATCTATGCCGAGAACCAGTATTTCGCGTCGCGCAAGATCGCCGAGGTGATTGCGGAGCGCGTGGCCGAACCGAATCCGCCCGAGATCGTGCTGGTGAACCCGCTGTTCGCCGATGGCTGGCTGGAGCAGGAGGCGATGGATACTGCGCGTGCGCGGCTGGTGGAGACGATCAAGGCGGTCGATACGCACCAGCGGTTCCGCATCTATGTGCCGCATACCGCCGGCGACAGGCCGATCTATGTCCATGCCAAGCTGACCATCGTCGATGACGAGATGATGAAGGTGGGCTCGGCCAACATGAACAACCGTTCGCTTGGGCTGGACAGCGAATGCGACCTGCTGATCGATGCGACCCGCCCGGCCAATGCGGGCTGCGGAGAGCAGATACGGGCGATCCGCCACTCGCTGCTGGCCGAGCATATCGGCGCCGAGCCCGGCGAGATCGCAGGCCTGCTGGAGCGTTATGGATCGATGCATGCGATGATCGCGCAGCATCCGCAGCCGGGACGCAGGCTGAAGCCGCTGCCCGCGCGCGAGCTGAACGAGCTGGAAAAGCGCATGGCGGACGAGGAATGGCTGGACCCCGAGGATCCGGGCGATTTCTTCGAGCCGATCGTCGGCGCGAAGAGCAAGCGCGCCGCGCTGTTCCGCAAGCTGCACCGGCCCAGCTGAAAACTCCCCAGCCGAAGCCGGACATGAAAAGGGGCGGGAAAGCATCTGCCTTCCCGCCCCTTTTTCTTAGTCCGGCCTGGCCTTAGCGGGCCTTAACCGCGCCCTTGTGTGCGCCCACGCCATTCGCGCCCTTGGGTCGGAAGCGGCGCTTGCGGCCCATGTCGTCGCGCGGAAGGCCGTCGCCGCGGTTCTCGGCCGACTTGCGCTGCTGGCGATCCTCGAACTGCTTGGATCCGCCGCCGCCGCTGCGACCGCGTCCGCCGCCGCCGCCGCCGCCGCCGCGCCCGCGTCCGCCGCGTGCGTCGGGGTTGCGTTCGGCACCGGCCGGCGCGCGGGTGGGCTTGGGCAGCTTCGCCGCATTGGCAACGAAGTTTTCCGGGATCGGCAGGATCGCGGGCTTGTTCTTCGTCAGAAGCTCGATGTCGCGCATATACGGCTTTTCATCGGGCGCGACGAAGCTGATCGCCATGCCGTCCGCACCCGCACGCGCGGTGCGGCCGATGCGGTGGACATATTGTTCGGGCACGTTCGGGATTTCGAAGTTGAAGACGTGCGAAACGCCCGAAACGTCGATGCCGCGCGCCGCGATGTCGGTGGCGACCAGCACCGGCACCTTGCCGTCGCGAAAGCCGTCGAGTGCGCGGGTGCGCTGTGCCTGCGTCTTGTTGCCGTGGATCGCGGCGGCATTGATGCCCGCCGCGGCCAAATGGCGAACGACGCGGTCGGCGCCGTGCTTGGTGCGCGTGAAGACGAGGGTGCGGTCGATCTCGCCGCTCTCAATGCCTTTCAGCAGCGAGAGGGTGAGGAGCGACTGCTTCTCGCTCTGGTCGATGTGGATCGCGAATTGCTCGACCCGCTCGGCGGTGGTCGACTGCGGGGCGACCTCGACCTTCACCGGGTCCTTGATGAAGCGCTTGCCGAGGCTGGCGATCGCATCGGGCATGGTGGCCGAGAAGAACAGGCTCTGCCGGTCCTGCGGAAGCAGGGCGGCAACGCGGGTCAGCGGCTTGATGAAGCCAAGGTCCATCATCTGGTCGGCTTCGTCCAGCACGAAAATCTCGACATCGCGCAGGGTCAGCGCGCGCTGGTCGATCAGGTCGAGCAGGCGGCCGGGCGTGGCGACGAGGATGTCGGTGCCAGCGACCAGCTTCTTCGCCTGCTTGCCGGCGGGAACGCCGCCGAAGATGCACTGCACCTGCAGCCGCGTGTTCTTGGCATAGAAGCGCATGTTGTCGGCGATCTGCGCCGCCAATTCGCGCGTCGGCGACAGCACCAGCATACGGCACGAGGCCGCCTGCGGACGCTTTTCGTTTTCGACGAGGCGGTGGATCGAGGGGAGCGCGAAGGCAGCGGTCTTGCCGGTGCCGGTCTGGGCGATGCCCAGCAGGTCGCGCCCTTCCATCAGGGCGGGGATCGCCTGCCGCTGGATCGGGGTCGGCTCGTCATAACCCTTGGAGGTCAGAGCGCGTGTAATGGGCTCGGCGAGGCCGAGATCCGAAAAATAGGACAAATATCTATACTCACATGGGCACGGATCCGCCTTTTGCGGACGTGCGGGGCCTTACGGCGACCCTTAGCGTGATCGGGAAGCTGCGGTGTGCACCCGCGGTTTGATCCACGGTTCGCATGCGGGGCCAGAATTCGCCGTTTAAGGTCGGCGCGGCTCACGCGGGCATACGAAGGTGCCGGTTCGTCCGACACTGTCACAAGCGGCTAGATAGGGATCATTTGCATATTGCGCAATGAAATTCGCACACGCAGCAATTTGGCAAGCGATAACAGGCGCGGATCAGGCTGGCTGCGGGTTGTGCGGCACCAGGATCAGCGTGCCGTTCTCCACCCGCCAGCCCTGCAGGCGGGACAGGAAATTCATGCCCAGCACGTTGATGCCGTTCAGCCCCGGCGCGATCACCACGTCGAGGTCGCGGGCCAGGATATTGCCCGCGCGCAGTTCCTGCATGGTGGCGACGCGGCCCGGCGAGGCGCCGTTCGCGGTCTGCAGCGCGATGGTGCCGCGCATCGGATTCGCCTCTACCCGCCCGCGTTCGGCGGTGTCGGGCGAGATCGCGGTGAGCGAGGCGCCGGTGTCGATCAGGAAACGTTCGGGATGGCCGTTGACCGTGCCTTCCAGCCAGTAATGTCCGTCGCGCGACAGCGGGACCTGCGTCTCGCCCCCCTCGACCACCTGTTCGGGCATGCCCAGTTCGGCGACCGACAGGCTGCGCGCGAAATCGCTGCCGCCCGACAGGCGCGCGACATCGATAATGGTCAGCACCAGCACCACGGCCAGGCCGAAACTGCCAAGGCCCCGCATCAGCGAGCCGATGCGCGGCATGGTGCGGATGATCGCGCCGCCCACGATCGAGATGCCGAGCGCGATCAGCGCCCCCATCAGAAGCGGGTTGCTGGCGAAAAGCTCGCCATAGGGAAGCTGGGAAAGGCGTTCGAGGTCCATGTGTCGCCCAGATAGCATGCAATGGAGTTAGCACGGGCAGGCTTTCGCCCGCATGACCGGCCTGGATGAAACGTAAGACGCCGCTACATGCGCGCCTTCCCGACTTCCTCTACGAGTATGGCGCGGGTGCGTTCCGCGTCGGGAAAGCCCTCGGCGATCCAGCGCCCTTCGATGGCGTGGAGCGTGCGGGCGATCAGCGGGCCCTGGCCGATGCCGGCGCGCATGATGTCGCCGCCCGATACGGGCAGCCGGGGAACGGTCCAGCCGGTGATCGGGCCAATGCCTTCGCCCAGCAGCAGCAGGCGATCCCGCGCGGTTTCGATGCCCAGGCGATAGGCGAGCGAGCGGGGATCGTCCCCGTCATGCGTCTGCCGGTCGGCGGCAAGGCCGATGCGCTTCTTCTGCGCGTTCGACAGCCGCAGGCGCGATGCAACCTGCCGGGCCTGTTCGGCATCGGGCGGCAGCAGTGCGGCCAGCCGGCGGATGGGATCGGGGGGCAAGTGTTCGCGGCTCTCGGCCTGTTGCAGCGCGGCGAGGGTAGCGATGCCTTCGTCGTCCACCTCGGGCAGGATCACGGGCAGCACGCCCAGCTGCGCCATGCGTTCGAAGCTGGCGGCGGGATCGGGCAGGGCAAGGATCGCCAGCAGTTCGCCAGCGACGCGTTCGCGCGACAGGCCCTTGAGCGTGGAGGCGAGGTCGCGGCAGGCGGTCTCGGCCTTGTCGTCCACTTTCGATCCGAAGCGCGCCTGGAAGCGGAAATAGCGCAGGATCCGCAGATGATCCTCGCGGATGCGGGTCTCGGCATCGCCGATGAAGCGCACCACGCGCGCCTCTAGATCATCGAGCCCGCCGAAATAATCCGAAATTCGCAAGGTTTCCGGGTGGGCGTAGAGCGCGTTGATCGTGAAGTCGCGGCGCGCGGCATCGTCGAACCATTCATTGGCGAAGGCGACAATGGCGTGGCGGCCGTCGGTATCGACATCCTTGCGCAGGGTCGTGATCTCGACCGGGCCGCGGGGCAGGATCGCGGTGATTGTGCCATGGTCGATGCCGGTGGGCACGCTGCGGATGCCGGCCTGTTTCAGCAAATTCTGCGTAGTTTCGGGCCGGTGGCGGGTGGCGATGTCGACGTCGCTGGCGGGCACGCCCAGCAGCGCGTCGCGCACGCAGCCGCCGACATAGCGGCAATCGTCGGCCCCCAGCGCAGCGACCAGCGCGGGCAGGTCGTCGCGCTCGGCCCAATCGGCGGCGGGCATCACGGTCTCGCTCATAGCTGCGGCCCCCGCAGCAGGCGGCGGCGCAGATTATACAGGATCGCCGCGGTGACGCCCCAGATGCGGTAGTTCTGGTACTGCATTTCCAGGAAGCGGCGCTTCCTGCCGTTCAGCTCGCCCGTGCCCACGCGGACATTGCCGGTATCGAGCAGGAAGGAGAGCGGCGCCTCGAACCAGCTGTCGACCTCGGCCGGGTTGGCGTTCAGCGGCAGGTCGGGCGGGACGATCGCCAGCACGGGCGAGATGTCGAAGCCGCTGCCGGTGCGATAGCGGTCGCTTTCGCCGATGATCTTCACGCGGGTGGGGGGCAGGGCGATCTCCTCCTCCGCCTCGCGCAAAGCGGCCTGGATCGGGGTTTCGCCGGGGTCGATGCCGCCGCCGGGGAAGGCGACCTGGCCCGGATGGCGGCGCATGCGGGTGGGGCGCTGGATGAAGAGGATGCCGGGGCCGGGGCTGGCGGGTTCGTTTGCGGGCAGCGGGCGGTCGGTGATCGCGACCAGCACGGCGGCGCGGCGCGCACGTTCCCCCTCGGGCAGCCATTCGGCGTCGTCGCGCAGCCCCGTGACCGTGCGGCGATGGCCTGCGCGGTAGAGCGAGGCGAGGCGGTCGTGCAGTTCGCTCAACGCGGCACCAGCGGGAAGGCGGCGCCGCGGCTTTCGACGGCAAGCGTATCGGGATCGCGGGCGATCGCGATCTCGGCCAGCTGGGCATAGGTGGAGCGGTCTAGCCGTGCGTCGAGCCCACCGCGCACCCGCACATAGAGCGCGGGCGTGTCGGCATCGCCGCGCGCAGTGATGGGGTGTTCGGCATCGGCGGTGACGAATTCGTCGGTATTGAGGCGGAAGGTCAGCACGGGCGCGCCATCCTCCTCGTCCTGCTTGACATCCACCGCGACGAAGGGCGCGTCGGCAACCGCGATGCTCTGCTTCTGATAGGGCAGGACCAGCCAGAAGCCGTCCTCGTCCCTGCGCAGCAGCGAGGAGAAGGCGCGCACCATGCCGGGGCGGCGTATCTCGCTTCCTTCGTGAAACCAGCGGCCATCGGCGCGGATTTCCATGCCGCTGTCGGCGGTGGCATCGGGCTGCCATTCGTCCACGGGGGGCAGGCGGCGGGCGGCGACCGCTTCGGCTATCTCGGCAAGGCCGAGGCCTGCCAGATCGGGGGGTATCTCATAAGGCATCGCAGCGACAGGCGATGCCAGATCGGGTCAGCCGCGCCAAGGCCCCAGCGCGCCGAGCTGAGGCAATACGGACAGGTTTTCGCACCGCACCAGCAGCCGGGCCGGGTCATAGGGGCCGGGCAGGCTCCAGCCCTGCGTCGGCTCGGCCACGAAACCGAAGAAGCGGCCATAGTAATCGGCGTCCCCGATCAGCACCTGCGGCAGCGGCACGGCGCCGCCCGCCTGCAGCGCGGCGATGCTCGCCAGCATCAGCGCCTTGCCATAGCCGGCGTTCTGCAGTTCGGGCACGACCGCGACCGGGCCGATCATGATCATCGGGTGCGGTCGGCCCGACGGATCGGTCAGCGCGACGGGCCAGCACTGGATCGATCCCGCCAGCCAGTCGTCGTCGTCCAGCGCGGCAAAGGACAGCGCGCCCAGCGGCTCGGTCCCATCGCGCACGCTGTATGCGGTGCGTCCGTGGCGGTCGGGCCCGAACGCGCGGTCGAGCAGTTCCTCGACCATGGCGGGGTCGACCTGGTCTAGCGGGATGATGGTGGGCATGGGGAATGGCGACTCTGGCAGGACGTAACGGGCGGAAACGAAAGCGCCGCGCGAATAGGAACCCCGCGCGGCGCTGTCGATGATATTCTGCCCTGTCACCATGGCTGGCCGCCTGGATGGCGGGCAGGGTTCAGCTGCCGGGGGTAGGTTCAGCTACCGGGGGTCAGGCGCCAGATGGTCGCCTCCGGCCCGTCCTCGGCCACCCAGACCGAACCGTCGGGCGCTTCGGCTACGGCGCGCAGGCGTTCGCCGAAATCGTAGCGGGCGGTTTCGGTGGCGGCGGTGCCATCCATCTTCACCAGCACCAGGCCCTGGCTGACCAGGCCGGCGATCAGCGCATTGTTCTGCCATGCGGGGAACAGGGCGCCCGAATAGAAGATCATGCCGCCCGGCGCGATCACCGGGTCCCACCATTCGACCGGCGCGACATAGGGATCGCCCGGCGCATGGTCGGGGATCGGCGCGTTGTCGTAATGGATGCCGTTCGACACGTTGGGCCAGCCATAGTTCGCGCCGCGCTCCACCAGGTTCAGCTCGTCCCCGCCCTGCGGCCCGTGTTCCAGATCCCACAGCTGCCCGCGCGCGTCGAAGGCGAGGCCAAGGATGTTGCGGTGGCCATAGGACCAGATTTCCTCGTTGGCGTTCGCCTCGGCCGTGAAGGGGTTGCCCGGCGCGGGGCTGCCGTCGGGCAGCAGGCGGACGATGGTGCCCAGATTGTTCGACAGGTCCTGCGCGGGCTGCATCTTCTGCCGGTCGCCCGATGCGATGAACAGGAAGTCGCCGTCGGGCGAAAAGGCGATGCGGTGCGAGAAATGGCCGCTGCCGGTCACCTTCTCGTCCTGACGCCAGATCACGCGGGGGTCGCGCAGCGTGCAGCTGTCGGGCTGGTCGCATTGCAGCGTCGCGCGCGTCACCGCCGCGCCGCGGGTGTCGCCGGGCCCCGCCTCGACAAAGCTGAGATAGACCGCGTGGCTGCTGGCATAGTCGGGCGCGAACACGATGTCGCCCAGCCCGCCCTGGCCGCCGTAATCCACCTCGGGCACATTGCTGACGGTGCCCACCGTGCCGTCGGCCTTGCGGAACTTGAGCGTGCCGGCCTTTTCGGTGACGAACAATGTGCCGGTGCCGGGTTCGAACGCCATGGCCCATGGCTCGTCGAAGGTGCCCATGTCCTCGCGCGCGAAATCGACGCTGGCGGGATTATCCCCGGCCTGTCCACCGGCGGCGGGGGTGGCGGCCTCCTGGCAGCTTGCAAGCGGCGCGAAGGCAAGCGAAACAAGGGCGATGCTGGCAAGACGCACTGATATAAGCTCCATGGTTCGTGATGTTTCCTGCTGCGGGGCGCGGTACGCTTTGGCGGTCCGCCCGTGATTGTCGGGGTGGACGAAGCGGGCCGCGGGCCCCTGGCGGGGCCGGTTGTGGCCGCTGCCGTGCTGCTGTGCAAGCCGCGACCTGCAGGGCTGGCCGATTCCAAGGTGCTGAGCCGCGAAAAACGCGCCGAGCTGGAAGGCACGATCAAGCGCCGCTGCGCCTGGGGCGTAGGGGTGGTGGAGGTCGAGGAGATCGACCGGCTCAACATCTTCGGCGCGACCATGCTGGCGATGACGCTGGCGGTTGAAGCGGTATGCGCCCGGATCGGCTGCGACCCGCTGGAGGTGCTGGTGGACGGCAATCTGACGCCCGCGGGCCGCCGCCCCGAATGGCGCTGGCCCGCGCGCGCCATCGTCAAGGGCGACGCGAAGGAGCCCTGCATCTCGGCCGCATCGATCATCGCCAAGGAACACCGCGACCGAATGATGCGCGAGGCGGCGGCGCGGCATCCGCATTACGGCTGGGACCGCAACGCGGGATACGGCACGCCGGAGCACCTGGAGGCGCTGCGCACATATGGTCCTACCCCATTGCACCGCCGCAGTTTCGCCCCCGTCGCGCAGATGGAGATGCGGCTGTGAACGAGTTTACCGGTGCCGACCTGACCGATCAGTCGGGCAAGTGCTTCGTCGTGACCGGCGCGAATGCCGGGATCGGATTCGCCATCGCGCAGGCGCTGGCCGCGAAACATGCGAGGGTGGTGATGGCCTGCCGCAGCGAGGAGCGCGCCCGAGCGGCGATGGACCGGATCCGGCGCGGCCATCCCGCCGCCGATCTGGCGTTCATGCCGCTGGACCAGGCCGATCTGGCGTCGGTGCGCAAGGCCGCGGCGCTGGCGGCTGCGGAACCGCGCATCGATGCGCTGATCAACAATGCGGGCGTGATGGTGCCGCCGCTGTCCTATACGAAGGACGGGTTCGAGATGCAGTTCGGGGTCAACCACCTCGGCACGTTCGCGCTGACCGCGCTGATGCTGCCGCTGCTGGATAAGACCGCCGCCGATCACGGCGAGGCGCGGGTGGTCGTGACCGCCAGCATCGCGCACAAGAAGGGCCGGATCGACTTTGCCAATCTGGATGGATCGCGGGGCTATGCGCGCATGCCTTTCTATCAGCAGTCGAAGCTGGCCAATCTGCTGTTCGCGGCGGAGCTGGACCGGCGGCTGCGGGCGCAAGACAGCCGGGTGAAGGCGATCGCATGCCACCCCGGCGTCGCGCAAAGCGAACTGACCCGGCATATCCCGCTGCGCCGTTTCTTCACGCCGCTGGCGGGGCTGGTGCTCAACACTTCAAGGCAGGGCGCGTGGCCCGCGCTGCAAGCGGCCTGCGATCCAGCGCTGGAGGGCGGCGAATATGTCGGATCGCGCGGCTTGTTCGAGGCGCGCGGCCCGTCGGGTCCGGCATGGCGCAGCGCGGCGTCACGCGATCCGCAGCTGGCGGGGCGGTTGTGGGATTTGTCGGTCCGGATGACCGGCGTCGATCCGGAGCTGCCGCCAGCCTAGACGTCAGGCCATGGCCTTGGCGCGCATGGCGTCGATATAGGCTTGCCCCCATTGTTCCAGTTCCTGCAAATCGGCGGGCAGACCGCCTGCCTCGTCATTGGCCGTGCCCAGCTCGTCCCGGCTGTTGACGCGGGGGAAGGGACCATCGGGCACCGGCACATCCAGAAAGGCGCACAGGGGTTCCCAGCCTTCCTTGGGATGGAACACCAGCAGCCGTTCGGGCGGCAGGCTGGCGATCACCTCTTCGTTGCGGCGGCGATACCAGTCGGTCATGAAGGCGCGATCCTGCATGGAGCCCGCCGCAAAGGCATCGAAGATCGCGCCCTGCATCATCCTTTCCACCGGGGTTCCGGCAAAGCCTGCCTGCATGCGCGGGCTGAAGATCGTTTCGCTTACCGAATCGAACCAGCTGTCGGGATCGCGGGTGGTGAGGACGATCCTGGCATCGGGGAAATGTTCGGACAGTTCGCGCCAGTAGGTGCAGGCCGGATAGTCGGTGACCGACCGGAAGCCTTCGAACACCGCATCCCAGTCTGGCCTGCCGTCGATCACGTCCAGCCACAGCGGCAGGCGGCGGCGCGTGTCGGCGAACAGTTCCGCCATGTGGAAGCAGGGGCCGAAGCCCAGTCTCTCCGGCGCGAATTTCAGCGTGAAGGTCGCGTTGCGGCCCAGCCCGGCGCCGATCACTTCGAGTGCCATGGGTTCATCCCCCGTATCAGGTCGCGACCCTGACGCTGGCCGAACATGCGCGCGGCGGCGGGCGTCCGCAATCCACTTGCGCCAGATTTCGGTTTTGGCAGGCGGCGAGTCCGCGGGGACACAGCCCCAAGATGATGAGTCCGGCCGTGCGAGGGGGACTCAACATGTTGCGCCGGGCGCTGTTTCGGCTGTTGCGGCACGGACTCACCGGGCGGCGCGAAGCGGATTCGGCTGGCCGATCCGCGCTTGACGGCGAGTCCGTGTGGATTCACTAAGGGGACTTATCCACAGGGGGCGGGCCTTGAAGAAGGCCCCGTAAGGGACGGCATGGCAACGATTTTGAAGACCCGCACGGTGCAGCGCACCACGCTGATCCAGCCGCGAGAGCAGCCGCGCCAGATGAGCGTGGAGCTGCCGCTGGGGCAGATCCTGGACGGCGATTGCGTAGAGGCGATGCGCAGCATCCCATCGGGCACGATCGACATGATTTTCGCCGATCCGCCCTATAACCTGCAGCTGGGCGGCGACCTCGACCGGCCCGATGGCAGCCGCGTCGATGCGGTGGACGACGACTGGGACAAGTTCGCCAGCTTTGCGACCTATGACGATTTCACGCAGCGATGGCTGGGCGAGGCACGGCGCATCCTGAAGCCGAACGGTTCGATCTGGGTGATCGGCAGCTATCACAATATCTTCCGCGTCGGCACGGCGATGCAGGACGCAGGCTTCTGGATCCTGAACGATGTAGTGTGGCGCAAGTCGAACCCGATGCCCAATTTCAAGGGCACGCGCTTCACCAATGCGCATGAAACGCTGATCTGGGCGTCGATGGGCGAGAAGGCGAAATATACGTTCAACTACCGCGCGATGAAGACGCTGAACGACGAGCTTCAGATGCGCAGCGACTGGGTGCTGCCGATCTGCGGCGGGCAGGAGCGGCTGAAGAAGGGCGGCACCAAGGTTCACCCGACGCAAAAGCCAGAGGCTTTGCTGTACCGGGTGATGCTGGCGACGACCAATCCGGGCGATGTCGTGCTGGACCCGTTCTTTGGCACCGGCACCACCGGCGCGGTCGCCAAGCGGCTCGGCCGCCAGTGGATCGGCTGCGAGCGCGAGGGCAATTACCGCGAGGCCGCGCTGGAACGCATCGAAAGCGCGCTGCCGCTGGACGAGAGCGCGCTGAAGGTGATGCAGTCGAAGCGCTCCGCCCCGCGCGTGGCATTCGGCGCTTTGGTGGAGGCAGGCTATGTGCCCGCGGGCAGCACCGTCACCGACAAGAAGCGCCGCTTCAGCGCCACCGTGCGCGCCGACGGGTCGCTCGTGTCGGGCAAGGAAAGCGGGTCGATCCATGGCCTCGGCGCATCGCTGCAGGGCGCGCCCTCGTGCAATGGCTGGACCTTCTGGCACATGGAGGGCGAGAAGGGGCTGCAGCCGCTCGACGATGCGCGGCAGCTTTACCTGTTGGCCACCGAAGACTGATCCGTTAGCCAGCGGCGCATGAGCAAGCTCTACCTATTGCCGCTGGGCTTCGCGCCTTCTCCGCAGGCGTTCGACGAGGGCAGGGATCCGCCCGACGTGATCCGGCTGGCGGGCACGATGTGCTATGTCTCGCAGATCGCGCTGATCGTTAGGGAAGGCGCGCGGGTGACGCGGCGGCAGGTGCTGCGCCCGTCGGAAATCGCGCCGGTGCTGGCGTCGCTGCCCGATGATCTGGCTGCCGATGGCGAGGAGCAATATGCCAGCCTGCGCACGGCGCATCCGCCGCTGCAGCTGGGCGAGCGGACGATCCGGCTGGACCAGCCGCAAATCATGGGCATCCTGAATGTCACCCCCGACAGCTTTTCGGACGGCGGAGCGCATGACGATGTGGCAGCCGCGGTCGGCCACGGCGTCGACATGCTGGAAGCGGGCGCGGCGATCATCGACGTGGGCGGCGAAAGCACGCGTCCCGGCGCGGCGGCCGTGTGGGAAGGCGACGAGATCGCGCGCGTCGTGCCGGTGGTCGAAAGGCTGGCGCGCGGCGGGGCGGCGGTGTCGGTCGACACGCGCAACGGCGCGACAATGCGCGAGGCGCTGGCCGCGGGCGCGACGATGATCAACGACGTATCAGCGCTGCGCCACGATCCGCGCGGCGCCGAAATCGTGGCCGAGGCAGGCGCGGCGGTGGTGCTGATGCATGCGCCCGGAAAGGGCGCGGACCTGCATGCCGACGCGAAATACGATCACGTGGTATTCGACGTGTTCGACCATCTGCGCGCCCGGCGCGATGCGGCGCTGGCGGCTGGGATCGAGCGCGGCAGGATCGTGCTCGACCCCGGTATCGGGTTCGGCAAGGCATTGGCGGAAAACCTCGCTTTGATCGAGGCTTTGCCGCTGTTCCATGCGCTGGGCCAGCCGCTGCTGTTCGCGGCAAGTCGTAAGCGCTTCATCGGCGCGCTGTCGAACGAGGCACCCGCGGACAGGCGGCTGGGCGGATCGCTGGCGGTCGCCATGCGGGCGATGGATGCGGGCGCGCAGATGATTCGCGCCCACGATGCGGCGGAGACGGTGCAGGCGATGCATGTATGGCGGGGATTGCGCGACGCTGCGCTGACGGATTTCTCGCAACTACCTTCATGAGCGCGCGCGATGCGGTAAGCCGGATAGCGGAATGGGCCGAGGGGGGCGGCGCCGGCCTTTCGCCATGACGAAGCCAGCGGCCACGGCATCGGGGATGCCCGCATTGACGACGAGGAGATCAAAGGCGGGCCGACCTCCGAAACCGCTCCAGAAATCGGGGTCGGATACGTCGCCCGGCAGAAGCTCGACCTGACAGCCGAGGGTCAGGGCGGCCAGCCCGTCGGCGTTGCGGTCGACCAGCACCAGCCGCGCGATGCCGTGCCGGTCCAGCCAGTGCGCGGTGGCCGCGCCGATGCCCGATGCCGCGCCGGTGACCAGCGCGTTGCGGTTCGAAAAGTCCAAATCTGCTGCCATGCGCGGCAGCGTGGCGCGATCAGGCGGCGTTGTCGATGCCCCAAGCGGCCTTCAGGCCGCGTTATCGATGCCCCGAGCGGCCTTCAGGCCGCGTTATCGATACCTAGGTCGGACAGCTTGCGATACAATGTCGAGCGCCCGATGCCGAGCCGGCGGGCGACCTCGCTCATCCGGCCGCGGTAATGGCCGATGGCCAGGCGGATGACATCGGCCTCGATCTCTTCCAGAGAGCGCAGGTGGCCGTCGGGGCCGAACAATGTCACCCCGCCCGCCGCGGCGGCGGTGCGCGGCCCGATCTCGCCCACGATATTGGCCAGCTGGGGGAAATCCGCCTCGGTCAGCGCGTCGCGGTCGCAGAATACCACGGCGCGGAACAGCACCGCCTGAAGCTGGCGCAGATTGCCCGGCCAGCCATAGCCTTCCAGCAGGGCGAGCGCGTCGTCGGTGATACCCAGATGGCGCAGGCCCGGCTGCTCGCCGATCAGCTTGAGGAAATGGCGCGTCAGCGGGGCGACGTCGACCTGCCGGTCGCGCAGCGCGGGTAGGGAAATGGAATTGCTGTTGAACGATTCGGCCAGCACGGGTTCGATCACCCCCTGCTGCGCCAGCGTATGCGCGTCGTGCCCCGCAGTCGCCAGGATGCGGACGTCGACGCGGAAGCTGTGCGCCGCGCCCAGCGGCTTGGCGATGCCGGTCATGATCGTGTCGGCCAGCCGGTGCTGCAGCGCGGGCGGCAGGCGTTCCAGATCGTCGATCATCAGCGATCCGCCGTCGGCGTCCTGCAACGCGCCGGTGCGCTGTTCGAACGCGCCGGGAAAAGCGCCGCGTTCATGGCCGTATAGAGCCGATTCGATCGCGGCGGGCGCCATGCCCGTGGTGTGCAGTATCCTGAGCGGACCGCGCGAGCGCGGGCTGGCCGAATGGATCGCGCGCGACAGCAGTTCCTTGCCCGTGCCCGGCTCGCCCGCGATCAGCAGCGGCGAATGGCCGCGCGCCGTCTTGGCCGCGCGGGCCAGCGCGGTGCGGAAATTGGGCGATGAGCCGATCATCAGGTCGAAATCGAGAGTCGCCTCGATCTTTTCGGTCAGGGGCGCAAGCTCGTCGCTGGCAAGCGCGTGCTGCACGCTGCTTTCCAGCGCATAGATCAGCCGTTCGGATGCGATCGGCTTCATCAGATAATCGGTCGCGCCCGCGCGCATCGCCTCTACCGCCAGCAGCGGGGAGGTGCTGCCTGTCAGGAACAACAGCGGCATTTCGGGGGCAGCGGCGCGGAAGCGCCCGATCAGGCGGCACGATTCGTCGCCCGCGATCCAGCTGTCCAGCATCAGCGCCTGGGGTTTTTCGTCGCTGGTATCGTCCAGCATGCGCAGCGCCGTCTCTCCGTCAGGGACGGTGCGCATGCGCCAGCCGGCACGGCCTGCCAAAGCGTTGATCTGCCTGATCTGGCTGGCATCGTCTGCCACCAGAAGCATCAGGCGCGGTTCGTCATCCACCATTGCTTGCCCCGTATCGGGAGACGGAAACCCGTTGCCGCCCCCTGACGGCTGTAACGGGATATAATGAATAAGCTGTTTATCCTGTTTAGGGACAGGTCGGCAGCAGTGCGGTAGGTGCTCAACGCGCATCCCGCGCTTCGGGTTCCGGACCGGCGGCACCGGGTTTGCCGCGACCGCGCGGAAGATGCAATCGGGCCCGGCGCATCCGCCGTTCGCCCGCGCAAGCGAGCTGTCCAAGGCGTCTTGTCGCGCGCGGCGAGGCGCATTAGAGGCGGTGGCCATCATGCGGCCCGCAGCCATAAGGGGCCGGGCATGGTGACTGGCTAAAATTCGAACCGGCCAAGATTCGAACTGGCCAGGATTCGAACTGGCACATATTCAAAAGGAACTGCAGGGCCATGGCAAAACACGAACCCATCGAAAAGGCGCGGTCGACCTATGCGAATTTCATCGCATGGTTCAAATGGGGTTCGATCGTCGTCGCCATCCTGGCGGCCGTCGTGGTGCTGATCATCGCCTGATCCGCCGCCCCGGCCGCTGCGGCCCGCCCGCAGGGCCGGGCCAGTTTCCGGGGATATCATCCGTCACACCGCGGCGAATGGGCCACGCTGCCGGTTGGCATGCGGGGCCTTTTTGCGTAGGCATGGTGCGGGACGATCATTATTCAGGGGGCTGCGACTGTTGCGAAAACTCGGCCTGATCGGGGGCATGAGCTGGGTTTCGACCCGAGCCTATTACGAAGACATCAACCAGATCATCCAGCGCCGCGTCAGCCCCACGGCCAGCGCGCCTTTGCTGATAGAAAGCATCGATTTCTCGCGCCTGTACCGCACCCACGGATCCGATCAGTGGGACCATGCCGCGCAGGTGCTGATCGATTCGGCCCGCCGGCTGGAAAACGCGGGCGCGGGGGCGCTGGTGATCGCGGCCAATTCGATGCATGCGGTCTATGACCGCGTGGCAGAGGCGATCGGCATTCCGGTCATCCACATCGCCGATTGCGTCGCCGCCCGCATGACCGAAAAGGGCATCAAGCGCGCCGCCCTGCTAGGCACGCGCAACGTGATGATGGAGGATTTCTATCGCGAGCGGCTGGTGGTCGAGGATATCGAACTGCTGCCCCCCAACATGGACATCGTCGAGACGCTGGACACCATCATCTATGACGAGCTGATGCACGGCAAGGTGCGCCGTGACAGCGAGCGCGAGCTGCGCACCATGATCACCAATCTGGAAAAGGCCGGGGCCGAGGCCGTGGTGATGGCCTGTACCGAGCTGGACCTGCTGATCGACACAGGCGCCAACGTGCTGCCAATCTTCGATTCCGGGCATATCCATGCGGCTGCGGCGGCGGACTGGATCATCGGCGAGGATGCGGCCCAGGGCTGAAAGCCGGCGCTTTTTCGCCGGTTTGCGGTGATTTGCGCGCGCGTTCCGGTTTTGATCCCGTTTGCGTGATCGCCGCGATCTGCCATCGGGTCTAGCGATGGACGACGTTCTTGCACCGGCCGAAGCCGACACCGTGCCTGCGGGCAATCCGCGCGCCCGCTATGCCGCCGATCCGGCGCGTACGCGCGGGCGCGAGTTCGGCGAGGTCGAGGGCGGGGTGCGCGGCCCGCGCAGCGCATACCAGCGCGACCGCGACCGCATCATCCATTCGATCGCGTTTCGCCGGCTGAAGCACAAGGCGCAGGTGTTCGTCGCGCCCTATGGCGACCATTACCGCACGCGGCTGACCCACAGCCTGGAAGTCGCGCAGGTCGGCCGGGTGATCGCCCGCGCGCTGGGCCTGGACGAGGATCTGACCGAGGCATTGTGCCTGGCCCACGACATCGGCCACGGCCCGTTCGGCCATGCGGGCGAGCGGGCGCTGCAGCGCGCCCTTTCCGCAGATGGCGGGTCGGACCATGGCGGGTTCGACCACAACGCCCATACCCTGCGCGTGCTGATGCGGCTGGAAAGCCCGTACTGCACCCATGAAGGGCTCAACCTGTCGTGGGAGACGCTGGAGGGGCTGGCCAAGCACAACGGACCGGTGACGGGCGACAAGCCGATGCCGTGGGCGCTGCGCGAACTGGACCGGGCGTTCCCGCTGGACCTGGCGGGCTGGCCCAGCCTCGAGGCGCAGGTGGCGGCGCTGGCCGACGACATCGCCTATGACAATCACGATATCGAGGACGGGATCCGCGCCGGTTTCCTCTCGCTCGACCAGATCCTGTCGATGCCCTTCGTCGCGGACCAGTGGGACGCCATCAATCGCAAGTTTCCCGGCGTCGCGAAGGACCGGCTGCAGCGCGAGCTGATCCGTTCGCAGATTGGCTGGATGGTGACCGACGTGATCGCCGAGACGAGGGGCCGCATCGCGCAGGCCGGGGTCGAGACTGCGCAGGACGTGCGCGAAGCGGGAATGCAGCTGGCGGGCTTCTCGCTCGGCGTGGCCGAGGCGGAGCGGGCGCTGAAGGGCTTCATGTACGAGAAGCTCTATTACCACCCCGCGCAAAAGCGCACCGCCGAGCTGGCCGACGCGCTGATCGCGGGGCTGTTCGCGGCCTATGCGGACGATCCCTCGCTGATGCCCGAAGACTGGCGCACGGCGCTGCCCGAGGGCGAGCCGCAGCGCAGCCGCCACATCGCCGATTTCATCGCGGGCATGACCGACCGCTATGCGATCCGCGCCCATGCGGAGATCTTTGGGCACGCGCCCGAAGAGCTCAGCAATGTCTGAACGCGGCGGCATGGGGGGCGGTGCGGTCCACATGGTGCTGGTCGGCGCGACCGGCCTGGTGGGGCGCCGGATCATGGCGCGCAGCGGCCAGCGTCCCGACATCCGCCTGACCGCCATCGCCCGGCGCGAAGTGCCGCTGCCGGGCGGTGCGCGCATGGAGATGATCATCGCCGATCCCGAGGATTGGGGGCAGGTGATCGCGCAGCTGGCACCCGACGTGCTGGCCTGCGCGCTGGGCACCACCTTTCGCAAGGCAGGCCGCGACGAGGCGGCGTTCCAGGCGGTCGACCTTCAGCTAGTGCTGCGCTGCGCCGAGGGCGCGTCGCAGGCGCGGGTGCGGCAGTTCATCGGCATGTCGTCAGTGGGGGCGGACCGGTTTTCCAGGAACCTGTACCTGCGGACCAAGGGCGAGATGGAGCAGGCGATCAAGAAGCTGCCCTTCGCCCGCGTCGACATGCTGCGCCCCGGCCTGCTGAAGGGCAGGCGCGAGGAAGATCCGCGCGGCAAGGAGCGGCTGGCCGCCATGCTGTCGCCGGTGACCGACCTGCTGATGAATGGATCGCTGCGGCAGTACCGCTCGATCCCGGCGGGCGTGGTCGCCGATGCGATCCTGGCGATGGCGCAGATGCGCGCCGATGGCCGTTTCGTGCACGACAATGACGCGATCCGTGCCGCGCAGCTGCGCGGCTCAGTCAAAAAGCCGGCGCTGGCGGGCGAATAACACGCGCTTTGCCCGGCTAAATGCAGCAGCTCAGATTGACTTTGCGGGCGCAGCATAGGAATTTGCCGCCACATCGCTGACCCGTGTGGGAGAGAGCGCGCGATTCGCCATTTTTGGCGGGGGTGCGCGCCGCCGAAGGAGCAACCGCCCCGGAAACTCTCAGGCAACAGGGACCATGTGGGTCGATAGCGATGCTCTGGAAAGTGCCGCGGCGGACATGCCAAGGCCACCGAAGGGGTATTCCGGCTGCCTGAAAAGGCCACCGGCGAAGCTCTCAGGTTTCCGCGACAGAGGGGGTTTTGCGCGTATCCGCCTGCCGGACGCGCAGGCCTGCCTATTCACGGAGCCTTTATCTTGACCGAGAGTATTTCCGAAGACCACATCGACGAGCAGGACGCTTTCGAAGCCCCCGCTCCCGAAACGCTGCCGCTGGATGCGTGGCACCGCGCACGCGGCGCGCGCATGGTGCCGTTCGCCGGTTACCTGATGCCGATCCAGTACCCTGGTCAGCTTGGGGGCATCATCGCCGAGCACGAATGGACGCGCACCAAAGCCGGCCTGTTCGACGTCAGCCACATGGGCCAGCTGATCGTATCGGGCCATGGCGCGGCCGAGGCGCTGGAGAATCTGCTGCCGGGCGACATCTCCGCCCTGAAGCCGGGACGCGTGCGCTATTCGCTGCTGCTGAACGAGGATGGCGGCATTCTCGACGATCTGATGGTGACCAATGTCACGCAGGAGGACGGCGAGCCGACCTATTACCTGGTCGTCAACGGCGCGACCAAGTGGGACGACATCGGCCATCTGCGCGAATTCCTGCCCGACGAGATCGCGATCAGCCATCTGGACGACCGCGCGCTGCTGGCGCTGCAGGGCCCGCGCGCGGCCGAGGCGCTGGAGCGGGTCATCCCCGGCATCGCTGCCGAGCTGAGCTTCATGCAGGCGGGCAATGCGAAATGGAACGGCGTCGACGTGGGCGTCGGACGCTCGGGCTATACCGGCGAGGACGGGTTCGAACTGTCGATTCCCGCCGAACAGGTCGAGGCGCTGGCCGAGGCGCTGTGCGCGCAGGACATGGTGAAGCCGGTCGGCCTTGGCGCGCGCGATTCGCTGCGGCTTGAGGCGGGGCTGCCGCTGTACGGCCACGACCTCGACGAGGAGACCGATCCGGTCACCGCCGATCTTGCCTTCGCGCTGTCGAAGAAGCGGCGCGAGACCGGCGGCTTTCCGGGCGCGGACAAGATCCTGCACCTGCTGGACCACGGGCCCAGCGCGAAACGGGTCGGCCTTTTGATAGATGGCCGCATGGCCGCGCGCGAGGGAGCTGCCATCCATGCGGGCAATGCGCGGATCGGCACCGTCACCAGCGGCGGTTTCGCGCCCAGCGTCGGCCAGCCCATCGCCATGGGCTATGTCGAGGCGGGGCATGCCCTGTCCGGCACGGCGCTGACCATCGAGATGCGCGGCAAGCAGATCGCGGCGACCGTCACCGACATGCCCTTTGTGCCGCATCGCTATTTCCGCCGAAACGCACAAACGGCCCAATCCTGAATTTCCCCTGCAAAGGACCACTACGCCATGACCATCTATTTCACCGAAGACCACGAATGGATCGCCGTCGAAGGCAAGACCGGCACCGTGGGCATCACCGACCACGCGCAGGAACAGCTGGGCGACATCACCTTCATCGAACTGCCTGAAAAGGACAGCGACTTCGGCAAGGGCGACAGCGCCGCCGTGGTCGATTCGGTCAAGGCGGCCAGCGACGTCTATACCCCCGTATCGGGCACGATCACCGAGGTGAACGGCGCGCTGGAGGACGAGCCCGAGCTGGTCAACAGCGATGCCGAGGGCGATGGCTGGCTGTTCAAGGTCGCCCTGTCCGACCCGTCCGAACTGGAAGGGCTGATGGACGAAGACGCCTACAAGAAGTTCCTCGAGAGCCTGTGATGGGCGGATCCCTTAAGGATTTTACCTGATGCGTTACCTTCCGCTGACCCAGAGCGACCGATCCGCCATGCTGGCGGCCATCGGCGTGGACGATGTCGATGCGCTGTTCGCCGATGTTCCGGCAGAAGCGCTGCTGAAAGACCCGGTTTCGGGCCTGCCGATGCATGCCAGCGAGATGGCGGTCGAGCGGCACATGAAGAAGCTGGCCGCGCAGAACCTGTCGGCGGCGGATGCGCCGTTCTTCCTGGGGGCGGGGGCCTATCGTCACCATATTCCCGCGACGGTCGATCATCTGATCCAGCGCGGCGAGTTCCTGACCGCCTATACCCCCTATCAGCCCGAGATCGCGCAGGGCACGCTGCAGGTGTTGTTCGAGTTCCAGACGCAGGTCGCGCGCATGTTCGGCACCGACATCGCCAATGCGTCGATGTATGACGGATCGACCGCGTGCTGGGAAGCGATCGCGATGGCGGGGCGCATCACCCGGAAGGAACGCGCCGTGATCGGCCCGATCCACCCGCATTATCTGTCCTCTGCCCAGACGATGGCGCGCTTCACCGGCGACGAGCTGGTAAGCGTGGGGCCGCAGCTGTCCGCCGATGCGGGCGAGGATGCGGTGATCGCCGCGATCGACGACAGGACCTCGGCGGTCGTGGTGCAATATCCCGACATCCTGGGCCGCGTGCCCGATCTGGCCAGGATCGCCGATGCGGCGCACGCCAAGGGCGCGCTGCTGGTCGCGGTTGTGACCGAGCCGGTGGCGCTGGGCCTGCTGGAAAGCCCCGGATCGCTCGGCGCGGATATCGTGGTGGGCGAGGGGCAGTCGCTGGGTGTCGGCCTGAACTTTGGCGGGCCCTATCTGGGCCTGTTCGGCGCGCGCGAGAAGTTCACGCGCCAGATGCCCGGCCGGCTGTGCGGCGAGACGGTGGACGCCGACGGCAAGCGCGGCTTCGTGCTGACCCTGTCGACGCGCGAGCAGCATATCCGGCGCGAGAAGGCGACCAGCAATATCTGCACCAACTCGGGCCTGTGCGCGCTGGCATTCTCGATCCACATGACGCTGCTGGGCGGCGACGGGCTGGGCAGGCTGGCCCGGATCAACCATGCCCGTGCGCTGGCGGTGGCCGAACGGCTGGGTGCGATCCCCGGCGTGGACGTCGTCAACGAAGGCAATTTCTTCAACGAGTTCACTTTGAAGCTGAGCGGCAGGGACGCGCGCGAGGTCGCCCATGCGCTGACCAAGCGCGAGATCCTGGGCGGCGTTTCGATGGGCCGCCTGTTCCCCGACCGCCCCGACATGGCCGAAGGGCTGCTGGTCGCCGTGACCGAGACGGTGAACGACGAGGACATCGACTATCTGGCCGGCGCGCTCCGGGAGGAAATGGCATGAACAGCATCAATCGCAGCGGCTGGAAGCCGGAAATGGGCGCTCCCGACGTGCATGGCGGCGAAGCCTCGCCCACGGCGAGCGGCGACCGCGCGCTGAACCTGGAAGAACCGCTGATCTTCGAGCTTCGCTCGGAAGGCAAGTGCGGCGTCGATTTCGACGATGTGCCCGAGGCGCTGTCGCCCGCGCTGGCGAAATTCGCGCGCAAGGCCCCGGTAGACCTGCCCGCGCTGGCAGAGCCCGAGACGGTGCGGCACTATACCCGCCTGTCGCGGCAGAACTATGCGATCGACCTGGGTCCGTTCCCGCTTGGCTCGTGCACGATGAAGCACAATCCCCGCCTGAACGAGGCGGTGGCCCGCATGCCCGGTTTCGCCGACATCCACCCGCTGCAGCCGATGGACACGGTGCAGGGCGCCTATGCTGTGATCGAGCAGCTGTCCGACTGGCTGATGAAGCTGACGAACATGAGCGCGGTGGCGATGAGCCCCAAGGCAGGCGCGCATGGCGAATTGTGCGGCATCCTGTGCATTCGTGCGGCGCTGGAAGCGCGCGGCGATGCGCGCGAGGTGATCCTGGTCCCCGAAAGCGCGCATGGCACCAATCCGGCGACCGCGGCCTTCGCAGGCTACCGCGTCGAGGATATTCCCGCGACGAAGGACGGCCGCGTCGACCTGCAGGCGCTGAAGGCACGGCTGGGTCCCGATGTCGCCGGCGTGATGATCACCAACCCGAACACCTGCGGATTGTTCGAGCGCGACATGAAGGCGATTTCCGACGCGGTGCATGCGGCGGGCGGGCTGGTCTATTGCGACGGGGCCAACTTCAACGCCATCGTCGGCAAGGTGCGCCCCGGCGACCTTGGCATCGATGCGATGCACATCAACCTGCACAAGACCTTCTCCACCCCGCATGGCGGCGGCGGTCCGGGCAGCGGGCCGGTGGTGCTGTCCGCAGCGCTGGCGCCCTTCGCGCCGATCCCCTTCGTGCGCCGCGACGACAAGGGGCGGCTGCGCATGGTCGAGGAACGCCAGTGCACGGATCAGGCACCGCAGAGCTTTGGCCGCATGGCCGCGTTCCACGGGCAGATGGGCATGTTCACCCGGGCGCTGACCTATATGCTCTCGCACGGGGCGGACGGGCTGCGGCAGGTGGCGGAGGATGCGGTGCTGAACGCCAATTACATCCTGCGTAGCCTTGACGACGTATTGGACGCGCCCTTTGCCGATGCGGGGCCGTGCATGCACGAGGCCTTGTTCAGCGACGACGACCTGCCCGAGGGCATGACCACGCTCGACATCGCGAAGGGACTGATCGACGAGGGGTTCCACCCGATGACGGTCTATTTCCCGCTGGTCGTGCACGGCGCGATGCTGGTCGAGCCGACCGAGACAGAGAGCAAGATGGGCCTCGACCGGCTGATCGGATCGCTACGCAGCCTGGCCCAGCGGGCAAAGGCGGGCGACGAGACGCTGAAATCCGCGCCGCATTTCGCGCCGCGCCGCCGGATGGACGAGACCAGGGCCGCGCGCAAACCCGTGCTGACGTGGAAGGCGCCTCCGAGCCCGGCGGGCGAACCGGCCCTGTGCGAACTGGGCGGTAGCTGAAGACGATGAACGTCGGCGGGGAAGCGAGCGCAGGCGTCCGCTTTCCGCCGCCGCTGATCTTTGCCGGGCTGCTGCTGGCGGGGCTGGCGGCAGACGACTGGCTGGGGCTTCGTCCGGCGATACCCGGCGCAGTGCGGAGCGCTGGGGCGGTGATCGTGGTCATCGGTCTGGTGCCGATCGCTTAGGCGCTGGTGCAGTTCCGCTCCGCCGGCAACGATCCCGAACCGTGGAAGCCCGATGCGGCCTTGGTGGCGCAGGGAATCTATCGCTTCACCCGCAATCCGATGTATCTGGGCATGGCGCTGGCGCATCTGGGGCTGGCGCTGGCGCTGGACAGCCTGGGCGCGCTGCTGGCCTGGCCGGTGGCGATCGTGCTGATCGACCGGCTGGTGATCGCGCGCGAGGAGCGCCATCTGGCCGCCCGCTTCGGCCCCGCGTTCGAGGAGTATCGCACCCGTGTCCGCCGCTGGATCTGACCGCACCGAAACCGAAAGGGCCGAGGCCGCAATAGGCCACGATCCCGCCGACCGCTGGATCGACCAGCGCCGCCACGCCCCCGCGACCGAGCGCAACCGCGAGCCGATTGCGGCCTGCCTTGCCGAGATCCTGCCGAAAACCGGCCTGGTGCTGGAAATCGCGAGCGGTTCGGGCGAGCATGCGCTGTATTTCGCGCGCCGGTTCCCGGCGCTCGACTGGCTGCCCAGCGATCCCGACCCGGACGCGATCCGATCCATCGCATCATGGCGCGAGGCTGAGGGACCGCCCAATCTGCGCGCGCCGGTTGCGCTGGATGCCAGCGCCGCCGAATGGCCGGTGGCGAGCGCCGACTCGATGCTGTGCGTGAACATGGTCCATATCAGTCCGTGGGCAGCGACCGAGGGCCTGTTCGCTGGCGCCGCGCGGGTGCTGTCGTCGGGCACGCCGCTGATCCTTTATGGTCCGTTCATCGCCGAGGATATCGAGACCGCGCCGTCCAACCTGCAATTCGATCAGTCGCTGAGGGCGCGCGATGCAAACTGGGGCCTGCGCGATCTGGCGGATGTGGTCGATCTGGCGAAAGGCAATGGCTTTGAGCTGGCCGAACGCCGCGAATTGCCCGCCAATAATCTGCTGCTGCATTTCCGCGCCTGACGACATCAAGGGCTCGGGGCACAAAAGAAAACGCCCGCCGGTGAGGGCGGGCGTTTCCGTTATTCCGAACTCGCGGGTCTGGACTCAGACCCCGTCGAGCGCTTCTTCACCGCGTTCGCCGACGGATTCGATGTCTTCGCCAGCTCCCTGAACGGTGTTGCAGGCGGCGGCTGAGAAGGCCAGCGAGCCAAGCGCACAGGCTATAGCGATACGACGGATCATGTAGAGCTCCTTTTTCATCTGTACCTCGCACAACGCCGGGCGGCGATGCCGGTTCCACGATGTTCGTGCCTATGGTTCCATCGTGCGGATGCGCCTGCGCCGCAGGATCTGTTCGCGTACCACGATGGTCATGCCCGCCGCGATGATCAGCGGCGCGCCCACCCACAGGCTGGCGGGCGGCAGATTGTCGAACAGGTACCAGCCATAGAAGGCCGCCGCGATCAGCGAGACGTAATCCATCACGATAACGCTCGCCACCTGGCCAAAGCGCAGCGCCAGCGTCAGCAGCACCTGGGCCAGCGTGCCCGCGACGCCGATCGCGACCAGAAGCGTAAGGTCGACCGGATCGCTCGTCCAGCCGTCGAACAGCGACCAGACGAACAGGACGGGCACGGTGAAGATCGCGAAATAGAGCACGATCGCCACGCTGTTCTCTGTCTGCGCAAGATCGCGGATCTGGATCGACACGAGCGCGACCATGAACGCCGCGCCGACGGCCACCATCGCGCCGAGAAGCGGAATCTGCCCGCCGCCGGGCCCAGCCACCACCAAGACGCCGGCAAACCCCAGCAGCACCGCCAGCCAGCGCCATCTGCCGACATGTTCGTGCAGGACCAGTGCTGACAGGATCACCGCGAAGATCGGCGCGGTGAAGCTGAAGGTGGTCGACACGGCGAGCGGCAGCAGGATCGGGGCCAGGAAATTCAGCACCATGCCGACCCCGCCATAGGCCGAACGAAGCAGATGGCCGCCCAGCCGGTCGGTGCGCATCACCGCGAAGCCGGCAGTCAGCGCCAGCCACGCGCATAATATCGGGATCGAGGCGGCCTGCCGGATCAGCAGCATGTGCGACAGCGCCAGCCCGTGTTCGTGCCCCAGCTTCACCAGCGCGAACATGGTGGCCAGCGTCAGCGCCGCCCCCAGCCGCAGCACCAAAGCCAGCGTGGGCCTTTGCCGCGCCAGAGGCGTCTTGCCGAGACCTTCCGGCGGAGGGCCGCCTGCCGCCGTGTCTGGTGCGTCCCGGCCGGTCAGCGTGTCGGCAGGGCTTGGGGTCTTGGCCATAGGGCCCTATGGGACCGCGGCGTCCCATGGATCAAGTGCGTTTTGCGCTGCAGCATGATCGGGCGAAGCTGACGGAGGCAGGGCAGAAGTGATCGACTGGCTGATCGCGAGTGATGCAGGGCACTGGACGATGCTGGCGCTGGGCGCGTTGCTGCTGGCCATCGTCGCGTGGCTGGGCGACTGGCGGCGGGCACGCCGGGCGCGGCCCGATGCAGTGGGCTGCATGCCGTGGACCGCCGTGTTCATGGCCGCCCTGCTGGTGGCGGTAGTCGCCGGATCGCTGGCGCTGCTGACGTGGCTGTCGCCCTAGGGGGCGATGCTTTCGGGCGGCGATGCCCCTAGAGGCAGGCCTGCAGGAACGCCTGGTCGAACCCGTACTGGCGCGCCTTTTCCAGCGTATAGGGCCTGAGGCCGGTGGAACGGTGCTCGCCGATGATCTTGCCGTCCTCGCCCTCGTCCAGATATTCGAACTTGAACAGGTCCTGCGTGACGATCACGTCGCCTTCCATGCCGATCACCTCGGTGATCTGGGTGGTGCGGCGCGAACCGTCGCGCAGGCGCTTCACCTGCACGATCAAATCGACCGAATCGGCGATCTGCTTGGAAATGGCGGCCTTGGGGATCTTGATGTCGCCCATCAGGATCATGTTCTCCATACGGCCCAGGCACTCGCGCGGGCTGTTGGAGTGGAGCGTACACATCGAACCGTCGTGGCCCGTGTTCATCGCGGCCAGCAGGTCGAAACATTCCGCGCCGCGGATTTCGCCCAGGATGATGCGGTCGGGGCGCATGCGCAGCGCGTTCTTCACAAGGTCGCCGATGGTGATCGCGCCTTCGCCCTCTAGGTTCGGCGGGCGCGTTTCCAGCGGCAGCCAGTGCGGTTGCTGCAGGCGAAGCTCGGCCGCGTCCTCGATCGTCAGCACGCGCTCGCCCGGGTCGATCATCTTGGACAGGGCGTTGAGCATGGTCGTCTTGCCCGAACCCGTACCGCCCGAGATGACGATGTTCATCCGGCTGGCGCCCGCGATCTTCAGCGCGGTCGCCATCTTGTCGTCCATCGACCCGAAGTCGCGCAGCATGTCGATGGTGATCGGCTTTTCGGAAAACTTGCGGATCGAGATCGCCGTGCCCTTCAGGCTGAGCGGCGGCACGATCACGTTGACGCGGCTGCCGTCCTTCAGGCGGGCGTCGGCCAGCGGCGTGGTCTGGTCGACGCGGCGGCCGACCTGGTTCACGATGCGCTGCGCGATCTGGAACAGGTGATTCTCATCCCGGAACTGGATCTTGGCGAGCTGCAGCTTGCCCTTCTTCTCGACATAGGTCTGCTGCGGGCCGTTGACCATGATGTCCGAGATGTCGGGATCGTTCAGCAGCTCTTCCAGCGGGCCGAAGCCCAGCAGCTCGTCGACCAGCACCTTTTCCAGCGCGAACTGCTCGCGCCGGTTGAGCGTGATCTTCAGCTCCTGCAGCACCTCCATGATGATGGGGCGGAATTCCTCGGACAGCTCTTCCTTGGTGAGGGTCGAGGCGGCCTCGGGATCGACGCGTTCCAGCAGGCGGGGAAGCACCTGTTCCTTGATCTTGTGGACGCTCGCCTCGAACCCCTCGGGCCCCTTGTCGGGTTCGTGGATCGCGTTCGACCGCTCGGCCAGCCGGGCCAGCGCCTCGTCATTGGCGTCGGGCCTGTGTTCGGGAAGCGGCGGAAACTGCTCGTCCATGCCCGGCGGCGGAGGAGGTGTGGTGCGCAGCGGTTCGGACCCGCCCTTCATCGGCCGCGCCACCCCGAAGGCGGGCCGCTGCCCCATGCCGCCCATTCCGTTCTTCCGGCCGAAAGCGTTCATTCACTCAATCCCTGCATCAAAGCCCGCGACGCGCAGCTGGCATGAATGGCGCGCCGCCGTTCACCAATTGCTGACAGGGTTTGGTGAATAAGCCGGAAACCTTGATTTTGTTTTAAGGGATCGTGCCGCATGGCGTCGCGGCGGACCCACCAATCCGCAGGCCGTGCTATCGGCAAGAGATGTGGAGGGGGCCGACGCGAATGGATGACATTGCCGGCCAATTCCTTACTGATGGGGCTTCTTCCGGCTTTGCGAAAGAGGCTCTTGTGAGAGGCTTTAAATGAAACGATGAGCCTCAGGAAAAACACACTCTACAATCTGCTCGGGCCCGTCGCGATGCTGGCGGTGTCGCTTTTGACGGTACCTGCGTATCTTGGGCTTATTGGTGAGACGCGATATGGCGTTCTGGCGATCGTCTGGGCATTGCTGGGGTATTTCGGCATCTTCGACCTTGGCCTTGGACGCGCCACCGCCCAGGAAATCGCTCGGATAGAGAGCCGCTCCCGGTTCGAGAAGGCAAGGGCGCTTGGCACCGCAATGTCGCTCAACATCGGGCTGGCGGTTATTGCCTTCGCGGTTCTATGGTTCGCATTACCCTTCGTTTTTTCGGACGTGCTGCGAATTGATAAGCCGATCCGTGAGGAAATTGTTCAGATCGCCCCCTGGTTATGCTTCGCGGTGCCGATCGCCACGATCAGCGCGGTGCTTGGCGGCGCCTTGCAGGGGGCAAGCCAGTTTCGCGCACTCAATCTGATCCTCGTCTTGGGTGCCCTGCTCTTTCAGCTTGTGCCGCTTGGTCTTGCCTATGAATTTTCGAATTCGCTAGCGCTTTTAATACCGGCGGCGCTTCTGACGAGGGTCGTCACGCTTTTTCTGATGCTGCTGTTTGTGGCACGATCGATTACCGGATGGAAACTTCTGCATTTCGACCGCTCGACTGCCAGACGGTTGGTCAGCTTCGGTTCGTGGGTAACGATTTCGTCGATTGTCGGACCGCTGATGACGATGCTCGACCGCTTCGTGATCGGAGCCTTGCAGGGCGCTCGACAAGTGGCGCACTACTCGGTGCCCTTTAATCTGGCGGATCGGACGACTTTGATCGCTTCTGCTCTCGGCAGTACGCTTTTCCCTCGATTTTCGGAGCTGCCGGAGGATGATGCCAGACGCTTGCTGGGAACAGGGTCCGATCGTCTGCTTGTTGCCATGACGCCACTGTTTGCGGTCGCTATCCTGGCGGTGGGGCCGTTTCTTGAGATCTGGATCGACCCAGATTTTGCCGCTGAAGCAGCGCCCGTAGGACGATTGCTCTTGTTCGCCTTCTTCGTGAATGCGGTCGCCTATCTTCCCTTCAGCTTTATCCAGGCGCGTGGCAGGCCGGATATCATCGCGAAGATCCACCTTTTCGAATTGCTCCCCTATTTTGCGCTTCTGGCAGCCGGTCTATGGCTTTTTGGCTTATGGGGCGCCGGACTTGCGTTTCTGATGCGTGTCGGCGCCGATACCGTCCTCATGCTCGGCTTTGCGGGAGTGCTGGCCGAAATGTTCAAAAAGCTTGTGATGCCCTTGATCATTCTCGCGGTAACCTTGGTGCTTTCCTCCACGGTTGAATCGTGGAGCCAGCTTTGGTGGCTGTCTTTCGCCTTCGTAGCCTGCGCGGCCTCGGGTTGGGCTTTCGTATCCATGCCGACCAGCCTTCGCACGGAAATCATTGATCTACTCACCGTTGTCTTTCGCAAGTCGGAGCCGGGCGGATGAACAGGGAAACACCTTGCCCATGGCAGGATCCATGGCCAGCAGATGCGCTCGAACATCTTGGCGAATGTCTGGTCTGTGGCGGTATTGAGCGGGAGATACTGGAAGCGGCGTTGATCGACGATACCTTCTGCACCGCTCGGGGAGAGTGGACACTCTGGAAGTGCGATGCCTGTCATAGCGCCTATCTGGACCCGAGGCCGGACGAAGCTTCGATCGGCCAGGCTTACGAGAGCTATTATACGCACGACGCTGGCCCGGCGGATGGCTTGGCTCCCTGGAACCGGTTTGCTGGGCCAAGCCGCTATTTCGCAAAAGGCTATGTAAATGCCCGGTTTGGCAGTCAGTTGAAGCCGGCTGTTCCTTTCGGAGGCTTTCTAAGACTACTACGCAGGAAATCGGCGCTTGGAGTCGAAGGAGAATTGCGAAACCTTCCTTGTCTGCCGGAAGCGGGTGCAAGCGTTCTGGATGTCGGTTGCGGTAGCGGAAGTTTTCTTGCCGTTGCACGTCAGCTAGGTTGGATGGTCCATGGGACCGATCCAGACCCGCAGGCACGGGCCAGTGCCAATGCCCTGGGGTTGCCCGTCACCGACGACACTCTTCCCGAATTGGCGGAAAAGGGCTGGAAATATGACGTAATCACGCTTAGCCACGTGATCGAACACGTTCACCGGCCCGTTGATACATTGCGGCAATGCCGCGCATTGCTGAAGTCCGGTGGGCGCATCTGGCTGGAAACGCCGAACATCGGCAGCCGAGGCTATCGCCGCTTCGGCCGCTATTGGCGAGGCATCGAAGCGCCGCGCCATCTCGTTTTGTTTACCAGGCGGTCGTTGAAAGAAGCGCTCGAAGCGGCCGGATTCACCGAAATCCGGGACGAATATATGGGTAACGCTGCGCCTGGAATGTTCGCCGAAAGCCGGGCTCTTGAAGAAGGCCTTCCGCGGACCCCCGAACGGCTTAGGGAACTGATGGAAGGATTTGCCGATCTGAGGCCAGGCCCTGCAGACGAGGGCGAATTCATTCGCTTGAGCGCATCTGCTGACCTCGACAGCTGACCGGCGATGCCTGACTCAGTTCTCTGCTTCGCAAACAGTGCTCTTCAGGGCTGGATGATGTCCCAGTCGTAAGACAGGTCCGGCATTTGTTGCAGGCGGGCAAGATCGATCCCCTGCCTGCGATTGTGACCCCAGATTAGCGACGCTTTTACGTAGGGAAATCCCTGCTGGACCAGCTCGACCGGCGAATGAATGGTCACATTCGTCCAGTAACGCATGGCAGGCACGACCGGCAGTGTGCCTTCGCGCTTGCGCAGAAAAGGGCGCGTCATCTCGCGTTTGCGGGGAGGACTGATGAAGCTGCTCCCGCTGAAACCTGCCTTCTCGAAATAACGGTACAGCGGGATCTCGTATCGGCGGATGACCTCGTTCTTGTCGTGCAGATCCTCGATATTTCTCCACCAGTCCGCCCATGCTCTGGATGTGATCAGCGGCTTTCTGAAGACTAGGAAAAAGCTTTGCAGATGCTTTCTTCCTCCCCCGAAGCTGGTGGTCAGCCCCCAGAAATCACCATCAAACGGTTTCATCTGCGCAAAGACCGAGGAAAGATCGCGGACCGGACCGATGATGCTCGAGTTCGTAAGTAGAATTTCGTCGAAGTCCTCCGTGGGGAACTTGTCGAGACCGTCGCGCCAAGCAGCGAAATCGAATCCCGTGTTCTCTCTTTGAAGAAATTCGCAGCCGATCGAAGCCAGAAAGTCTTTTCCACTCGCTGATACCGGCGAATTTGAAACGAAGACCAGACAATCCGAAAATGGCCTGAGGGCGGCTAGGTGGTATCGGATGTAAGCTGGCAAGTCGGGATCGCCGTGAAAGCTGGCGAAAGCTGTCAGGCGGCGCGTCATACAGTTGCTAGAAATGTCAGCTGGGAAAGCAGATTGTGCCGCTTCAGCCCGTTCCGTATCACGAAAGCCTTTCTGGCAAGAAAACCGCGCTCGTCGAGATAGCCATATCCGCGGGCAATCTCGCGCGAGGTGTCGGATAGGCGGGTGAGGAAGCGGTCGTGGAACGCACGCGCCTGACGCTTTTCCCCTTCGATGATGGCGGCGCGCGTCTTCAGCACCGCCAGTGGTTCGGCCGCGAACCGCGAAAGGGCGCCCGCCGTTCCCAGCCGGGCCGCGCCTAGGGTGTTTCGGCCATGCTGGCGATAAAGTGCGGTCTGCACCGGAACGTCGATCAACCGGCCGAATTCGGCCGCGACAAGGGCCAGCCACCAGTCATGCATGCGCGTGCCCTCCGGAATCGGAGCGGCGAGCCTTGCCAGCGTGTTGTTCCCCAGGGTGGCGCAGCCCGTCACCACATTGTGCACAAGCAGTCGGCGTAGCGGCAAGCTGGATGGGATTGAAGCGATCGAACAATGTTGGCGGAAAGACCCCGCGATCCGGTTGAGTTCTCCGTCGACAAGGACGAGATCGCTATAGGCCAGCAATGGCGTCTGAGCACCGTTCGGCGTTTCCAAGGTCCTGACGGCCTTCAACATGATGCCGAGCTTTTCCGGCAGCCAGACATCGTCCTGGTCGCAGCAAGCGAAATAGGGGGCATCCGTCGCTTCGAGCAACTTGCCGAAACTGGCGCATGCACCGATGTTGCCAAGCCCGTCGTCGAGCATTTCGCATTCGACACCATGATCGCGCGCCCATTCGCCGACCAGCTCGCGGGATCGGTCGCTCGAACCGTCATCGCGCACTATCAGGCGCCAGTCGCTATGGGTCTGCCCGAGCAGCGACTGCAATTGCTCCGGCAGGAAGCGCGCGCCATTATAGGTGGCAAGCAGTATGTCTATCCGGGTCGTCAAGCGATACCTTTCCGCGAACTGCTGATCCGTTGCTTTAGACCAGGCTGCGCGCCGCGATCCAGAACTTCCTCGAACATGGCACGCCAGTTCTTGCCGAGTGCATCGATGGAGAAGCGCGCCGCAATTGCCGCGTGATCGGTATGCACCGGTTCTGCGGCAAGCCGCCTTATGGCTGCAAGCAGCGCTTGGGGATCGCCCGGCGGAACAAGAGCGATGCCAGATTCCTCGCCCGTCAGCAGTTCGCGCATGGCGGGGCTGTCGCGCGTCACCACGGGCTTTCCCGACAGGATCAGCTGAAACACCTTGTTCGGGATCACGCTGGCGGCCTTCTCGCTCTGTCCGAATATGCCGAGCGTAACATCGGCGCGGCCAATATGGCGGTGGAGATCGCGGTAGTTGCACCAGTCGATCCACTCGAGAGTAGCGACCGGTTTCCTGTCCAGCATCTGGCGGATACGACGGGCTTCCTGACCGGTGCCAATGATGGTCCAGTCGATGCCGGCAGCTTCGGGCAGAGAAGCTGCCCCGATGATCGTTTCGATGCCATGCAGCGGGATGAATTGCCCGTAGAACAGGACGCGAGTCGAAGAATCGGCGTCGTTGCGAGAGGATTGCGCCGCCCCGGCGGCTGAGAATGCATCTGCTTCGGCTCCCACGAAGATTGCCGACAGCCGGTCCGGTGGAAGATCATATAGTTCGGCAAACATTCTCGCATGGGCGCGGGTATCGAGAACAAGCTTCACCGCGTTCCGGGCGGCGAGGCGTTCGGCGAAGCGAAGCAACCGGGCGGGAAAGCCATCTGGATCGAGCATCTGCCGGTCGCGCACGACGGTGTCATAGGCGCAGATGAAAACATCCCAGATGACAGGGATGCCTCGCAGCCTAGCGACCGGCCCGATGACGAGCGCGTCGATCACTCCGGGATAGGCCAGCAATATGACGTCGGGCCTGGGGGCGAGCAGGAAGCGAAGGACAAGAGCGGGATAGGCGAACAGGTAGCGAAGGGCGAACAGCAGCATTCCGGTTCCGCCCAGCCGACTCTTGTCTTCTACCCCGCTCCACAGGTCCTTGCAGATGGATCGCACCGGAATGCCTGCGGCTTTCATGGCCGCCAGCGTGATCCGGTTGCGGGGTTTGCCCATGTCGCAGCAACCCCACAGCAGGACATCGATGGGCGCGGCGGCGTGTTCGGGTGCGGGCATCGTTCAGAAACCGACGAACAGGTAGCCCTGGGGCGGGTGCGTCGATGGCGGCTCGGCAGCATCGGCCCAGAGCAGCAGCGTGTCGCGGTCTCCCTTTGCCAAGAGCTCGTGCATTCCGCGGTCGATGGAGACGATGGCGCCCGGACCGTAAACCGCTCCATCGATCCGCAGCGGGCTTCCGACCACTCGATAATCGCCGGGCACAAGGAATTCGGTGCGGACCGACTTCGCAGAACCCGGGATGCGTTTCCCGGTGATCCAGACAGGCCCCCAATAGCGCACGTAATTGCCGCGCAGTGCTGCAACATCGGCGGCGGACAGAATGCTTGCGGGCCGATCGCCGGTCATCACCTCGGTCAGCAGGGTGTCGTTTTCGAGGAGAAGGGGCACTGGCCGGCTCTGCATGGCCGAACGATAGCTGTTCTCTTTCGACGCGCGATACTGTTCCATGCCCCACGGCGTCATTAGCAGGTTCATCTTGTGGAAGTCGCCGATCATGCCGTTATGGTCGATATAAGCCACCGGATCGGGAAATATCTGGTGGACCGCGCCAAGCGTCTGGCGTTGACGGGCGATGACGGTTCGGTCTTCCTTCGCAAAGACCAGCAGAGCGAAGACGAGAAAGATCGCGGACAGGGCCCAGACGGGCAATCGCTTGCGAGCCAGCGACAGGGAGGGGCCGAGAGCCGCCGCCGCAGGTGCCAGCACGAAGACATAATAATAGGCTGCGGAATTGCGGTAGAAGAACAGCGTCAGGATTACCGAAAGCAATCCGGAAAGCGCCAGCTTTTCAGGCCGGGTCAGCGTGATCCGCCAGATCGCGAATGGAGACAGCAGGAGCAGCGCGGCAAATGCAGGAGAGATGCTGGCCGATTTTATCGTTATCGGTAGATAGGGCGGGGTGCCGATGAAGAACATCGCGCGGATCGAGGCGCCTATCATCGCCCCGGAAGCCTTGGCTGCGGATGTCGCTGCGTCTCCCCCCGACGAAGCGATCAGCGTGGCCGCCGGCATCGTGGCGGAATGCATAAGATAGATGACCGCGAATCCGAAGACGGCAGCGACGGGATACAGGGCCAGCCGGCCCCGCGCGGCGATGCTCCTTCCGCTTTCGGAAAGGCGCAGCCAGAAGAGCGCGGCAAAGGCGGGCAGGTAAAGGACGCACTTGATCGTGATTAACGGTGCGCTGCCTGCAAGCAGGCCGAAGCACAGCACCGACACGGGGGTTACCCTCAGCCGCGCCAATACGTAGAGCGCGCCCGTCAGAACCGCCGTGACCATTGGGTCGGATCGCAGCGAGAAGCCATGCTGAAAGACATATCCCGCCGACAGATAGGCCAGCGCGCAGAGGTAGGCGTTGGCTCGTCCGGTAAAGCGCCGCGCTATGCCGGCAATGAAGCAGAGGGTCGCAATTTCGCACGCGAACATGAAACACCGTGCGACAACGATGTGGTCGACCGCGTTACCCGGCCGGCCGGGCAGCCATGAGAACAGCCGTGCATGCAGCGTCTGCAGCGGGCGGCTGACGCCCCCCTTCACGAAGGCCTCGATCTCGTAGTTCCAGTAGAATTCATCCCAGTTGATGGACCGGGTGAAGATCATGCTGAATTGCAGGACCAGCAGCAGCGCGATGACGGCAAGCGGCCAGAGCGCCTCGCGTTCAGTTAGCTTGACGTCTCTCCTCACAAGGCCACCCGGCTTGGCCCGTTCAGGTCATCGGGTTCGGGAAGTAGTTTCGCCGGCTCCCAGACCAGGCGGGCATCGCCTTCACCTGCAGAACGCAGATGATGCACGGCGCGAGAGACATGCACGGTCTGCGCCGGGGCGAGGAGATCGCCGTCCAGGACCAGCGGCGCGTCATGGGCGGTGTATGGCCCGGGGACCAGGAATTCGCTTGCGCGGACAGCGGCGCCGTCGGGAACCTCTTTGCCGGCAGGAAATAGCGGACCGCTAAATTGTATGTATTTATCCCTGAGCGCTTCCGCATCGCGCGAAGCAAACAATTTGGGCCGGCCATTGTCGAGATCGCCGAACACCCACCAATTCGCCCACCAGTTCGCCAGCGCCAGGGGAACGGGAGCAGCTTCCGCTGCCTCCCTGCATAGCGGCTGACCGGTATCCCGGTAGGCTTGCATACCCCAGGGGGTCATGAAACCATTGCTGGGGCGAGCCCTGTGCCCATCATTGGTAAACCGCAACCAGGCGAGGCCCAGAAATGCCGGAGCAGACAGGACGGCCTTGATCTTTATCATTCCTGACAGTCCGGCTTGGGTGCCCGCTATCAGTGCAAGCGGCAGTCCCTGCCGGACGCCAAACGGCGCGCGGGCACGAATGGCCAATGCGACCATGAGCGCGGCAGTGGCTTGCGGATCGGTGCGAAAGGTGAAACCGTGCTGGAGGACGTATCCGGTAGTCAGATACGTAAGAACCGACAAAAGCGCGATCCGTTGGTCCGCAAATTGCCGAGCCGCAGCATAGATGCTCGCCAGGGTGACGAGTTCGCAGGCGAACATGGCCCGGCGTGCTACGACGATTGCGTCGACGTTGTTCGCCGTGCCGGGCAACCCGTTGAAATGCGGAACATGGAATGTCTGCAGCGCTGTCGGAAGCTGCCCCGAGCGGAAGTGTTCGACCATCGCGTAATAATGGAATTCGTCCCAGTTCACCGCCTTGGTTACAATCACCGTGGATTGCGCCGCCAGCAGCAGCGCTATCCCGGCGGTCGGCCAGAAGGGACTGTCGGGATCGGGCACAAGACCAGACGTGCCGCGCCGGACAGGCGTCGCTGTATTCGCCAAGTTCAGCGGCTCCGGCGCGCAGGCTCGCGCTTGCGTTTCACGAGGGGGAGGATGTCGGCCGCTTCGCCCTCCTTTTCGCAGGCCTCGGCCATGCCGTCGTCCTGCGCCAGCCGCTCCTCGAGCCTGCGGACCTTGTGCAGCGTCGCCTCCAGCAGCTTGCGATTGGCGGTGATCAAATCGGCCAGCATGCCCATCACGGCGACCAGCGCGCCCAGCACCAGCAGCGAGCCGCCAATGACGAGCGACTGGATATGACCGCTGCCATCGCCGTTCACATAGAACCACATGAACCGCACGATCGGCAGCAGGCCCGCCAGCGTCAGAAGCATACCGGTGCCGACGAACACGCGCAGCGCGTTATAGGTGGTATAGGCGCGCACGATCGTCACCCCGGTCTGGCTGATGAACCGCGGGATGGAGGTGAACAGGCGCGAGGGCCGCGTCGCCGGGTGGGTTCGGACCGGGACGCTGGTGATCGCCATGCGCTTGCGCCCGGCCTGGATCAGCATGTCGGTGGTATAGCTGAACTCGGTCGTGATGGTCAGGCGCTGTGCAGCCTCTCGGCTGATGGCGCGAAAGCCGCTGACTGCATCGGTGATGTCGGTTCCCGACAGCTTGCGCACGACCGAACTGCCCATCCTCTGCAGCCGCCGCTTGATCGGGCCGAAATGGGCGTTCTTGCCCACGCCCCGATCGCCGATCACGATATCCGCCTCTCCCCGCAGGATCGGCTGCACCAGCGCGGCGATATCCGCGCCTTCATATTGTCCGTCGGCATCGGTGTTCACGATGATATCGGCCCCCGCGACAAGGCACATGTCGAGCCCCGACTGGAACGCATTGGCAAGCCCGCGATTGCGGCGATGACGCACGACATGGTGGACACCCCAGCGGCGTGCGACTTCGGACGTATCGTCGTGCGATCCGTCGTCGATGACCAGGATCTCGATCGCGTCGATGCCGGGGATCTGACGTGGCAGGGCGGCCAGCGTCGCAGGCAGGTCGTCCGCCTCGTTCAAACACGGAATCTGGATGATAAGCCGCGTCAATGTCATTCCTCCTGCCGCGCAGAATCGTAGCGCAGCCGGGTATCGGCAATTCGGCTTGAAAAAACGTTAACCATCACGGGGCTTGCAGTCGGACTGTTTAGTCGGTCTTGTTGCCACCCATGGCCCAAAGCGACGAAGATCCCGATCTGCCCCTATGCTGGCTCTGCGAACGTCCGCTGGGCGAAACGGTGGAGCGGCATCATCCGGTGCCGAAAAGCCGCAGGGGGCGGCTGGTGGTTGACGTGCATCCGATCTGCCACCGCACGCTGCACGCGCGCTATACCAATTCGGAAATGGCAAGGCTGGGGGAGAACGTGGAGGCAATCAGAAGCGACGAAGAGATCGCGGCGTTCCTGCGCTGGGTCGCGAACAAGCCCGCCGACTTCCACGCCCCCACGCGAAAGCGCCGCTGAGCTTTCGCGAGATCAGGCCAGCCGCAGGAGGCGCTGCAGCAGGCCGGGCTCTTCCATGGGCTGGATCCGGCCGTAATGCTGGCGCCGCAGATTGGCGTCGGTGAAGGGGCGCGGACTGCTCCAGCTGTCCTTGCCCGATCTGTGGAACGTGTATCTCGACATGCTTGTGCCCCCCTGGCTGCCGATGGAAACTGAACGCTTACGGGGGCCCTTAAGACGAGCGGAAGCCGGGCGCTGACGATCCGCCGACTTATCCACAATGGCAGGACTGCCAATAGGCCGGGGTGGTGGTCGCTTGGATCGATGGCGCCCTCAGCAAGGCGAGGCAAGCCGTTGGGCCGTCACGCTTGCCGGTGCCGCCATGGCGCCGCCCCAAACGGAAAAAGCCCGCGCGGGGCGGGCCTTTGTCATGCCTTGAACGGCGGGCCGAAGTGTATCGGCCTTTTATGGAAGATCAATCCTCGACGTGCTCGGCCAGCACTGTCAGGCCGTTGTCGCCCACCTCGGCAAAACCGCCCGACACCGTGATGATCTCCGGCACGGCGTTCGCGGTCTTGTAGATGCGCATCTGGCCGTCGGCGATGGTCGACATGAAGGGGGCGTGGCCTTCCAGGACACCGAACGCACCCTCGCTGCCGGGGACTTCCACCATGTGGACGTCTTCCGAGCGGACCAGCTTGGCCGGGGTTACGAGTTCGAAATGCAGCGCCATCGTTTCAGCTTTCAGTCAATATCGTGAAGGAGGGGGCGGAAGCATTAGCCTCCGCCCGTCTCAATCAAATCAGGCGTCTTCGGCCAGCTTCTTGGCCTTCTCGACCGCCTCGTCGATGCCGCCGACCATATAGAAGGCCGCCTCGGGCAGATGGTCGTATTCGCCTTCGACCACGGCCTTGAACGACTTAACGGTGTCTTCCAGCTGGACGAACTTGCCCGGAATGCCGGTGAAGACCTCGGCCACATGGAACGGCTGCGACAGGAACTTCTGGATCTTGCGCGCGCGCTGGACGGTCAGCTTGTCCTCTTCCGACAGCTCGTCCATCCCCAGGATGGCGATGATGTCCTGCAGCGACTTGTACTTCTGCAGCGTCTCCTGAACGGCGCGGGCGGTCTCGTAATGCTCGGTACCGACGACGCGGGGTTCCAGAACGCGGCTGGTCGAATCCAGCGGGTCGACCGCGGGATAGATGCCCAGTTCCGAAATCGCGCGGTTCAGCGTGGTCGTCGCGTCAAGGTGGGCGAACGAGGTGGCCGGCGCAGGGTCGGTCAAGTCGTCGGCGGGCACGTAGATGGCCTGCACCGAGGTAATCGAACCCTTGGTGGTCGAGGTGATGCGTTCCTGCAGCGCACCCATGTCGGTCGACAGGGTCGGCTGATAGCCCACGGCCGAGGGAATACGGCCGAGCAGCGCCGACACTTCCGAACCCGCCTGCGTAAAGCGGAAGATGTTGTCGACGAAGAACAGCACGTCCTGGCCTTCCTGGTCGCGGAAGTACTCGGCCATGGTCAGGCCAGACAGCGCCACGCGGGCACGCGCGCCCGGCGGCTCGTTCATCTGGCCGAACACGAGCGCCACCTTGGAACCCTCCGAGGTTGCGTTGCCGTCGGCGTCCTTGGCGATGACGCCCGCGTCGAGGAATTCGTGATAGAGGTCGTTGCCCTCGCGGGTACGCTCACCCACGCCGGCGAACACCGACACGCCGCCGTGCCCCTTCGCGATATTGTTGATCAGTTCCTGGATCAGCACGGTCTTGCCCACGCCGGCGCCGCCGAACAGGCCGATCTTGCCGCCCTTCGCATAGGGAGCGAGCAGGTCGATGACCTTGATGCCGGTGACCAGGATGGCCGCTTCGGTCGACTGGTCGATGAATTCCGGAGCCTTGGCGTGGATCGGAGCATACATGTCCGAACCGACCGGTCCCATCTCGTCGATGGCTTCGCCGACGACGTTCATGATGCGGCCCAGCGTCTTGGGCCCGACGGGGACCGAGATCTGCTTGCCGGTGTTGGCGACGGGCTGGCCGCGGGTCAGGCCCTCAGTCGCGTCCATCGCGATCGTGCGGACCGTGCTTTCGCCAAGGTGCTGCGCGACTTCGAGAACGAGGCGCTGGCCGTTGTTGTCGGTTTCCAGCGCGGTGAGGATCGCGGGCAGCTCGCCTTCGAACACGACGTCGACGACGGCGCCGATGACCTGGCTGATCTTGCCCTGTGCGGGGACATTGGACGTGCCCGAATAGTCGAGCGAGGGTGCGGTGGCCATGGGTGTTTCCTTGCCTTTAACTTACAGCGCTTCCGCGCCAGCTGCATGTTGTTGCTACAGCGCTTCCGCGCCAGCTGCATGTTGTTGCTACAGCGCTTCCGCGCCAGCAATAATCTCGATGAGTTCGGTGGTGATCGCGGCCTGGCGGCTGCGGTTGTACTGGATCGTCAGCTTCTGGATCAGGTCGCCGGCGTTGCGCGTGGCATTGTCCATCGCGGTCATCGACGCGCCCTGTTCCGACGCATTATTCTCAAGCAGCGCCTTGAAGATCTGCGTCTTCAGATAGCGCGGCAGCAGCGCCTCGAGGATTTCCTCCTCGCCGGGCTCGTACTCAACCACCGCGTCGCTTTCGGGAGCGGCAGTTTCGGGAGCGGCGACCGGGATGATCTGCTGCTCGGTCGGGATCTGCGCCAGCGCCGACTGGAAGCGCGAGTAGAACAGATGCGCCACGTCGAAGCGGCCGTCCTGGTACATGCCGACCAGCTCGTCCGCGATCTGCTCGGCCTCGTTGAAGCCGGGCTCGCGCACCTGCGTGGTGTCGAACTGTACGCCGATCCGGTCGGGGAAGGTGCGCCGGATCACCGGACGGCCCTTGCGGCCGATCAGGTAGAATTCGACGTCCTTGCCGTCCGCAATCAGGGCGCGCGCCTTGACCAGCGCGGCCTTGACGATGTTCGAGTTGAACGCGCCGGCCAGACCCTTGTCCGAGTTGGCGACGACCAGCAGGTGCTTCTGCGTCGAGCCGGTGCCGGCGAGCAGGCGCGGGGCCTGGTCGTTCTTGCCGACCTTGCCGGCGAGGCTGGCCATCACGCCCGTCAGCCGTTCGGCATAGGGGCGTGCGGCTTCCGCCGCGGCCTGCGCCTTGCGCAGCTTCGCGGCGGCCACCATCTGCTTGGCCTTGGTGATCTTCTGGGTCGACTTGACCGAGTTGATCCGACCCTTGAGTTCCTTCAGCGAGGCCATTTCGGCTCCCTAGCTAGTGTTCTCTTGGGGTTCAGGCGAATTGCTTGGCGAAGGCCTGAAGGGCGGCGACGGTCTTGTCCTTCGTCTCGCCCTCGAACTTCTGCGTGGTGCGGATCTCGGCCAGAACGTCGGCATGCTGCGAACGCATGAACGACAGCATCTCGGCCTCGTACTCGGTCACGCGGTCCACGGCGATCGGATCGATATAGCCGTTGGTGCCCGCGAAGATCGACACGACCTGCTCCTCGAACGGCAGCGGCGAGAACTGCGGCTGCTTCAGCAGCTCGGTCAGGCGCGCGCCGCGGTTCAGCAGCTTCTGGGTCGAGGCGTCGAGGTCCGAACCGAACTGCGCGAAGGCCGCCATCTCGCGGTACTGCGCCAGCTCCAGCTTGATCGAGCCCGCGACCTTCTTCATCGCCTTGGTCTGGGCGGCACCGCCGACGCGGCTGACCGACAGGCCGACGTTGATGGCCGGGCGGATGCCCTGGAAGAACAGGCCGGTTTCAAGGAAGATCTGGCCGTCGGTGATCGAGATCACATTGGTCGGAATATAGGCCGACACGTCGCCCGCCTGCGTCTCGATGATGGGAAGGGCGGTCAGCGAACCGGCGCCGTTTTCCTCGTTCATCTTGGCCGCGCGCTCCAGCAGGCGGCTGTGCAGGTAGAACACGTCGCCGGGGTATGCTTCGCGGCCCGGAGGACGGCGCAGCAGCAGCGACATCTGGCGATAGGCGACGGCCTGCTTGGAAAGGTCGTCGTACACGATCACGGCGTGCATGCCGTTGTCGCGGAAAAATTCGCCCATCGCGCAGCCGGTGTAGGGCGCGAGGAACTGCAGCGGAGCGGGCTCCGACGCGGTGGCGGCGACGACGATGGAATACTCCATCGCGCCGTTTTCTTCGAGCTGGCGCACGATCTGCGCGACGGTCGAACGCTTCTGACCGACGGCGACATAGATGCAGTAGAGCTTCTTGCTCTCGTCATCGCCCGAGTTCGGGCCCTTCTGGTTGATGAAGGTGTCGATGGCGACGGCGGTCTTGCCGGTCTGGCGGTCGCCGATGATCAGCTCGCGCTGGCCGCGGCCCACGGGGACCAGGGCGTCGACGGCCTTCAGGCCAGTCTGCACGGGTTCGTGCACGGATTTGCGCGGGATGATGCCCGGGGCCTTCACCTCGACGCGCGAACGCTTGCCGGCGACGATCGGGCCCTTGCCGTCGATCGGGTTGCCCAGCGCGTCGACGACGCGGCCCAGCAGGCCCTTGCCGACGGGGACGTCCACGATGGTACCGGTACGCTTGACCTGGTCGCCTTCCTTGATGGCGGCGTCCGAGCCGAAGATCACGACGCCGACATTGTCGGCCTCGAGGTTCAGGGCCATGCCCTGGGTGCCGTCGGAGAATTCGACCATCTCGCCGGCCTGGACCTTGTCGAGGCCGTGGATGCGGGCGATGCCGTCACCCACCGAGAGGACGGAACCGACCTCGCTTACCTGCGCTTCGGTGCCGAAGCTGGCAATCTGGTCCTTGATGACCTTCGAGATTTCTGCGGCGCGGATTTCCATGGGTCTAATGCCTTTTCCTGGGACCTTTTACGGTCAGCCCTTCATGGCCTGGGCGAGAGTGTTGAGACGGGTGCGGATCGAGCTGTCGATCTGGCGGCTGCCGATCTTGACGATCAGCCCGCCAAGGATCGACGGATCGACCTCGGTACGGATCTTTACATCGCGGCCTTCGCGCGCGGTCAGTTTCTGCGTCAGCGCGCTCAGCTGCGAATCGTTCAGCGGGTGCGCGGTGGTGACATTGGCGGTCACCTCGCCGCGCTGGGCGGCGGCGATGGTGGCGAACGCGCGGATCATGTCGGGCAGGCTGGACAGCCGGCGATTCTTCGCCAGCACGCCCAGGAAATTCTTGGTCAGCGGCGCGAGGTGCAGATAATCGGCGACGCCCGTCATGGCAGAGCCCGCCTGCTTGCGGCCGATCTCCGGGTCCTTGAGCAACGCGGCGAGATCGCGCGATTCGGCGATCGCCGCGCGCAGCTTCTCAAGGTCGCTTTCGACCGCGGTGACCTGGTTCTCGTCCACTGCCAGTTCAAACAGTGCCGAGGCGTAGCGCCCCGCAAGACTGGCCGTGATGCCGCCCGTATTCTCCACGCTTGTCCTGTCCTCATGCATGCCGTGAAAACGGCCTGACCCCCCAAAACGCATCTGCCGAACCGTCGCCACCTGATCGTCATGTAGCGCAAATGCCCGGCCCGCGGGGAGCGTCCGTCACGGCGGCGCGCCTAGCAATGAAACCGCGGCATGACAACCGGCGCGCGGTCTGTTTTGCGGGGTAGCGGTACCATTATGCAGCGCCGCGCACCCGCCGCCAGCGGATTTGGCGCAAATCAGCCGTTTTCGTCTTCGGCGCCGTCTACGGCGCTTGCGGTTTCATCCCCCGCCGGGACGATCGCTCCCGGCTCGCAGCTATAGACCAGCCGCTCGTTCGGGGTTTCGGGCAGCAATTGGCGAATCGCCTGCTGCTGGTCGCCCAGGTCGCGCGCCGCGTCCTCGCCAGCGTCGCAGGCCGGGGCCTGATAGGCCGCCCGCGCCTCGCGCGCGGCGCTCATCGTATTGAGGTCGAGGAAAAAACGATCGGTGCGCAGCATACGCGTCGCCGGGTCATAGCGCGAGACCGAGACGGTCTGCTCGTTGCCCGGCACCATGATGCGGGTCCAGCCGTCAGAGGAAAGGCCGTATTGGGTGCGCCCGTTGACGCAGCCATCCTCGCTCCACTGCAGGTCGATGTCGTTGCTCGTCGACACGGTCACGCGGCTGCGGTCGGGCTGGAAGCGGCAGATGAAGCGACCGCGGTCCACGCTGGGCGAGGGCAGCTTCGCTTCGCCCCGCGCGGTCATCACGCTGCGCTGCGCATCGTCCCCGCGGGTTACGATGTCGCTGATGGATGGGCGTGCGATCCACGACGCCAGCGCGGCCAGCAGCGAGAAGCCGGCGAACGCGCCCGCCGCCACCGCCTGTTCGCGGCGCCCGTTGTCGAGCAGATAGATGCCGCCAAGACCGCCCATCATCGCGAACACCACCATCAGCCCGGCCAGGCCCATCAGCGTCTCGCGCTCGTCGATGGCTTCCAGTTCGGCCATGCGCGCGGCCTTTTCGGCGGCCAGGCTGCGCTGGTTCGCGGCGGCGGCGATGCGCGCGCGGCGGTCCGCATCCTCGCGCAGCGAGCGGGCGGCTTCCTCGGCATCGAGGTCGGCGAGCGAGCGGCACTCGGTCGCGGTGGTGCGCGGGGTGACCCCGGCCGCGCGCAGGAACGGGGCAAGCTCGCGCATCGAGACCGCGAAATAGAATTCCGAATCGCTGCCATTGTCGCTGATCGTGCCGAAGGCGTTGACACCCACCACGCGGCCGCAGGGATCGAGCAGCGGCCCGCCCGAATTGCCGACGCCGATCGCGGCGGTATGCAGGATCGTGTCGTAATCGGCAGAGGTGCGCCCCGCCGAGACCTGCCCGCGCGTCTTCACCGGCGGCTGCGGCGAGACGAGGCCATTGAGGCCGAGCCCCAGCGCCTGGTCGACATTGGCGGGATAGCCCACCGCATAGACGTCCTGCCCGTCCTCGACCCGCCCGGAATAGAGCGTGGAGGCAGGCAGCGAGGCATCCTCGGTGAGCTCGACCAGCGCGAGGTCGACCTCGCCCGCGATGCGCACGATGCGCGCGAAATAGCCGGTGCGCCCCTGGGCGGGCACGATGCCCAGCCGCAGCCGGTCGTCCTCCATCAGCGGGGCGAGGACATGGGCATTGGTGACAATCAGCGTGGGGGTGACGGCAAAGCCGGTGCCGTGGCCGATCACGTCATAGCCCGAGGCGTCGCGCATCACGATGACCACGCGCACGACCGAGCGGGCCGCGGCATTGATGTCGGCGGTGTCGGCGCGCGCGGCAGGCACGCCGCCCAGCAGCGAACCTGCCGCCGCCAGCGCCAGCAGCAGCGCGGCAGCAAACCCGCGCGCCCCACCAGCCAGCCGCGCCACGCGGCGACCCAAGGTTCCGAAACTCATCCCAACGTCCATGGCTGCGGGCCTTAGCGGCTTTCGGATCGCCATGGCAGGGGGTATCTCTGGCCGTCCCACAGGGTTTTTCGCGGGCCGGTTGCGGTTTGATCGCGGCTTTCGGGATGCGGGGCGCGCGGCAAGCGGCTAGAACGGTTGCCATGACGCAGGCCCTGTCCCTCCCGCTGCCCGAAGCAGAAGCGCTGGCCGCCTTCGTGCGCCGTGACCGCAGCTATGACGGGCGCTTCGTGGTGGGGGTGCGCACGACCGGCATCTATTGCCGCCCCAGTTGCCCGGCGCGCAGGCCGAGGCCTGAGAACTTGGCGCTCTATCCCGATATTCCATCGGCGCAGGCGGCGGGGCTGCGTGCGTGCAAACGCTGCCTGCCCGACGATGCGATGCAGGACCGCGATGCAGTGCGCGCCGCATTGGATGCGATCAGCGGGCAGGGCGGTCCGGTGCCGATGTCTGTTCTGGCGGAGCGGACCGGCTACTCGCCCGACCACCTCGCAAGGATATTCCGCCGCGCGGTGGGCCTCAGCCCCGCCGGATATGGCCGCGCGCTGCGGCTGGAGCATGCGCGCGATGCGCTGGGAAAGGAAGCGAACGTGACCGATGCGATACTGGAGGCCGGTTATGAAACCCCTTCGCGCTTTTACGACGAGGCGAAGGACCGGCTGGGCATGACCCCCTCGGCCTGGCATCGCGGCGGGGAGGGGGTGACGATCCGCTGGGCGGCGGTGCCGACCCCGCTGGGCGACATGCTGGTCGCGGCGACGGACAAGGGCATCTGCCGCCTGTCGTTCGGCGAGGGCGTCGGTTCATTGGCCGCCCGTTTTCCCAATGCGGAACTGGTCGAGGGCGGCGAGGATTTCGCCGACTTGCTCACCCGCGTCATCGCCGAGGTCGAGGCCCCCGGCAGCGATCCCGACATCCCGCTCGACGTGAAGGGCACCGCCTTTCAGGAGCGGATCTGGGCCGAACTGCGCCACATCCCGCCCGGCGAAACGCGCAGCTATGCCCAGCTTGCGGCAGCGGCGGGCCATCCGAAAGCCGTGCGCGCGGCGGGCAGCGCCAATGGGGCGAACAATGTCGCGGTGCTGATCCCGTGCCACCGCGTCGTGCGGTCGGACGGCAGCGTCGGCGGCTATGCATACGGGCCCGAGATCAAGATCGCCCTGCTGGAGCGCGAAAAGCCCCGCTAGTCCCTCGCCCAGCCCTTGCTGGCGGGCACCAGCGCGTCCAGCACGTCCTTCGCGCTGTCCAGATATTCGCGCCGACGGTCTTCATCCATCCGGTCCCATGTCGTATAGACCCGCGCCACCCGGTTGTTGCTTTCCAGCAGCTTGCGGTTGCGCACCATGAAATCCCAGTAGAGCGGGTTGAACGGGCACGCCCCCTCGCCGGTCTTCTTCGACACCGAATAGCTGCACTTCCTGCAGTAATCCGACATCTTGTTGATGTAGTTCCCGCTCGACGCATAGGGCTTGGTCGCCAGCCGCCCCTTGTCGGCCCATAGCGCCATTGCCGCCACATTGGGCAGCTCGACCCATTCATAGGCGTCGGCATAGACCACCAGGAACCAGTCCTCGACCTCCTGCGGTTTCACCCCGGCGATCAACGCGAAATTGCCCAGCACCATCAGCCGCTGGATGTGGTGCGCATGCGCGTTATCCCGCGTCGAGCGCACCGCCTCGGCCATGCAGAGCATCTCGGTTTCGCCGGTCCAGTAGAATTCGGGCAGCGGGCGATGGGCGTCCAACGCGTTCGCCTCTGCCAGCTCGGGCATTTCCAGCCAGTACATACCGCGGATATATTCGCGCCAGCCGATGATCTGCCGGATGAAGCCCTCCACCGCATTGATCGGGGCCTTGCCGTCCGCCCACGCCTTTTCCGCGCGGCGGCAGCATTCGACCGGATCGAGCAGGCCCAGGTTGATCGATGTCGACAGCAGCGAGTGATAGAGGTCGTCCTCCCCCGTCACCATCGCATCCTGATAGGTGCCGAAATCGGGCAGGCGGTCGGCGACGAAGGCATCCAGCGCTTCTTCCGCCTGCGCCGCCGTCACCGGCCAGCCGAAATGATCGAGACTGCCGAAATGCGCGTCGAAGCGGCGCGCGACCATCGCGATCACCTCTTGCGTCACATCGTCGGGCGCGAACTTGGGCGCGGGCGGCGGGTCCATGTGCTTGTCGGGAGACGCGCGATTGTCGTGGTCATAGTTCCACTGCCCGCCCGCCGGCCCGGGACGCCCCGCGCCGTCCTCCATCAGCAGGCCGGTCTTGGCGCGCATCTGGCGATAGAAATTCTCCATCCGCAGCGTGCGCCGCCCCTGCGCCCAGCCGATGAATTCGGGGATCGAGCACAGGAAGCGGTCGTCGGGCAGGATCTCCAGCGGTACGGCAAGGGTGCCCTTCAGCCCCTGCAGCGCTTTCAGCACGCGCCATTCGCCCGGCTCGACGATGCGGATTTCGCGCGCATCGTGCCGCTCGACTGCGCGCGTGATCTCTCCGGTGAAGCTGCCGCTGTTCCCCTCGTCCTCCAGCGCGATGTAGTCGACCGTCCAGCCGCGTGTCCGCAGCTCGGCGGCGAAATGGCGCATGGCCGACAGGATCAGCGCGATCTTGGCCTTGTGGTGACGGACATAGGTCGTCTCCTCGGCGACCTCCATCATCAGCACGATGGCGTCCGCCTTGTCGCAGCCTTCCAGGCTGGCGAGCGAATGGGTCAGCTGGTCGCCGAGGACCGGTATCAGGACGGGGCCGGGCATTGTCGCTTGCGGCGCCGGCTCAGCTCAGCATCGGCTCCACGCCCGGTTCCGCTTTCTCGCGGGCTGATCGATAGGCCGGGCGTTCGCCGATGCGCCTCAGATAGGCGCGGGTCGCCGGATAATCGTCCAACGGAAACGGATGGAACGCGCGCCCGGTGGTCAGCGACCAGCTCATCATGATGTCCGCGGTGGTCAGCGCCTCGCCGCCGAAGAAGGGTGCATCGGCCAGCCGCTGTTCGATCATCGACCAGGCGCGCGCCTTCCGGTCCTTCATGAAATCGGGAATGGTGTCGACGCCCATGAAATGCGCCGAGATCTCGACATAGGAGATCGGCATCATCGACCCGTTGGCGAAATGGAACCAGAACAGATGCTCCGCGAAATCGGGGCTGTCGGGTGCGGGGCTCAGCCGCCCGCCGCCATGGCGCGCATCGATATAGTCGCAGATGGCCGCGCTTTCGCCCAGCACCAGCTCGCCATCGGTGATGACGGGCGCGACACCCATCGGGTGCAGCGCCTTGTACTGGTCGGGCGCCATCCGGTTGTCGCTGCGCCGTTCGTAGAGCTTGAGGTCATAGTCGAGGCCCAGTTCCTCGCACAGCCAGACGATGCGTTCGGATTGCGAGATGCGCAGATGATGGACGGTCAGCATGTCGTGTTCTCTCCCGGTTTGTTGCATCAGACGAAGCTGTAGGGGTCTATGTCCACCCCAACGCGCACGCTCTGCGGATGATCCAGCGGACCCAGCCATTCGCGGATCGTCTGCTGAAGGGCGGCGCTGCGCCGCGCATTGATCAAAAGGCGATAGCGATAGCGGCTGCGCAGCATCGACAGCGGCGCGGGCGCGGGGCCATAGACCGCGATATCGTCCAGCCGCGGCGCGCTGCCGCCGATCTTGCGCGCGGCTTCGGCGGCTTCGGCCTCGTCCTCGCTCGACACGATGATCGCGGCCCAGCGGCCGAAGGGCGGGGCGCCCGCGTTGCGGCGCGCATCGCTCTCGGCTTCATAGAACGCGTCGCGGTCGTAGGCGGCCAGCGCGGCGATGACGGGCGCTTCGGGATGGCGCGTTTGGATCAGCACCTCGCCGGCCTTCGCGGCGCGGCCCGCGCGGCCCGCGACCTGCGCGATCTGCTGATAGCTGCGTTCGGCGGCGCGCAGATCCCCGCCTTCAAGGCCGAGATCGGCATCGACCACGCCCACCAGCGTGAGTTCGGGGAAGTGATAACCCTTGGTGACAAGCTGCGTGCCGACGATCACGTCGATCTCTCCGGCTTGCGCGGCATCGACGAATTCGCCGATCTTGTCGGGGCTGGACAGAGTGTCGCTGGTGACGACGGCGGTGCGCGCGTCGGGGAAGATCTCCGCCACCTCGTCCGCGATCCGTTCGACACCGGGGCCGCAGGCGGCAAGGCAGTCCTTCTCGCCGCATTCGGGGCAGGCTTCGGGGCTGGCGACCTGATGTCCGCAATGGTGGCAGGCAAGGCGGCGGGTCAGACGGTGCTCGACCAGCCAGGCCGAGCAATTGGGGCACTGGAACCGGTAACCGCACTGGCGGCACAGGGTCAGCGGCGCATAGCCCCGGCGGTTGAGGAACAGCAGCGATTGTTCGCCCCGCTCCAGCCGCTCCTCCATCGCCTTGACCAGCGAGGGGGCGAGCCAGCGGCCACGCGGCGGGCTTTCCTCACGCAGATCGAGGATGCGGATATCGGGCAGGACCGCGCCGCCGAAACGGGCGGGCAGGTCGATTTTCTCGTACACCCCCGCCTCGGCCATCTGCAGGCTTTCCAGTGCAGGCGTCGCGCTGGCGAGGATGGCGGGGATGCGTTCGAACCGGGCGCGCATCACCGCCACGTCGCGTGCGTTATAGCGCACCCCGTCGTCCTGCTTGAAGCTGATCTCATGCGCCTCGTCCACGACGATCAGGCCAAGGTCGCGGAACGGCAGGAACAGCGCCGACCTTGCGCCCACCACCACGCTTGCGCCGCCTTCGGACACCTGCCTCCACGCGCGGCGGCGGTCGGACTGCTTCTGCGCGCTGTGCCAGACGGTGGGGGCCACGCCAAAGCGCGCCTCGAACCGTTTGAGGAAGTTCTGCGTCAGCGCGATCTCGGGCAGCAGCACCAGCACCTGCCGCCCCAGCCGCAGCGCCTCGGCCACGCCTTCGAAATAGGTCTCGGTCTTGCCCGATCCGGTCACGCCGTCGAGCAGCATGGGCGCGAACTTGCGCGCCTTGACCGCATCGACGAAGCGGTCGGCGGCTTCCTGCTGGCCGGGGGACAAATCGGGCGGCGCATGATCGGGGCGCGGCGCGGGGAAGGGGCGGTCGATCGCGACCTCCACCGCTTCGAGGCAGTCCGCGTTGACCAGCCCGCGCAGCACGGCTTCGGACACGCCCGCCAGATCGGCCAGTTCGCGGATCGTGCCCTGCTCGCCATCCAGCGCGGACAGAGCCGCGTCGCGCTGCGGGGTCATGCGCGGCGGCAGCGCGCCGGTCAGCCGGTATTCGGTGATCGTCCCGCCCCCGCGCAGCGCCGCGCTGGACGACAGCGCCATGCGCGCCACGCTCGCCATCGAGGCGATGTAGTAATCCGCGGTCCACTCGATCAGCCGGCGCAAGGGTGCGCGCAGCGGCGGCACGGGCAGCGCGCCCAGCAGCGGGCGCAGCCGCGCGTCCGGAACCTCGGTGCCGGGAAGTCGTTCGCTTTCCCACACGATGCCAGTCACCTGGCGCGGCCCCAATGGCGCGACGACGATGCTGCCCGGTTCCAGAGACATGCCGTCGGGCACGCGATAGTCGAGCGGCCCTAACGCGGCATTCATCACGAGGAGACGGACGCGGTTCATCTTGCGCCCCATATGGCGGCACGGACGCCCCGATGGAAGCATCGGATCATTTGGGTGAAGAAGGATTTGCATATGGATAAAGCCGTGACGCCGCCCGACACTATCGCCAGCCGCCGCCGTTTCCTGGGGCTGGCAGCCCTGGGCGCGGGTGCGCTGGCCTTGCCGGGCTGCGCCTCCTACGGCGGCTTTTCCTATACCGAGGCGATCCGGCGGCTGCTGACCATCGCATCGCAGGACGCGTTCGATCAATTGCTGGCACCGAACGGCTTCTATGACACGCAGCTGGCCCGGCTGACCGCGGACGATGTGTTCGGCGCTCGCTCGGGCGCGGTGGCGACGATCCTCGGCTCGCCGCTGATCCGCGACCGGATGCTGCGCGAGTTCAACCGGGTCGCGGCCGAGGGCGCCTATCGCGCCGCGCCGGTGGTGGCCGACACGATCCGCGTGATCGGCTTCCAGAACGCGGTCGCGCTGATAACGGGCGGACCGACCGCGGCCACCAGCTTCCTGCGCCAGAACATGGGGCAGCAACTGATCGAGGTGATGCTGCCCGAGATCGGCGACGCGCTGCAGGTGATCAACGATCCGGTGCTGGGTCCCGCCCTGTCCGAACTGGCGGGGGTGAACCTGTCGGGCGTCGCGACCTCGCTCACCCGCAATACCGAGGAAGTGATCTGGAACGCCATCGGCCGCGCCGAGACCGCGATCCGCGAGGATCCCTATGCCACCGACGATCCGCTGCTGATCGGCGCGTTCGGCCTGCGATGAGGCGGCTTGCGCTACCCGCGGCCGCGCTGCTGGCGCTGGCGGCCTGCGGCGACGAGCCCGCCGCGCCGACCGGAGAGCGAGACGGGCCAGGCGCGTCCGCGCCCGCCAGCACACCCGCAACCGCCCCGGCCACTGCGCCGGGGGCGGGGGGACCGCCCGACGGCACCTTCGCCCAGGCGCCCGATTGCGAGGCGCTGCCTGCCGAGGCTGCAGCGATCTGCCTGCGTCCCGTGCTGGCCGCGGGCGATCCCGAACCCGATCTTTCGGTCGAGAAGGCGCGGCTGGACGTCGACCGCGACGGCGCGCGCGACCTGATCCTGCGCCGCCGCAGCCGCAACGATTGCGGGCCGGGCGGCTGCGCCACTTTCGTGCTGTTCGACCGCGGCGGCCGCTTTGTGCTGGCCGACCCGCCGATCAATGCCGATGGCCCGGCGCAGCCATGCCTGAACGATGGCGAACCGGGCGTGCGTTTCCCGCAGGCGGGCGAGGACGCGAGCTGCATCGCGCTTTATCCGCGGCCCTGATCAATAACCGGCCTGATCGATAACCGGCCTGATTATCAGCGGGTCCGACAAGCTGCGCTTTCCGGGCTGGAGGCAGGAAGGGGTTCCTTCGTTCGCCGCACGCGCATATAGCCGGACAAAACGGAGGCGAATGAATCGCCGCCGATGCGCACCAGACTGGGAAGCCACGATGAAATTCTTCGCCGATACTGCCGATACCGCCGAAATCGCCGACCTGGCCGCGACGGGCCTGCTGGACGGTGTGACCACCAATCCCAGCCTGATCGCCAAGTCGGGCCGCGACTTCATGGAAGTCACGAAGGAAATCTGCGGCCTGACCGATGGCCCCGTCAGCGCCGAGGTCGTCGCTCTCGATCACGAGACGATGATGAAGGAGGCTGAGGTGCTGCGCAGGATCGCGGACAATGTCTGCATCAAGGTGCCGCTGACCATCGACGGCCTCAAGACCTGCCGCGCGCTGACCGGCGAAGGCACCATGGTCAATGTCACGCTGTGCTTCTCGGCCAACCAGGCGCTGCTGGCGGCGAAGGCGGGGGCGACCTATGTCTCGCCCTTTCTGGGCCGGCACGACGACAACGGCTTCGACGGTCTGTCGCTGATCGAGGATATCCGCCTGATCTATGACAATTACCTGTTCGAGACGCAGATCCTGGCCGCTTCGATCCGCCACCCCGTCCACGTGCTGGAATGCGCCAGGATCGGCGCCGACGTCGGCACCATGCCGCCCAAGGTGATCAAGGCGCTGGCCAATCACGTGCTGACCGACAAGGGGATCGAAGGCTTCATGGCCGACTGGGCCAAGACCGGCCAGTCGATCCTGTAAGCCGCGCGAAGGGCTGACGCTTGGCAGAGGAATCGAAGCTCGACCGTTTCCGCAATGCATTGACCGGCACGGCCCGCGCCGTCGCCGAAAATGCCGAGATCGAGGTCAGTTGGACATCGGACACACCCGCGCAGGTGGGCAATTCGGTGCGCGTTCCCATGCCCGGCCGCAAGCTGGAGGCCGGCCCCGTCGCCATCGCGCGCGGGGTGGCCGACAGCTTTGCCCTGAAGCAGCGGCATCATAACGCGCCGCTGCACAACCGGATGCGCCCGTCGGACCCGCTGGCGCGGCAGGCATTCGACGCGGTGGAGCAGGTGCGCTGGGAAGCCATCGGCGCGCGCGCGATGTCGGGCACGCGCGCCAACCTGGCCGCCGCGCTCGACAAGCGGCTGGCGGCCGATACGATCACCCGCGCCGAACGGGCCGAGGATGTGCCCATGGCCACCGCGCTCGCACTGATGCTGCGCGAACATCTGACGGGCGAGGCCATTCCCGAGGCCGCGCAGGACGGGCTGAACCTGCGGCGCGAGGCGATCCGTTCCGCCATCGGTGACGATTTCGACACGCTGGCCAGCGCGATCACCGACCAGCGCGCGTTCCAGAAGCTGTCGCTCGACATGCTGCGCCATCTGGAAATGGTGGAAAGCGAGCCGCAGCCCGACATGCCCGAGGACGAGGGCGACGAGGACGAGGGCAGCGAGAGCGAGCAGGACCAGGACCAGGACACGCCCGAGGAGCAGCCCTCGGACCAGCAGCAGAACCCGCTGGAAGCCGCCGCTCAGCCCGAGGACGGCGAGGGCGAGGACGGTGAGGACGACGGCGAGTTCGACGCCGACGGCGAATTCGATCCGGGCGAGGGCGACGAGGAGGGCATGATGCCCGTGCGCCCCAATCGCCCGTGGACCGAGCTGCCCGACGATTTCGACTACCGCGCCTTCACGACCGATTTCGACGAGATCACCGGCGCTTCCGAACTCTGCGACGAGGAAGAGCTGACGCGGCTGCGCACCTATCTGGATGCGCAGCTGAAGGGCCTGCAGGGCGTTGTGACCAAGCTGGCCAACCGGCTGCAGCGCCGGCTGATGGCGCAGCAGAACCGCAGCTGGGATTTCGACCAGGAGGAAGGCCTGCTCGATGCCGCGCGGCTAGCGCGCGTCGTGGTCAGCCCCGGCTCCTCGCTCAGCTACAAGATGGAGCGGGACCAGGAATTCAAGGACACGGTCGTCACCCTGCTGATCGACAATTCGGGTTCGATGCGCGGGCGCCCCATTTCCATCGCTGCGATCAGCGCCGACGTGCTGGCGCGCACGCTGGAACGCTGCGGCGTGAAGACCGAGATCCTGGGCTTCACCACCCGCGCGTGGAAGGGCGGGCAGAGCCGCGAGCAATGGCTGTCGAAGGGCAAGCCCGAAACGCCGGGCCGCCTCAACGATTTGCGCCACATCGTCTACAAGCAGGCGGACGAGCCATGGCGGCGCGCACGGCGCAACCTGGGCCTGATGATGCGCGAAGGGCTGCTGAAGGAAAACATCGACGGCGAGGCCTTGATGTGGGCCCATTCGCGCCTGCTCGCGCGGCCCGAGGATCGCCGGATCCTGATGGTGATCTCGGACGGTGCGCCGGTCGACGATTCGACATTGTCGGTGAACAGCGCGGGCTATCTGGAAGCGCATCTGCGCAAGGTGATCGAATGGATCGAGAAGAAGTCCCCGGTCGAGCTGATGGCGATCGGCATCGGCCACGACGTCACCCGCTATTACCGCCGCGCCGTCACCATCATGGATGCCGAACAGCTGGGCGGCACCATGATCGAGCAGCTGGCAGGCCTGTTCGAGGGCGACTGATCGCAGCCTGATGCAGAGGACTGCCCCGGAGGCAACGGGGGGGGGTGTTGCGACCGGGGCAGTCCCAAGGTGATGATCGCGCTATCCTGCGGGTGAGAGTCCCGCGGTAAGGGCGATCACCGTCCGGTCCGCCCTGCTGGAGGCCATACGTGCCTTTTCCATGTCCATCAGCCGGGCATTGAGCGTGCGATACGCAGTGTCGCTGTTGGCAGTTATGATGTTCGCCTGCACGGTGCGGCTATCACCCGCGTCGCTGGGAACATCGGGTATGTTGTCCAGCCGCTGGATCGACCGCATCGCCTGCCGGTCCAGCCACCTATCGCCCGACCGCCGGAACATCCGCGCGTTCACGGCCTTGCCGTCCTGCACCTCGAAGCGCACCTGCACGAGGGCGTCGGGCATGCCGGTGCGTGCCGAGGGCCTGATGCGAAGCAACTCGCGATCGAGACTCCGGGAAAGTTCGCTCGACCACTGTATGCTCGACATGTCGGCATCGACGAGGATGGGCGGATTCTTGCCCTTCTTGGCAAGGGTGGGCGCGGCTCCGGTCAGAAGTATTGCTGCGGCAACACAAGCTAATATCTTTTTCATTGGATCATCCTTTACTCTAAAGGCATGACCGGCCGACAGGCAAAATCGCTACCATGCGACCCCGTTTGATCTTTGCGATCGTGACGAGTGGTCGGTCTTGAACAATACCATACTGCTCAGTCCCGTAGCGCTTCTTGCGCTCGTGTTACAAACTGTCAAAGGCAATTGTTTCGGATAGCGTAATATTCTGCAACTTTGAAATAATTGTTGCAAATGGCGAATGGACAGCGATAGCGACCAAGCTTTTCTGCCGCGTCCGGCGCATATTGCGATGGCGGGCGCTTTGCGCTGCGCGCGCGAGTCGAAATTGCCCGAGGTGCCAATCGATCCGCCCGCCGCGCTTGACCTTGCCCCCGCCGCGCGTATGGCACCGCGCCATGACCAGCACCGCGCTCACCCTCTTCAACTCGCTGACCCGCAAGGCCGAGGTCTTCGCCCCCGTCCACGAAGGGGAGGCGCGCGTCTACAGCTGCGGGCCGACGGTCTACAACTACCCCCATATCGGCAACATGCGCGCCTATGTCTTCGCCGACATGCTGGGCCGGCTGCTGACGTGGAAGGGCTATCGGCTGACCCATGTCATCAACATCACCGACGTGGGGCATCTGACCGACGACGCCGACCAGGGCGAGGACAAGATGGAGAAAATGGCGGCCGCCCGCTCGCAATCCATCTGGGACATCGCGGAGCATTACACGCAGGCCTATTGGCAGGATGTCGCGGCGCTCAACATCCGCCAGCCGGCGCGCTGGACGATCGCGACCGACTATATCGACAGCATGATCGCCTTTGCCGAGCGGATTGCGCCGCAGCACTGCTACGAGCTCGACAGCGGGCTTTATTTCGACGTCTCGACCGTGGCCGATTACGGGCGGCTGGCGCGCGCGGTGACCGACGAGGGTGAAGGGCGCATCGAGGCGGTGGAGGGCAAGCGCAACGCCGCCGATTTCGCGATCTGGCGCAAGACCCCGGCGGGCGAGACGCGGCAGATGGAATGGGACAGCCCCTGGGGCCGCGGCGCTCCGGGCTGGCACCTGGAATGCTCGGTAATGAGCGGGGAGGTGCTGGGCTTTCCCTTCGACATCCACACCGGCGGCATCGACCACCGCGAGATTCACCACCCGAACGAGATCGCGCAGAACCAGGCGTTCTGCGGTTGCGGCGGGGAGTCGGCGATGAGCCTGGCTGATCCCGCCAATTCGGGCGCGCGCATCTGGATGCACAACAACTTCCTGGTCGAGCGGTCGGGCAAGATGAGCAAGTCCTCGGGCGAATTCCTGCGCCTGCAATTGCTGGTCGACAAGGGCTACCACCCGCTCGCCTATCGGATGCTGTGCCTGCAGGCGCATTACCGCAGCGAGCTGGAATTCAGCTGGGATGGCCTTGGCGCGGCTTTGGTGCGGCTCAAGCGGCTGCTGGCGGCTGCGCGCAATGTGATCGACGCGGTGGAGGACGGCGCGGCGCTGGCCGACGTGCAGGCGGCGGTGACGCATCCCAGGCTGGCCCCGCTGCTGGACAAGTTCGATGCCGCGCTGTCCGACGACCTCAACACCCCGGTCGCGCTGACCGTGCTGGAAGAAGCGGTGGCATTGAAGAAGGTCGACGCCGCGCAAATGGGCGCGCTGGTCGCCGCGATGATGTCCGCGCTCGGCCTCCCGCTGGCGGATCGCGAGGCCCTGCGCGTCGCGCCCAAGGGCGCGTCGATCACCGAGGACGAGATCGAGGACATCCTCGCCCGCCGCAAAGCCGCCCGCGCCGACAGGGATTTCGCCTTGTCGGACGCGCTGCGGGACGAACTTGCGGCGAAGGGGGTGGACGTCATGGACGGCGATCCGCTCGGCTGGGAGTGGCAGTTGGCCTAGTGCCTGCATCCGCAAATCGGTTGAACGCTCACTCCTCCAGCAGCAGCAGTTCGACCTGAATCCGCAGCTTGGGTTCGGGCAGCATCTCGTGCTCGACCTTGTGGATCTGCGCGTCGGCGACCAGCTGGCCGGGGATCGTGAATTCGTGGTCGGGAAGGCGGGCCAGCAGTTCCTCGCCCGCGTCGACCGCGCCGCTGCCGGTGAAGCACAATGTCATGGTGTGGCGCGTGCCGGCAAAGGTGATGCTGGCCCAGGGCATCTCGCGGTGGATCGTAACCGCGCCAAGACCGCCGGCCAGCGCCAGAACGGCGTCCTCAAGCCGTTCCGAAACACTGCGGCGAACGGAACGCGGCGCGCGGGGTGAACGGGCGAAAATGGGGTGATCAGCGCGCATTGGGCATCTCCAGCTTGTATTTGTTCATGAAATGTTCCACGCGCAAAACCATGCGGCGACGCGGTTCGCGGCCATTGCGCAGGTCATGCACCAGCCTTGGGTCGCGTGCCGCCATCCGTCCGAACTTGCTGGCAGGCATGCCGGTGCTGCGCAGGAATTTCTCGATTTCACGGATAAGCACTTGGAACTCCCTGTTTCTCGAATCGCCCCGTAGGAACACCTATCGGGTCGCAGGAGAAATCCTACTTGTCTAGGAAAAATCTTTGATGTAGGAATGAGGCATGGTTAACAATTTCACACTCGATCCGGCCCGCGAAAGGCTGATGGATCTCGCCGAGCGGCGGGGTGTCAGCCTGGCCGCCCTGTCCAAGCTGATCGGCAGGAATGCCAGCTATCTTCAGCAGTTTATTCGCAAAGGCAGCCCGCGGAAACTGGAGGAGACCGACCGCGCCACACTCGCACGATTCTTCGGCGTGGGAGAGGACGAGCTGGGCGCGCCGGAGATGGAGGAAATTTCCCCTGCACGGGGCAAAATCGCGGGAAAACTCCCCGCCGCGCGCTCGCAATGGGTTGACGTGCCGCGCCTTGCGCTGGGCGCCTCGGCAGGGCCGGGCGCTGTGGCTGAGGAAGACGCCCCGGTCGGCCATCTGCGATTCGCGCAGGGCTGGCTACGCGAACTGGGACTGACGCCGGGCGCGCTATCGGCACTGACCGTGGCGGGCGATTCGATGGAACCGACCTTGCGCGACGGGGACGAGATCCTGGTCGCCCGCGCCGATTCGGATCCGGCGGGGCGCCTGCGCGACGGCGTCCACGTGATCCGCCGCGACGGCGTGCTTCAGGTCAAGCGCCTGCAGTTCGGCACCGGGCAGGCGGCGGTCATCTCGGACAACCACGCCTATCCCTCGGACATGGCGGTCCCGCTGGAGGAACTCGACGTGCTGGGCCGGGTCGTCTGGAAGGGAGGGCGGGTCTAGCGCGCCGATGCGACCGGCGCGGGCCGCATGCCGCCATCGAACAGCAGCGCCAGCAGCTTGCTACGTTCGATCAGCAGCCATGCGCCATAGGATATTGCCAGTGTCAGCCCCATGACCGCCAGCGCCTTCACCAGCGGCGGCAGCGCCACATATTGCCCGGCGAACACCAGCGCGCAGATCAGCGGCAGGTGGAACAGATAGATCACGAAACTGGCCGCGGTGAAGCGCTGCACCGCCGGGATCGGCCGGTCGAACAGATGGGCGGCAAGGCTGATCAGCAATTGCGTCATCATCAACGCGGCGAACGTCTCGATAAAGCGGAACAGCGCGGGGTGCACCATCTCCTTGGTGATGATCGCCAGCACCACCGCAAGGGAGGCCAGAACCACCACCGCATGCGAATAGCGCGTCACCCGCGCCACCGCCTCGCGGCTGCGCTGCAGGAAACAGCCCATCGCGAACCACGGCGCATAGATGATCGCCTGGTCGACACGCAGGATTTCCTGGATCACATTGGTGTTCAGGCCCTGGATATAGAATGCCTCCACCGCCAGCGCTTCCCACAACCCGACGATGGTCGCCAGCATCAGCAGCGCGATCACCATGTGCCGCCCGACCAGCCGGTCCGCCCATTGCGGCAGCCGTGCCTGCGCGAAATCACGCTTCCACAGCGCCAGCGCCGCGATCGCGCAGCAGAAATACAGCAGCACGATGATGAACCACAAATGCCGCACCCAGTACCCGCCGGACTTCGACGAATTGTCGATCCAGCTCGCCACCGCCTGCGAAAAAGGCAGGTTCGATATTTCGCAGAACCAGTTCATCACCGGCACCAGCACGATGACCGAGGTGACGAGCGGGATCGCCAGCCGCCGGAACCGCCCCTCAAGCCAGGTGCCCGGCGCGCGCCGCGCCAGCAGCATCGCGGCGAAATAGCCCGCGATCAGGAAAAAGGCTGGCATGCGGAACAGGCTGATGAACCGGGCAAGCTCGATGAAACCGGTGACGCCTTCGCCCGATTTCACGATCCATTGACGCCCGACCATGTATGACAGCGCCACGTGATAGGGTATGCCCAGCAGCATCAGAACCGCGCGCAGCGTGTCCCAGAAATGCTCGCGCGGGGGGCGCGCAGCCATGGGCGCAGCGGCGTCCGGCATGGTGTTGGCACGGTTCATGATGCCTTCCATGCCCGGAATCGCCCGCTCGTCAATGGGCGTTGCGGCTGCCCGGTCGCTGCTCGCGGCTTGCAATCGCGCACCGCTCTGGCCATTTCCAGATCCATGAACGATGCCACCACCAACGAAACAAACGCCCAGCCCGCCATGCGCGCCGCCATCCTGCCCGTCACCCCGCTGCAGCAAAACTGCTCGCTGATCTGGTGCACCAAGACGATGAAGGGCGCGCTGGTCGATCCCGGCGGCGATCTCGACAAGTTGAAAGCCGGCGTCGCCAAATCCGGCGTGACGCTGGAAAAGATCCTGATCACCCACGGCCATCTCGACCATTGCGGCATGGCGGGGGTGCTGGCGAAGGAACTGGACCTGCCGATCGAGGGGCCGGAAGAGGCTGACCGCTTCTGGATCGCGCGGCTGGACGATGACGCGGGCCGCTGGGGCGTAGAGGCGCAGGTATTCGAGCCCGACCGCTGGCTGAAGGACGGCGACACGGTGACGGTGGGCGAACTGGTGCTGGATGTCGTCCACTGCCCCGGCCACACGCCGGGCCATGTCGTCTTCGTCCACCAGCCCAGCCGTTTCGCCTTTGTCGGCGACGTGCTGTTCAAGGGCAGCATCGGCCGCACCGATTTCCCGATGAGCGACCACCAGAGCCTGATCGACGCGATCACGCAGAAGCTGTGGCCGCTGGGCGACGACATCACCTTCGTGCCCGGCCACGGCCCCGTCAGCACATTTGGCGCGGAACGACAGACCAATCCCTTCGTTGCCGACATGGCACTCAAGCAATAGGGCACTAAAGCAATAGGGCACTCAAGCAATAGGGCCCTCAAACGATAGTGCCCTCAAGCAATAGGGCACTGAAGCAATAGAGTTTCACGCCAACCCCGGGGGGAATCGTTCGACCACATGGCGCTGCTGATCTTTTATATCGCTCTCGCGCTATGCGTGTCCTTTCTGTGTTCGATCCTCGAATCGTCGCTGCTGACGATCACGCCCTCGCAGGTGCGCACGGCAGAGGAACAGGGCGCGAAATGGGCCAGCCGGGTCAAGCAGCTGAAGGACGACATCGAACGTCCGCTTGCCGCGATCCTGACGCTCAACACCATCGCCCACACCATGGGCGCGGCGGGCGCGGGCGCGCAATATGCCGCGCTGTACGGCGGCGGCGGAGAGGCGGTTTTCGCGGCCATATTGACGCTGGCGATCCTGGTGGTGACCGAAATCATCCCCAAGACGATCGGCGCCAGATATGCCCGCGCGCTTGCGCCGTTTTCGGCATGGATCCTGCCGATCATGATCAAGTGCCTTGCACCGCTGGTCTGGGCCTCGCGCCAGCTGACCAGGATCATCACCATGGGCCGCGCCGCCGATATCCCGCAGCACCGCGAGGAAATCCTTGCCGTCGCCAGCCTGGGGCAGGCTTCTGGCCAGATCGACAGCAGCGAGGTTCGCTTCATGCAGAACATGCTGCAGCTCAATGCGCTCAAGGTGTCCGACGTGATGACGCCGCGCACGGTGGTCTTCACGCTCAGCCGCGAAGTCATGCTCGAGGAGTTCGCCCGCCGCATCCGCGAGGTGCCGTTCACGCGCATCCCTGTCTATGCCGACAACGCGGACGAGATCGCGGGCTTCGTCATCAAGCACGAGGTGCTGTCCCTGCTGCTCGATGGCGGGAGGGGCGGCGGGGGCGCCGATGGGCAGGGCGCCGCTGGTCAGGGCGTCGCTGGGCAGGGCGTCGATGAGCAGGGCGCCGGGGGACGGGGCATCGTTTCGCTGATCCGCCCGCTCCCCCGCGTGCTGGACGAATCGACGGTCGACCGGCTGTTCCACCGCATGATCGCTGAACATCACCACATCATGGCGGTGGTCGACGAATACGGCACGTTCCTCGGCCTCGTCACGCTGGAGGACGTGCTGGAGACGATCTTCGGCTTCGAGATCGTGGACGAGCTGGACGAGGTGCCCGACCTCCAGGAATATGCGCGCGAACTGTCGCGGCGCAGGGCGGCGCGCACCGGCCCCGTCGCCCGCCAGCGAGAGGCGCTGGCGACGGGCGAGGGCGAAGGCATTTCTTAACCGGCTTCGTGGTGTGCTTCGCCCAGGTCCCCATGCAGGGTCCGACAGCGCAGGCAAGGGGGCGAGCCGATGTTCGGTCTGTTCAAGCGAAAGATGGCGCCCGAAGGCCCTTTCGAATTCACCGACGAGATACGGATCGAGCGGCCGATGGCAGCTGTCTATCGCCTGCTCGACTGGTCGGACCCGCTGAATGCGCAAAAGGCGCAGGGCGACATGCTGACCCCGGGCGATGGGGCGGGACAGTGGCGGCTCGTCGTGACCAAGCTTGAGAATCACGAATATCTGATCGCGCTGGTGGCCAGCGAAATGCCGGTCCGATACGTGTACGATTGCAATGTGGTGCCGATGATCGGCAGGCTGGTCCGGACGCGCGAAGCCTATTCGCTCGCGCCGCTTGCCGGCGGCGCCTGCATGGTAAAGCTGGCGGTGACCGCGCAACTTGTGCCCCGGCTGACTGCAAGGCAGTTCGCGCATGAGGAAAAGCTGCTGTCGGCTTCATGCTACAATGCGGTCGCACGCCTCAAGATCCATGCCGAAAAAGGGGCGGATGCCGCGCGCGATGCGGAAATGGACGAGTCGAACGGCTTCAGGATCAGGCTGTGACCGCGGGCCGACACGACCGCCGGGGGCAAGCCTCGCCGCAAACGCTCCCTTGCTTTTCGTGTCAGAATCGCTAAAGGGCGCGCCTTCGCCGCAAACTTGCGTCTTGCTCCCGGTGGGTCTTGCTGTCCGCCGCTGCATGGCCTAGTGCGGCCCGCAAATATTGACCGATTTTTTAAACAGGTGCCGAAATGGCTGTTCCGAAGAGAAAAGTATCCCCGCATCGCCGTGGCAATCGCCGGGCGCATGACGCGCTCAAGCCCGCAGCGTTCCACGAATGCTCGAACTGCGGCGAACTGAAGCGCCCGCATAATCTGTGCGATGCCTGCGGCCACTACAACGGCCGTGAAATCGTAGCGGTCGGCCTGTAAAAGACCGACCGGCCGGAGAGTAGGATGAGTCTGCCGCGTATCGCCGTCGATGCGATGGGCGGCGACGAGGGCGTGCGCGTGATGATCGAAGGCGCGGCGCTCGCGCGTCGCCGTCACGATCGCTTCAAGTTCCTGCTCGTCGGGGACGAGACGCGGATCAAGGCTGCGCTCGAGGATCATCCCAACATGCGCGGCGCATCGGAAATCCTCCACGCGCCCGAAATCGTGTCAGGTGACGAAAAGCCTACGCAGGCGCTGCGCCGCGCGCGCAAGACCTCGATGGGCATGGCGATCGACGCGGTGAAACGCGGCGAGGCCGGGGCCGCCGTCTCTGCCGGCAATACCGGCGCGCTGATGGCGATGGCCAAGCTGTCGCTGCGCACCATGCCGGGGATCGACCGCCCTGCGCTGGCCGCGCTGATGCCCACTTTGGGTGAGACCGACATGGTCATGCTCGACCTTGGCGCGAACACCGAATGCGACGCGCGCAACCTGGTCCAGTTCGCGGTGATGGGCGCGGCCTATGCGCGCATCGCCAGCAATCTCGCCGAACCGCGCGTCCGGCTGCTGAACATCGGGACCGAGGAAACGAAGGGCACCGGAGCCCTGCGCGAGGCGTCGGACACGCTGCGCGCGGCGCAGAACCAGCTGGCCTTCAGCTTCGGCGGCTTTACCGAGGCGGACAAGATCAACCGGGGCGAGACCGACGTCGTCGTCACCGACGGTTTCTCGGGCAATATCGCCCTCAAGGCGGTCGAGGGTGCGGCGCGCTTCGTGACCGACCTGCTCAAGGAAGCGTTCCAGTCCTCGCTGCGCTCCAAGATCGGTTTCCTGGTCTCGCGCCCAGCGACCGAACTGCTCAAGCATCACCTCGATCCCAACAACCATAACGGCGCGGTCTTCCTCGGCCTGAATGGCGTGGTGGTGAAAAGCCACGGCAGCGCCAATGCGAAGGGCGTGGCCAATGCGGTCGCGGTCGCCGCGCGGCTGCTGGAAGAAGATCTGATAGAGCGTATCACGGCGGACCTGGCCGAAAGCGGCCTGGCGGCCAAGACCCGGTCGCGGCGCACATCCGTCGGCGCGGAAGAGGCATGAACATACCCAAGGGCATGATCCGGCGCAGCTGCGTCATCGGCACCGGATCGGCGCTGCCCGAACGGCGCGTCACGAACGAGGAGCTGGCCCGGACCGTCGACACCAGCGACGAATGGATCCGCGAACGCACCGGCATCGCCGCCCGCCATATCGCGGGCGAGGGCGAGACGACCGCGACCCTGGCCGCCGACGCCGCGCGCAAGGCGCTGGACACCGCCGGGCTGACCGCGGCGGACATCTCGCTGATCGTGCTGGCGACCGCCACGCCCGACCAGACGTTCCCGTCCAGCGCGAGCAAGGTGCAGGACCTGCTGGGCGCGACGAACGCCTATGCCTTCGATGTTGGGGCGGTCTGCTCGGGCTTCCTCTATGCGATCGCCACCGCCGACGCGCTGCTGAAAACGCCTGCGGGCGCGGCGGCGGGGGGCAGGCACCGCGCGCTGGTGATCGGCGCGGAGACCTTCAGCCGCATCCTCGACTGGGACGACCGCGGCACCTGCGTCCTGTTCGGCGACGGCGCGGGCGCGATGATCCTGGAAGCGCGCGACTTCCCCGCGAATCAGGCCGACACCGCCCCCGGCATCATCGCCAGCCGCCTCCACACCGAAGGCGCGCATAACGAGCTGCTGTATGTCGACGGCGGCCCGTCGACCACCGGCACGGTCGGCAAGCTGCGCATGAAGGGCCGCGAGGTGTTCCGCCATGCGGTCACCAATCTCGCCGATGTGCTGCGCGAGGTGATGGACGAGGCCGGCATCGCCCCTGCCGCGCTCGACTGGGTGGTGCCGCATCAGGCCAATGCGCGGATCCTGGATGCCACCGCGAAAAAGCTGGGCCTTCCGCCCGAAAAGGTCGTGAAGACCGTGCAGGACCACGCCAACACCTCCGCCGCCAGCGTGCCGCTGGCCTATGACGTGGCGGTGCGCGATGGGCGAATCCAGCCCGGCCAGCTAGTCATGCTGGAAGCGATGGGCGGCGGATTCACCTGGGGCGCCTGCCTGCTGAGAAGCTGACAAAAGCTATAGGCCGATACAATTTGTCTTTGCGGCCCTGCAAATCGTTCGCAGCCTAGCCAGATTGATGCCCGGATTATCCTAAAAACCCCTGATAAGTGGCTCTACCGTCCCGTTTTCGTTTGGATCGTCGCGGCGGTTATGAAATAGTTATCGCATATTACTCGGGGTCGCCTGCAACCGAGGGGAACAGGGGAATGTTGGATATGCGATCAGTCGGAACGCTGACCCGGGCCGATCTTGCCGATGTCATCCATCGCAAGGTCGGGCTGAGCCGCGCCGAATCTCTGGACATGGTGGAAGGCATCCTGGGACACATGTGCGATGCCATGTCGGATGGCGAGAATGTGAAGATCTCGGGCTTCGGCACGTTCTTGCTGCGCGACAAGGGCGAGCGCGTCGGCCGCAATCCCAAGACCGGGATCGAGGTGCCGATCACACCGCGCCGCGTCATGACCTTCCGCGCCAGCAAGATGCTGAAGGACAAGGTCAGCGGGCTCTAGGACGGATCGCGTGAGCGCAGACGGTAATTCAAAGGACGGTGATATCTTCGACGACGGCAAGGACGCCGCCGCCTTCCGCACGATCGGAGAGGTGGCGAAGGCGCTGGGCATCAAGCCCCACGTGCTGCGCTATTGGGAAGAGCAGTTTCCCATGCTCAAACCCGTCAAGCGCAGCGGCCAGCGCCGCTATTACCGCCCCGACGATGTGGCGCTGCTGCAGACGATCGACCGGCTGCTGAACCGCGAGGGCTTCACCATCAAGGGCGCGGTCCGCGCGCTGAAATCGGGCCAGCCGGGCGAGGAGCCCGTTCCTGCGCCCGCGGCCCAGCCCGATCCGCGGCTGGACCGCGGCACCGATGCGGAACTGGTCGCCCGGCTCAAATCCATTCGCAAGACATTGGCCGGCGCGCTCGTCTGAGAGGTCAGGGCCAGAGCCGCCGGCAATTCAGTCCACCGGCGGCATACCCGGCGGGTAATGGCTGATCTCGAAGCGCATGCCGTCCGGATCCTTCATGAACAAGGCGGTCGCGCCCTTCATCTGCTGGATGTCGGGCACATCGAACCCGGTGTCCTGCATCGCCTGGCGCACTGCCTCGACCGTGGCCGCGTCGGGTGCGGTAAAGCCGATATGGTTCATCCCCGCGCCATAGCGCTCATAGGGCCTCGTCCCCGCCCGCGCCTGCATGAACTGCAGGAAGAAGGTGCCGTTGCTCCAGACATGGTCCTTGCGCCTGGCAAAGCCCAGCAGCGGCAGCAATGCGCCATAGAACGCCATGCTGGCATCCAGCGAGGACACCATGATGGTCAGATGATCGGGCTGCATCGGCATGGCCGGCACCCGAGCCGCGCCGGAAATCAACGGAGGCTCACTGGGCGGTCACTGGGTGGTCACTGGGCGGTCACTGGGCGGCTGGCCGATCAGGTCGATCAGCCGCGCCACCACGTCCTCCGCCGGTCGCGGCTTCGAGATGATCGGGGCGTCGATCTCGCGCAGATGCTCACCCACCCGGTCGAGGTCGCCGGTGTGGAGGATGAAGGGAATCCCGTCCCTGGCCAGCCGCGCGGCGGTCGCCTGGCAGGTCACCCCGCCGCCCAGGCTGACATCCAGGATAGCGCCCGCTATCGGCTTGCTTTCGATGCAGGCGATCGCCTCGTCGTTGTCGACCGCGGTCACGGCCTCGTGGCCTGCATCCTCGAACGCATATTGCAGGTCCATGGCGATGAAAGGTTCGTCCTCGAGGACAAGAAAAATCTTCATTCTGTGCGCTATCCGTGCGTGATCGGGATCAGGATTCTGGCATTCAACCCTTCGGGCTCCCATTCGGTTTCAAGCACGCCGCGCGAATGGCCCAGCAGGGTGCGGGCAATGTCGAAGCCGGTGCCAGTCATCTCGGGCGCCTCGGTGATCCGGGGGCCGCCGCGCTCGATCCACTGGATCACCAGCGAATTGCGCGCGAATTTGTCCTTCTCATGCGCCCACGACACCTCGATCGTGCCGCCGGCCTGCGACAAGGCGCCATATTTGGTGGCATTGGTCGCCATCTCGTGCAGGGTCAGGCCGATCGCCGAAATCGCGTTGGGTTCGGTGCGGATGCCGTTGCCGGTAAAGACGAAGCGGTCGTTTTCCGGATCATAGGGCGCCAGCACCGCGCGGATCGCCTGGCCGACATGGATCGTGCCCAGCACGGCCTCGTCCAGCGTGGGTTCGTAGGAGCGGCCCAGCGCCTGCACCCGCTCGTTGATCTTGCGCGCGACATCGCGGGCGTTCATCGACCGGCCGGTGATGTTCACGATGCCGCCGATGACGGCGAACACGTTCTTAAGCCTGTGCGAAACCTCGCGCGCCATTGCCTTGGCATGGCGCTCGTCCGCGCGCGACTGGTGGATGTCGGTCACGTCCCACTGGCTGCCGAAGAAATATTTCAGCGCGCCATTCTCGTCATAGATCGGCCCCAGGTGCAGCGTGTTCCAGAAGGTCGATCCGTCCTTGCGGTAATTCAGGATCTCGACCACCACGACTTCCTCGCTGCGGATGGCATCGCGGATCCTGCCCACTTGCGCCTGGTCGGTGTCGGGGCCCTGCAGGAACCGGCAATTGCGGCCGATGATCTCTTCGGTCCGGTATCCGGTCAGCTGCTGGAACGCCTCGTTGCAGAAGACGATCGGATCGTCCTGCAGGTTGGGATCTGTCAGGCAGACCGCCATACGGGTCTGCGCCATCGCCTGCTCGAACAGCAGCCCGCTCGCGCCGTCGAAGGCGGGCGAATCGGGGGAATAGATCGGGCGGTGGGCCTGGTTGGATGATCTCAGCCGCTTGCTGTCATCATTGCCATCTGATGCCACGAAATACTCCATAGACGATTGGGGGCGCTTGGTGGCGTGTCAGCGCCGGCGCCATGCAGGACGGTTCAGGATCGATAAGAGGAAGGCGACAGAAGCCGGTTTGTTCCGGAACCGGCTAAATGAGAAACTAGCGTCTAGCCCGCATATTCCGGACCGAGCGCCGGGTCCAGATCGCGCGGTCGGGTCAGTGCGATCAATCGTCCCTTCGCGCGGGGCAATTCGCTCCAGTCGGCGATATCCAGCTCGACCAGGGCGAAGGCGCCGGTCGGGAATTTCTCCTCGGCGATGGCGCGCAGGCGGTCTTCGGGATCGGCGGGCACCAGCGCAAGCACCAGCTCCTCAAGCCCTGGATTATGCGCGACCAGCAGCAGGCTGTCGGCATTGCCGCCATGTTCGACGGCACTGTCGATCAGCTGCCCGGGATCGGCGAGATACAGCTTCTTGTCGTCGACCCGCTCCACCGGCGCGCTGCGGCCCATCGCGTCCAGCGCGATGTCGATCGTCTCCTGCGCGCGGGCCGCGGCAGAGGCGACCACACGCTCGAACGGCGGCTGCACACGCGCGAGCGCGCGGCCCATGGCGGCGGCGGCGCGGCGGCCCTTGGGATTCAGCCCGCGATCATAGTCCCGGCCCGAGGGCTGATGCTCCTCGGACTTGGCATGGCGCAGCAGGCCCAGGATTTTCACGGCTCTTTTCCCTGCCGGGGGCGGCCCGGCCCCTGCCGGCAGCGCAGCGTCGCTCAAGCTTCACGTTCCTCTTCGAATGTCGCCGGTCCGGCGCAGAGAACACCTCCCTGCAATCTTTGTAAAGCATCATCAAGTGTCAGCCGATGAACAGGTGTTCCTTGGGGAAATGCCGACAGCAGGCGCGAGGGGAAGGCGGGCGACAGCACGACGAAGCGGCCCCGGTCGTCCTTGGTGCGGATCAGCCGCCCGAACGCCTGCGCGATGCGCGCGCGCACGATGGCATCGTCATAGGCCTGCCGGTTCGCATCGAACTGCTCCACATGCGCGGCGCGGCGCGCGCGGTGCAGGATCGACGGCTTGGCCCAGGGCACCTGCTCCATCACCACCAGCCGCAGCGAATCGCCCGGCACGTCGACCCCGTCGCGCAAGGCATCGGTGCCCAGCAGCGATGCGCGCGGATCGTCGCGGAAGATGTCGACTAGGGTGCCGGTATCGATCGGATCGACATGCTGCGCGTAAAGCGGCAGCCCGCCGCGCGCCAGCCGGTCGGCGATCCGCGCATGCACCGCGCGCAGCCGCCGGATCGCGGTGAACAGGCCCAGCACGCCGCCCGCCGATGTCTCGATCAGGCGGCCGTATGCGGCGGCCAGCGCGCCGATGTCGCCGCGCGGCACGTCGGTCACGATCAGCACCTCGGCCTGCGCAGCATAATCGAACGGGCTCGCGGCCTCGGCCAGTTTCGGCGACAGCCCCAGGTGCCCCGCACCCGATCGCGCCACCGCGCGCGCCCAGTCGGGCTCGCGCCCCGCGTCGCCCTCGGCGATGGCAGAGCGGTCGCACAGGGTCGCGCTGGTCTGCATCACTCCGTGCGCGGGTTCCAGCACGGTGGCGGCAAAGGGCTTCATCGGGTCCAGCCAGCGGCGGTGGAGGCCGATGTCGAACTCGCGCGCCTCGGCCCGGTCGACCGCCAGCCAGTCGACAAAATCGGGATCGGCAGGCCCGCCCATGCGCGCCAGCAAGGCTTCCCATGCGGACAGGCTGTCGATCCGCCACGACATCGCATGGCGCGCGCCCTCGATCCGCTGGCGGGTCTGGCCGTCCATCCAGTCGGGCGCATCCTCGCCGCTGGCGATCAGCGCATCGAGCCGCGCCATCAGCTTCATCAGCGGCTGGCGCAGCCGGGCCAGCGCATCGCGCGCTTCGCCCGCCGCCTCAAGGAACGGCCCGTCGAGGTCGGCGGCCTCGGTCTCGATCCCGTATCCCGCCTCGCCGCTGCCGCTTTCGTCGCGCGCATGGGTCAGGCGGCGCACATGGGCGAGCAGGTTCTCGATCGCGCCCATCGGCTCGCTTTCGCCGATGCGGGCCAGCCAGCCGTCGGCGGGCAGCAGCATCGCGGCATCGCGCGCGTCGGATATGGCCTTGCCCGCCACCTCGTCATAGCTGGCCACATCGGCGAGCCGCGCCGACAAACCGCGCCGCCGCCCGCTGCGCGCCTGCCCGGCCTTGGTTTCCGGCCCCAGCACCCAGCGCCGCATTTCGATCGCCTCGCTGCCCGACAATTGCGCGGCGAAGGTCGAATCGGCGGCGTCGAACAGATGATGCCCCTCGTCGAAGACGATGCGGGCGGGGCGGGCATTGGCGCCTTCCTCGCGGTGCTGCGCTCTGGCGGCATGCACCATTACCAGAGCATGATTGGCGATCACCAGGTCGGCATGCGCCGAATCGCGCGCGGCGCGTTCGATGAAGCAGCGCCTGAAATGCGGGCAACCGGCATAGACGCATTCGCCCCGCCGGTCGGTCAGCGCGGCCAGTCCCCGCTTGCGGAACAAGGTGGGCAGCCAGCCGGGCAGATCGCCGCCCACCATGTCGCCATCCTCGGTAAAGGCGGCCCAGCGCGCCACCAGCTGCGCGAAGATCGCGGGCCGCCCGGTAAAGCCGCCGCCCTGCAATGCGTCTTCCAGGTTCAGCAGGCAGAGGTAGTTGTCGCGCCCCTTGCGCACGACGACGGCGGGCGTTTCGCGCGCCGCTTCATCATTCGGCCCGAAGTCCGGCCAGGCGCGGCGGCTCTCGCGGCGCAATTGGCGTTGCAGAGCCTTGGTATAGGTCGACACCCACACCGTCCCGCCCGATTGCTGCGACCACAGCGAGGCGGGCGCGAGATAGCCCAGGGTCTTGCCGACCCCCGTGCCCGCCTCGGCCAGCAGCATGTTGGGCTGGCCCCGCTCGCGGCGCGGTTCGAACACGTGGGCGGCGGCGCGGGCATAGTCGCGCTGGCCTTCGCGCTTTTCGGAGCCGTGACCGGTCAGCGCGTCCAGCCGGTCCGCTACCGCGTCGCCGTCCAGCACGGTATGCGCGGCCTGCGGGCGGGCAGGGCGCTCCTCCCATTCGGGCAGTTTCGAAAACACCCAGCGTTCGGCGCGTTCGGGCCGCTTCACATGCGGCAGCAGCAATTGCGCCCATGGCCAGCGATGCCGCACCAGCGACTGCAGCACGCTCCACGCGCCCTCGCGCTCGGCCCAGTCGTCAGCATCGCAGCGCGCAAACAACGCGGCGGCGGCGCGGGCCAGCAGCAGCGGCACCTCGTCCTCGCTGGCCGGTTCGGGCAGGTCCAGCGCATGGGCAAGCCCGCGCGGCGTCGGCACCATGAAGCGCGCGGGATGGACGAAGGCGAACAGTTCCAGCAGGTCCAGCCCCGACAACTCGGGATAGCCCAGGCGGCTGGCGACCAGCGGAGCGTTCAGCATCAGCAGCGGGGTTTCCGCCGCCGACATGATCGCCTCGCCCCGCGACAGCCCGCGCACCTTTCCATCGGGCGCGGCCAGCCAGCAGCCCGAATGGCTGGCGTGCAACGCGGGCAGCGTCAGCGCAGGCCAGTTCCGGTCGGCCATGTCAGTGGGTGGGCTGTCGGGCATGGCCCGCAAGATAGGAAGCGCGGCACGAAAAGGGAACGGGTGCCCCCGTCGCTATGCCCAGCAAGCGTGAAAAAGGTCCAGCGGGATCAGGCCGCCTCGACGTGCTCCACGGTGCCGGCAGCTTTGGCATCGCAGCAGTCACACACCTCGATGCTCAGCGTGACCAGCGCGGTCAGCTGCGCGTCGATACGCTCGCCATGCGCGGGCTCAAGCGTGCGCCGCACCAGCCGCGACACGACCGAGGGGGCATCCTTGCCCGCATCGTCCTTGCGGTGGACGAAGCCCGAGACATGCATCCACTGGTGCATCAGATGGGCGGCATAGTTCACCGGATCGTCGACGATCATGCAGCGGTTAAGGAACCAGCGCGCGCTATAGATCGGCAGCGTGCCGATGCGGGTCGCGCCGATGACGCCGCGGCCCGCCTTGTCGTCGGGCAGATCGGCAATCTCGATCGACAGATTCAGCGCATGATCGCCGCAATGGCCGGATTCCCGGCCCTGCACGATGCGGTCCCACACCCCGTCGCCGTCAAGCTGGCGCACATTGCCGTGGCGCCCGCGCCAGCTGGCGCTGGAATACTGGGCCTGGCGAACCGACCCGCCGAAGCCGGGGGCCTGCACGGCCTCCCTCAGCAGGCTTACGGATTCGCGGATGAAGGCAAGCTCGGCGTCAGAAGCGCCGGCAGCGTTATGAAGGATTACCGATACGGTCATAGTGGCTCCAACGCAGCCCAGGAAAAATGTTTCCGGACCGCCGCAAAGACGATCCGTCCGTCCCGGAATGAGGCGAGGGAAGCGAATATCGGCTTAACGCGGAATTCGGGAAACATTCATGTTCGCGGCGTGCGATTTTCGGACAAATCGACCGGCCGACGACGTCAGCACCAGTTCCCCTTGTAGCCGCGCCAGCGCTCGGCCAGCCCCTCGTCGATCAGCACTTCGCCCAGGTTCCTGCCGCCGCGCGTCACGCGGCGCAGCAGCCGGCCATAGCGGTCGGTATCCTCCGGCCCGCTTTCCATCGAGAACGGCCCCGCGTTCAGCAATTCGGTCAGCCGCTCGGTCGCCTGCACGCCCAGCGCATATTCGCGGTCGCATTGCGGAGAGGACGTCTCGGGCGTGTTGATGTCCAGGATGCGGATCTTGTCGCCCGCGAACCAGAAGGTGTCGCCGTCCACCACGCAGTTCACCCGCTGCGGCCCGTCGCAATTGGTGAAATGCCCCGAAAGCGTATCGCTCGCCGAAGCGGCTGGCGCGGCCAGCGGCTGGGCGCCGCCGTCCTCCACGAATGGCGCGCCATGGCGCAGCGTGACGCCAAAGCCGATCAGGAATACGGACAGGACGAGGATGATGTAACCGGTGGTGCGCATGCTGACCTATGTTCTGGGGACGGGAACGCCCCGCTGCTCATGCCCCTGCCAGTTCCGGGGCACGGCGCGAAAGGGCATTTTGAACCTCATGCACAGGGGTTTACGCGGCGAGGATCAACACCCGGTTCCGTGCCGCCCGGTCGCGCAGGTCCGCCAGCGTGTGTCGGCGCTTCGCCGCCTCGGCCTCGCATTCATCGCCGGCCGGGCGCAGCGATCCCGCCCAGGAATGGGCCAGCCAGCCCAGCTTCTCCAGCTTGGTGGTATGGGCGCGGTGGTCCCAGGCATGTGCGCCCGCGGCCTCTACCTTGCGGGCGATCCCGCCATAGATGCCCGTCGCGGCCAGCACCGCCCACCGGTCGCGGAACCGCAGCCGCGCCGCGCCGATCCGGGCCGAAGCCTCATGCGCGCGGGCGATCGCACAGGCCTCGCCGACCAGCTCGACCAGCTGCTGGCGGTAGCACGGCTTCATGTGCTGGCCGGGCGGAATGTCCCGCTCCACCAGCCATTCGACGGGCAGATAGCAGCGCCCCGCCGCGTCATCCTCCCACACGTCGCGCACGATATTGGCCAGCTGGAACGCCAGCCCCAGGTCGCAGGCGCGCTCAAGCGTATCCTCGTCATCGGGCGACACGCCCATCACCAGCGCCATCATCACGCCGACCGCGCCCGCGACATGATAGCAATATTCCATCATGTCGCCCTCGCTGCGGGGGCGCCAGTCGGCGGCGTCGAGCACGAAGCCCGCGATCACGTCGTCGCAATGCGCCTGGGTGATGCCGCATTCGCGCGCCACCAGACCCAGCCCGTCGAACGAGGGATCGCCCGTCGGCTGCCCCGCCAGCGCCTGCGCGGTGCGCGTGCGAAGCAGGGCGACGCGCTCCTTCGCGCCCTCCTGCGAACCCAGTTCGCCCCCCATGTCCTGTGCGTCGGCCAGATCGTCGCAGGCCCGGCACCATGCATAGAGCAGCCACACCTTTTCCCGCGTTTCGCGGTCGAACAGGCGGCTGGCGGCGGAAAAGCTCTTCGACCCCTTGCCGATCGCGCGCTGGGCATGCGCGACCAGTTCGGGGCGTGACAGGACGCTGGGGGAATCGACGGCAGGCATGAACGCTAGCGCCGCGCCAGATCGGCCAGCATTAGCCGCGCCGTCGCCCGCGCGCTGCCGACCACGCCCGGAATGCCCGCGCCCGGATGCGTGCCCGCGCCGGTGAAATACAGGTTCGTGATCTCGTCGTCACGGTTGTGCGTGCGGAAATACGCGCTCTGCGTCAGCACCGGCTCAAGGCTGAAGGCGCTGCCCAGATGGGCGTTGAGGTCATGGGTGAAGTCGAACGGCGTATAGTGGAACTTGGTCACGATCCGCTCGTGCAGGTCGGGGATCAGCCGCTTCGCCACCTCGTCCAGCACGCGCTTTTCCAGTGCGGGGCCGGCGGTGTTCCAGTCCACCGGCAGCTTGCCGCGATGCGCGACCGGCACCAGCGCATAGAAGGTCGAATGCCCCTCGGGCGCCATGCCCGCATCGCTGACGCTGGGATGGTGCAGATAGACCGAAAAATCGCGCGGCAGCACGCCATACTTGTAGATGTCGTCCAGCAGTCCCTTGTAGCGCGGACCGAACAGGATCATGTGATGCGGAATGTCGGGGAAGGTGCCCTTCACCCCGAAATGCACCACGAACAGGCTGGGGGAATAGCGCTTCCTCGCCAGCTTGGCTGCCACGCGCGGGCCACGCCGGTTGCCGGTCAGCAAGTCGCGATAGGAATGCATCACGTCGGCATTGCTGGCGACCGCGTCGAAATTCTCGTGCCAGCCGCTGGCACAGGTGACCCCGGTGGCCTGGTTGCCCGCGGTCTCGATCGCGGTGACCGGATCGCCCAGCCGGACCGTGCCGCCCAGCCGTTGGAAATGTTTCACCATGCCCGCGACCAGCCGGTTGGTGCCGCCCCTGGCCCACCACACGCCGCCGTCCTTTTCCAGCTTGTGGATCAGCGCATAGATCGAACTGGTCGCCATCGGGTTGCCGCCCACCAGCAGCGTGTGAAAGCTCAGCGCCTCGCGCAGCTTCTCGTCCGAGACATAGCTGGACACCACCGAATAGACCGACCGCCACGCCTGGTATTTGGCCAGCGCGGGCGCGGCCTTCAGCATCGACTTGAAATCCAGGAACGGCACATGGCCCAGCTTCACATAGCCTTCGCGCCACACGCCTTCGGAATATTGCAGGAATTCCTCGTACCCCGCCAGATCGTCGGGGTTCAGCTTGGCGATCTCGCGCGCCAGCTGGGCGTTGTCGTTGGAATAGTCGAAATTGGTCCCGTCCTCCCAGTTGAGGCGGTAGAACGGCATCACCGGGACCAGCTCGACATCCTCCTCCATGTCATGGTCGGTCAGCTTCCACAACGCGCGCAGGCAGTCGGGATCGGTGATCACGGTGGGGCCGGCGTCAAAGGTGAAACCGTCGCGCTCCCAGTAATAGGCGCGGCCGCCCGGCTTGTCGCGGCCCTCGACCAGCACAGTCTCGATGCCGGAAGCCTGCAGGCGGATCGCCAGCGCCAGGCCGCCGAAACCGGCGCCGATCACGGCGGCGCGGCGCGGCTTGGGTTGGATGGAAGAAGTCATCGATGATCCTCAGGAAATCTTGGCTGGTTGCAGCTGGGCATCTGGATTGAGCGAAGTGGGTGCGCCGACGCCGGCCAGCACCAGGGCCGCCTTCGCCAGGGGAACGGGCGGGCGTCCGGCCAGCACCCGCGCCATGTCGGCCGCGGTGCTGCGACCGGCGTAGAAACGTTCGATCAGCCCTTCGTTCAGGCGGTAGAAGCGCTGCAGCACGCGGTAGCGGCGGTCGGGCTTCGCCGCGCCGAACAGCATCGCCGCCAGCATGCGATAGAACCGCCCGCGCTGCCAGTGCGCCCTGGCATAGCGGTGCGACGCTGCGGCGATGGCCGCCCCGTCCAGCGCGGGCAGCGCGGCGACATGGCTGGCAAAGCGCACCGCATCGGGCAGCGAATAGCTGGTGAGCGGCTGGAACAGCCCCGCGCGCACCCCCGCCAGCGCCACGCCATGCGGAACATCCTGCCACAGCGCCGCGAAATCGCCGCCGGTGACGACGGGCAGCACGCCCGTCTCCTGGCGCGAGACGGAGGTGACCTGCCAGCCCTTCGCCGCGGCATATTCCGCGATCCGCCCCGCCAGAAGCTCGCTGTCGAGCGCAGGATCGTCGGCGTAATAGGTATCCTCGACGAACAGCGATGACGGGCCGAAGGGCAGCACATAGACGAAGCGATAGCCGCCGAGCTGCGCGACACTGGCATCCATCACCACCGGGCGGGTAAGCCCGTGCGGCGCGTCCAGTTCCAGCATCTGCCCCGCGAATTTCTGCCAGCCGCCCTGCAGCGCGGACAATTGTTCGCCGCCCAGGCCGCGCGCATCGACCACCGCGCCCGCCGCGATCCGGTCCCCCGATCGCAGCGTGACGCCCCCCGCGTCCAGCGTTTCGACCCGCGCATCGGTGAACACCGCGCCGCGCGGCATCGCCTGTTCGACCGCGGCAGCAAGATTTTCCGACGCGATCGATCGATATTGCGTGGGCAGGGTGCGGCGATATTCGGGAAAGGCGACGTCATAGCCCCGGTCCCAGCGCGCCGCTGCCAGCGGTTCGACCAGCGCGCGGTCGGCCGGATCGATGTCGCTGGCGAAGAAGGACCAGATGTGATGCCCACCGATGGCCGGCCCGCCCTCTATCAGCGCGACCGAGAGTTCGGGGCGCCGCGCCCGCAGCGCCAGCGCGATCAAGGCGCCCGAAAGTCCGCCGCCCGCAATGGCGATATCGAAATGCTGCGCACCCATCCCGGCCTGCTTAGAGGCAGATGGCGCCGCCAGCCATAGGAAATCGCCGCCCGCGCACCTGCCCCTTGGGACCTCTTTACCGCGGCGACCTTGTCAGCCCTCTTTACCAAGGGGTCCGCACCCCCTATCATCGCACCCGTACCCCGGGGAGCCTGCTTTGGCTGAGAGGTGGGCGTAGCGGCCCGCGACCCGTTGAACCTGAACCCGTTAGCACGGGCGGAGGGAAGGGCAGCCGCGCGGCACACGCAAAAAGACCGCCGTACTCCTTCCTGCCATGACATGGGCCGCCCGATAATGCCGGGCGGAAAAGGAAGGAGAGCCTTGTCCGAACTCGACCCCGCAAGCGCCTTCGATGCGACGGCATGGACCGCGATGTTCCTTGGCCTGTTCTCGGTCTTCGCGTCCATCGGCGCGCTGCGCCAGCGCGGCGCATGGCAGCGGCTGGTCGCGGAAGTCGAACGCTCGCCCGCGCTGCAGATGATTTCAGGCGTGGCGGAAATGGCGGCGGGCGCGGCGATCTATCTGGCCAATCCCTGGCTGCCGGGCGACATCCTTGCGTGCCTCATGAAACTCATCGGCGGGCTGATGGTGCTGGAAGCGCTGGTCGTCGCGGGATTTTCCGACATCTATTTCCACTTCTGGCTCAAGAACCTGGCCTTCATGCACCGGGCCTGGGCCATCGTCACCCTGCTGATCGGCGCGGTACTGACCGTGGCGGGCAGCCTGCATTTTTCCTGAACCTACCTTCCCCTGAAAGGTTTTCTTCCCATGGCGGACATCAACAGCAAGCTTGAAATCGGCGTCACCACCGGCCCCATTCGCGGGTCGAAAAAGGTGCATGTCGCGGCCCATTCCGGCAGCGGCGTGCGCGTCGCCATGCGCGAAATTTCGCTGGAAGGGGGCGAGGAACCGGTCCGCGTCTACGACACCAGCGGCCCCTATACCGACAGCAATGCGTCGATCGACATCCAGGCTGGCCTGCCGCAACTGCGCCGCGACTGGATCATGGGCCGCGGAGACGTCGAGGGATATGACGCGCGAGAGATCCGGCCCGAAGACAACGGCCAATTGGGCCCCGACCGCAGCGGCGGCGTGCCCCCGTTCCCCAAGGTGGTGAAGCGCCCGCTGCGCGCCAGGGCGGGCCGGAACGTCAGCCAGATGCACTATGCGCGGCAGGGCATCATCACCCCCGAAATGGAATATGTGGCCGAGCGCGAGAACCTGGGCCGCGAATATGTCCGCCGCGAGATCGAGGGCAATTCGTGGGGCGCGGCGATCCCCGAATATGTCACCCCCGAATTCGTGCGTGACGAGATTGCGCGCGGCCGCGCCATCATCCCCAACAACATCAACCACCCCGAGACCGAGCCGATGGCGATCGGTCGCAACTTCCTGGTCAAGATCAACGCCAATATCGGCAATTCCGCCGTGGCGTCCGACGTGGCGAGCGAAGTCGACAAGATGGTCTGGTCGATCCGCTGGGGCGCGGACACGGTGATGGACCTGTCGACGGGCCGCAACATCCACGACACGCGCGAATGGATCATCCGCAATTCGCCCGTGCCGATCGGCACCGTGCCGATCTATCAGGCGCTGGAAAAGGTCGGCGGCATCGCCGAGGAGCTGACCTGGGAAGTCTTCCGCGACACCTTGATCGAACAGGCCGAGCAGGGCGTCGACTATTTCACGATCCACGCGGGCGTGCGCCTGCCCTATGTGCCGCTGGCGGCCAAGCGCGTGACCGGCATCGTGTCGCGCGGCGGTTCGATCATGGCGAAATGGTGCCTCGCGCACCACAAGGAGAGCTTCCTCTACGAGAATTTCGACGAGATCACCGAGATTTGCAAGGCATACGACATCGCCTATTCGCTGGGCGACGGCCTGCGCCCCGGTTCGATTGCCGACGCCAATGACGAGGCGCAGTTCGCCGAACTCTACACGCTGGGCGAGCTGACCAAGCGCGCATGGGCGCAGGACGTTCAGGTGATGATCGAAGGCCCCGGCCACGTGCCGATGCACAAGATCAAGGAGAACATGGACAAGCAGCTGGAAGCCTGCGGCGAGGCCCCGTTCTACACGCTTGGGCCCCTGGTCACCGACATCGCGCCGGGATACGACCACATCACCAGCGGCATCGGCGCGGCGCAGATCGGCTGGTACGGCACGGCGATGCTCTGCTACGTCACGCCCAAGGAACACCTTGGGCTGCCCGACCGCGACGACGTGAAGGTCGGCGTCGTCACCTACAAGCTGGCCGCCCACGCGGCGGATCTCGCCAAGGGCCACCCGGCGGCGCAGGTGCGCGACGATGCCTTGAGCAAGGCGCGGTTCGAGTTCCGCTGGCGCGACCAGTTCAACCTGTCGCTCGATCCCGACACGGCGGAGCAGTACCACGACCAGACGCTTCCGGCCGAAGGCGCCAAGACCGCGCATTTCTGCTCGATGTGCGGGCCCAAGTTCTGCTCGATGAAGATCAGCCAGGAAGTGCGCGAATTCGCCGCCAAGCAGAATTCCGACAGCTTCCTCGCCAGCGAGAACCTGAAGGGCGAAACCCCGCCCGCCGAACGCCGCAGCGCCGAGGAAGGCATGGAGGAAATGGCCGAGAAATACCGCGACGGCGGCGACCTCTACGTTCCGGCCAAGGACTGATCGCCTTGCCCTGCTGACATGACCGGTGCAGTCTCCCCTTTTTTGCAGGGGGAGGCTGCCACGTCCCCCTCCATTCAGGGGGAATTTGCCCATGTCGCGTGCGTTCTTTTCGGCTGCCGCGCTGACGCTGGCGATCTTCGGCCCCCAAGCCGCATCGGCTCAGGACGCCAAGCAGACCATCATGCCCGAAGACCCCGACGCGCTCGCGTTCCAGCAGGCGGTGGGCTATTCGGACGCGGTCGTCGCCGGCGATCTGGTGATCCTGTCGGGCGTCGTCGCCGGGCCCGCGGACGGCGATGAGGGCATGGAACCCGGCTTCGCCCGCGCATTCGACCGGATCGCCCGCACGCTGGAACGCGCCGGGGTCGGCTGGGACGACGTGGTCGAGATCCAGACCTTCCACACCGATCTCCCCGCCCAGATCGACACATTTGCCGAGGTCAAGAACCGCTACGTCAAGGCGCCTTTCCCGGCATGGACCGCCATCGGCATCACCGCTCTGTACGAACCGAGCGCGCTGGTCGAGATCAAGGTGACCGCCTACAGGGGTGGCAGATAGCTGCGAACGAAAGGGCAGGGGGCCATGACCGAAACAAGCGCGATAACCACCGACGCGGCGCTGGACGAGGACCGCGAGCGCCGCAGCCTGCCGCGCATCGGGCTGGTGCTGACCGCGATCTAGGTCGCGGGGCTGGTGATCTATCTGTGGGCGCAGGGGCAGAACCCCGCCAGCCTCGACCTGAACGAGCTTGGCGACTTCCTGGGCGGCGTGTCCAGTCCGCTGGCGTTCCTGTGGCTGGTGCTGGGCTTCTTCCAGCAGGGGCGCGAGATTCGCCTGTCGAACAAGGCGCTCAAGCTGCAGGCCGCCGAGATGCGCCGCTCGGTCGACGAGCATCGGCGGCTGGCGGGCGGCGGCGACTGAGCCGAACCGTAGATGGCCGCGCGCCGACGAAGTACCGATCCGCCCGACTAGCCAGCGCGGCGCGAAACGCGCATAGGAGCGCTCATGGCCGATCTCTATCTCAAGAATCTCGAATCCGAACGCCGCCAGCTGTGGGCGACCTGCCGCCTGAAGGGGCTGCCCAAGGATTCGCCCGAACGCCAGCGCATCGTCCAGATCGACGAGGCGATCGCCGCGCACAAGGCGCGCTGAAGCCCGGCTGCGCTGTCCGGCGGTCCATGCCGCCGGACGAGGCTGCGATCAGCCGTTCTTCAAATTCTCCAGCCCCTTGATCCCGCCCGGCTTCAGGCTGGGCTGCGAGGCGTTCGTCTTGGGCCCCTTTTCGGCCTTGGGTTTGCGGATTTCCTTGTTCGACTTGCGTTGGCCCTTGGCCATGTCCGTTCCAATCGGGGCGGAATGCCCCCGCCCGCATCATAGCGGTAACCGCCGATAACATGGCACGAATTCTGCGGCGCCCGGACCGGCTCGCAGATAAACCCGCTTGTTCAGCCCGGCATCCGCGACAGCGCCACCATAACCCGGTCCAATGCCTGCAGGAAATTCGATCGGTCCGCCTTGCCGAACGGCGGAGGCCCGCCGGTCACGCCGTCCATGCCCGACCGCAGATCGGCCATGATCGCGCGCATCGCGACCGCGCTGCCGATCCCGGCCTTGTCGAAGATCTTGCCATTATGCGCCAGCACCCTGGCGCCCGCCTTCAGGCAGCGGTCGGCCAGCAATATGTCGGCGGTGACGACCACGCAGCGCGGGCCGACCCGCGCCGCTTCCTCGGCGATCCAGTCGTCGGCGGCGTCGAACCCGTCATCCACCACCACGCGGTGGATGCTGGGATCCTGCGGAATGCGGAACGCGGCATTGCTGACGACGAAAACCTCGGCGCGATAGCGCGCGGCGACGCGGTAGATCTCGTCCTTCACCGGGCAGGCGTCGGCGTCGACAAGGATCGTCAGGATTGAAGGTCGGTCATTCATCAGGCGGGCTGTAGGCCAGTGAAGCGCAGCACGCCAAGCCCCGCTCCTCAGCGCAGCAATTCGCCCGCCAGCACGCCCAGCCCGCGCTGCAGGTCGGCCAGTTCCAGCGCGGCGGCGCTCGTTGCGGCCAGCGCACTGCCCGCCAGCGCCGGTATATGCACGAACAATGCGCGCGTATCGGCGCCGCTTTCGTCCAGCGCCGCCAGCGCGTGGTAATAGAGGTGATTGCACACATAGCCGCCCGCATCGTCCGACGGCGCGCAGGCCAGCCCGGCGCTTTCCACCGCGGCGCACAGATCGTCGATGTCGCAACGCGCGGGCAAATGATGCAGCGGATCGGCGCTTTCGGGGGGCATCGCGCCTCTCGCATCGGGAAGCGCCGCGGTGCAGGCGTTGCTGGCGCGGCTTTCCAGCACCAGCCCGGCGGCGCGCGCGCTGAAGCCGGTCATGATCAGCACGCGCGGCGGGCTGGCCAGAACGGATCGCAGCGCGGCGGGCGCATCGCCATAGCGCGTCGGCACGATGACAGCCTCCGCCCGTTGCAGGACCGGATCGCCGCATGAGTCCAGCGAGCGGACCAGCACCTCGGTCGGGTTCTCGGCCACGCCGGGAAAGGGCTGGAAGCCGGTGATGACAAGCTGCCGCGTCATGGCCGCCATGCTCCTTCGGTGGGGGCCTTGCGGCGTGCAGAAACCACTGTCCTACATGGCGGCGAAATGCGACCGCTGGCCTCATGCCGAACGCCCGCCATCCCGCGCATTTTCCCGCCTCCGCCCGGTGCCAACCGAAGGCGGGAAACCCGCGCAATTCCGGGGCGCGGAGAGGGGCGACACACCCTGTAGGATGTGTCGCCTGTGTCAACCGGATGGGGACAGGTTCTCGGTCCGATCGCTCAGCCCTCGAATTCGGTTTCCAGCGTGATCTCGCAGCTCAGCAGTTTCGAGATCGGGCAGTTCGCCTTGGCTTCGGCGGCGATTTTCTCGAACTCGGCCTTGTCCATGCCGGCGACCCTGGCCTTCATGCTCAGCGCGCTTTTCGTCACGGTGAAGCCGTCGCCGTCCTTTTCTAGCGTCACGTCGCAGTTGGTGTCCAGCATGCCATCGGTATGCCCCGCCTTGGCCAGCGCGAAGCTGGTCGCCATGGTGAAGCAGCTGGCATGGGCGGCGGCGATCATTTCCTCGGGGTTGGTGCCGGGGCCCGATTCGAAGCGGCTGTTGAAGCCATAGGGCGCATCGAGCGCGCCGGACTTCGTGGCGACATGGCCCTTGCCATCCTTGCCAAGGCCTTCGTAGCGGGCGGTTGCACTATTGACGGTCATATCGGGGTTCCTTCCAGACGGGATGTCCTGTGTCCGAACAGCGCGCGAGCGCGGCCGATGTTCCGGCGCGCAGCGATAGCGCTTGTATGTCGGGCGGCAGAGGCGGATAAGCGCAGGATCCATGCACGCCGGATGGCTGGCATGCCCTCTTTCCCCATATTCCAGGATTATGCGCGCCATGCCTACCGTGACCACGCCGACTGCCGCCGTGCCCGATACGATGATGCCGTTCGGCCAGATGCCCTTTGGCCAGATGCCATTCGGACAAATGATGGACCCGCTCGCGATGTCGCGCCTTGCGTTCGACTGGTGGCGGCTGTGCATCGAATCCTCGCAAGTGATCGCGCTGCGTTCGATGCGGATGATGCAGGGCGGCGCCGTGGCCCAGCGCGAGGCGGTGCGCATGGTGTCGGAAAAATGGGAAACCGCGGCATTGCTGGGCATGAGTGCCGCGACCGGGCAGGCGGGCAATACGCCCGAAGCCGCGATGCGCGGCGCAATGCAGCGCTATCAGACCAAGGTTTCGGCCAATCGCCGGCGCCTCTCGCGCTAGGATCGGTCCCGCCCGGATCAGTCCTGCCCGGATTAGCCTCGCGAGATTTAGGCCGCCGCCGCGCCGTGCCGGTGGGTAAGCAGGTCCAGGAAACGGATCTCGCCGCGCCATGCACGTTCGTGGAAGAAGAACACCACCGCGTTCACGCATGGCTCGACCAGCGCGATCCCGCTTGCCAGCGCAAGGCTGCCGGTAAAGGCATAGGCCACCGCGAAGCCCACCATCAGGTGCAGGCAAAGGAAGCTGACGGTCTTGGCAAGATCGCGGGACATCGGGTGATCCTTGAACTGGTGACGCTCCTTCGTGGAGACACCGGGGATCTATTGCGAACGGCTCGCAAATGCCAGCGCGGAAATCCACTCGCTGTGATCGAACCGGTCGATGAACAGTGCGGGCTCATGAGGCAAAATCGATCAGGCGGTCGACCGGCGCGCCGATCACGCGACTCATCTGCCGTGCGGAAATGCCGCCGCCGCGAGCAAATTCGCTTTGCCCGGCGGTTCATCCTGCCCGCGCAATCACCGCGCAAGCGCATGGAATCGGGCCGATTCCGGCGTTTTCCCGCCTCTGTTGGGGATTACGGGCAGCGGCCCCCTTTCCGGGATCGCCGCTTCGTGCTTGGCCTAGGGTCTGGAACGACCGCGGGCCGGGGCTCGTTGCCCTCTTGAACAATGGCAAGCGAACCGCGCGCGAAAGGAACAAGATGCTTGAACACGTCCCCGAATGGCTTGGCGCCGCCCTGCACAATGTCCGCGCCGGACATAGCAAGCTGGCCGCCGTGAAACTGGGCGGCGACGGTGTGGTGGGTGCAGGCGGCATGGTGCTGACCTCCGCCGCGTTCGAAAATGGCGAGGAACTGGACCCCAGCTTCACCGCTGACGAGGAGGACGCCGTCGCGCCGCCGCTGGAATGGAACAACATCCAGGCCGCCGCACAGGAACTGGTGCTGATCGTCGAGGATCCGGACGCCCCGTCGCCCGAACCCTTCTGCCACTGGCTGGTATGGGGCCTTGCCCCCCAGCGGGGCAAGCTGATGGAGGGCGAGGTTCCGCCCAAGGTCGGCAAGAACTCCTATCAGAATTCCGAATGGCTGCTGCCCGACCCGCCCACGGGCCATGGCAAGCACGATTACGTGTTCCAGCTGTTCGCCGTCGACACCCCGATCGACCTCGCCCCCGGCGCGGGGCGCGGCGCCCTTATGAAGGCGATGGAAGGCCATGTCGTGTCGCTCGCGATCCTGAGCGCGACCTATGAACGCGGCGGGGAAATCAAGGATTGGGACGACATCGACCTCGAAGACGAGGATTGATGCCTGCCCGTTCGACCAAGCAAGATCCGGCCGCCCGGCAAGGGGGCCGCAACTCTCCTATGGAAAGGAAGTAACTAATGGCTGCCAAGAATAACGCGATCAACAAGCCCGTTCCCGTCTCGGCCGATCTGGAAGAGATCGTCGGCAAGGGCCCGATGCCGCGCGGCGAAGTGACCGCCAAGGTGTGGGAATATATCAAGAAGCACGACCTGCAGGCCGCCGACGACAAGCGCATGATCGAACCCGACGACAAGCTGGGCAAGGTCATCGGCACCGAGAAGATCTCGATGTTCAAGATGACGGCGGCGGTATCGAAGCACCTCGGCTGATCGGCATTGATCGGACAGGGCGGTCCCGCGGGGCCGCCCTGTATCATCGCCCCGGCGTCATAGCCTTGGCGGTCTGGGCTTCACGTCGATATGGCCCAGGATCCGCACGAAATAGGCTGTAGACCAGCCAAGCATGATGACCCCGGCAATGCTTTCAAGCGCCGCGACATTGCGCCACGCGGGCAGGATCAGCGCATCGCTGAACCCCACGGTGGAATAGCTGATCGTCGAGAAATACAGCGCCGACGACAAATCGGGCAAGGCGCCCACCGTCAGATAGAAGAACGCGTAGAGCCAGATTTCAAGCCCGTGGATGACGAACAGCGACAGCGCGATGATGATGGTCATGGCGATCCCGTGGACGGTAACGGGCGGCAGATGGGTGACGCGCCGCGGATCGTCGCTGGGCCGGATGAAGCGGGTGATCATGGCGAGGCCCAGCCCGTGGATGACAACGCAGGACGCACCAAGGACGCTGGCCGCAGTCAATTCCGCCGCAAGCTGATGATATTGCGCGCCGTCGATATCGTTCACAGAATGCCCACCCCCGCTGTATCATGGCCCAAACCGGAAGGTATGAGCCAATCCGGAGCATAAGGCAGGACCAGCGCGGTTAGAAGGGCTTCCCCGGATTACGGGGTCAGCCGGGCGATCAGGACTTGTGTTCGGGCAGGTCTTCGCGGCTGGTCGAGGCGATGTCTTCCAGCTCAGCTTCGCTCATGCTGTCGTACATCTCTTTCGAAGCGCCCTGCAGGTCGGACACCTTGGTATCGCCGCGCTTGGCGGAAAGGGCGGCACCGGCGGCCTTCTGCTGCGCCTTGGACTGTGCAGGCATTATCCCGCTCCTTCCAGTTCGGAACCGAGCTTTAGGACTTCGTCCCCATCGTCCTGCTCGATCAGATAGGCCGGATCGTCCTCGGTTCCGTGGCGCTTGACCTTCGATCCTTTGAGGGTTCGTTCGACATCGCGTTCGAACCGCTCCTTGATCTGGCCTTTGCCCTTGCCGCCGCCCCAGCTCCACTGGACGTGCTGATCGACCTGAAAACTGTTTTCCTTGTCGGCCATGCTGCGCTCCTAACCCGGCTTTCGCCTTTATTCGACCTCGGTCGTCTCTTCTTCGAAGGTGTATCCGTCCGCCATATTGCCCTCGACGCCCTGGTCCTCGCCAACCGCAGAGCCAGCCTCGGAGGGAACTGGCTGATTGGTGACCATGCCATTGTCTTCCACCTGGTCGGCGGAAAGCGCGCCACTCACCCAAGCGATGGTCATTGCCGCCGCCGCCAGAAACAGGCTGATCAGCAGGACATAGCGCACGATATGCGGGGTTGATCCGCCACGCGCTTCATTGGTGGTCAGATCGACCTCTTCGCCATGACGTTGCATCGTGATACTCCTCGACTTCAAAATACGATCCCGGGCCCAAGGGCGGCTACAGCGCCGCCCGCAGGCCTATTCATGAAGGAACGCGCGTCAGGAAGCTTTCGTTCCAGCTTCCGTCCAGCGCCAGCGCCGGGGTGCAGCGCCGCCCCGGTCAGGGCCGCAAAAGTTCGTTGATACCGGTCTTTGAACGGGTCTGCGCGTCCACGGTCTTGACGATCACCGCGCAATACAGCGACGGGCCGGGCGTGCCGTCGGGCAGCGGCTTGCCGGGCATCGAGCCGGGCACGACCACCGCATAGGGCGGCACCTTGCCGACATGCACTTCGCCGGTGTCGCGATCGATGATCTTGGTCGACGCGCCGATGAAGACACCCATCGACAGCACCGCGCCTTCGCCGATCGTCACGCCTTCGGCGACTTCGCTGCGGGCGCCGATGAAGGCACCGTCCTCGATGATGACGGGCCCGGCCTGCAGCGGCTCCAGCACGCCGCCGATCCCCGCGCCGCCCGAAATGTGGACGTTCTTGCCGATCTGCGCGCAGGACCCGACGGTGGCCCAGGTATCGACCATCGTGCCTTCATCGACATAGGCCCCGATATTGACGAAGCTGGGCATCAGCACCACGCCCCTGCCGATGAAGCTGCCGCGCCGCGCCACCGCGCCGGGCACCACGCGAAAGCCGTTCTCGGCGAAACGCCCGTCGGTCCAGCCTGCGAACTTCGACGGCACCTTGTCGAACGCGCTCTCGCCCGCCGAGCCATAGGGCACGATCTCGTTATCGTTCAGGCGGAAGGACAGCAGCACCGCCTTTTTCAGCCATTGGTTGACGGTCCACTCGCCGCCGGTCTTCTCGGCCACGCGCGCCTCACCCGAATCCAGCAGCGCCAGCGCTTCCTCGACATCCTTGCGCACGTCGGCGCTTTCGGGGGTGACATTGGCGCGATCGTCGAATGCGGCATCGATGCGGGCGATCAGCTCGGAACGGGTGGTCATGCTGGGCGGTCTCTTTCTGGTAACGATGGAGCCAGTCCGCCGACGCGGGCGGGCCGGGACGGCGCTCCGCCTATCGCCTCTGCCGCGGATGGGCAATGGCCGCGAAGCGATCCCGCGGCTTGCTTGAAGCGCCGGCACGCAGCCTATACGTAATTGCCGCTCGATTTTTCGTGGCGTTCGCGTCACTTATCGGGGATGGCCGGATCGTGGGGGCTTTTGGTCGATCGGGCAAGGCTTCGGGACGGGCGCGCGCAGCGTTTCCGTTCGACGTGGGAACAATCCTGCTGGGGGATGCGATGGATACCGGACGACCCGCGCGCTGCAGAGCGGCATACATGCTGGCGGCGCTGTCCGCACTGGCGATGCTGTCGGCCTGCGGCGGTGGCGGCGGTTCAGGCGGTGGTCCGATCTCGACGCCGACCCCGGCGCCTGCCCCGCAGCCCGCGCCAACGCCCGACATCGATTTCGATACGGCCGAATTCCGCCGCTCCGACGGGCCTGCGCTGCACGATGCGGTGGCCGCCTGGCAGGACGGTGCGACGGGCAGGGGCGTGGGCATCGCCATCATCGACACCGGCATCGATCCCGACAACCCGGAATTCGCGGGCCGCATTTCCAGCGCCTCGCGCGACGTGGCGGGGGACCGCGGCATCGATTCGCCCGACGGCCACGGCACGCAGGTCGCGCTGGTGGCGGCTGCGGCGCGCAACGACCGCGGCGTGATGGGCATGGCCTATGACGCAACCATCATCGCCTTTCGCGCCGATCTTCCCGGCACGTGCCAGGGGTTCGATCCCGTCAACCCGGTCACCGGCTGCAGCTTCAACGATAGCGACATCGCCCGCGGCGTGAACCTGGCGGTGTCCGCGGGCGCGCGGGTGATCAATATCTCGCTGGGCGGCTCCAACCCGTCCAGCGTGCTGCGCAGCGCGCTGGCCTCCGCCGCCGAGGCGGGGGCGGTGATCGTCGTGTCCGCTGGCAATGACGGAGAAGGCGGCGACCTGTCGATCGATCCGGAAAATCCCGATCCCTTCGCCATCGGCACGCTGCGCGCGGGCGGCGCCAATGTGATCATCGCCGGTTCGGTCGATGCCGAGGCGCAGATATCCTCGTTCAGCAACAAGGCGGGACGGTACGCCGCCTCGTTCCTGGCCGCGCAGGGCGAGGATGTGTGCTGCGTCTACCAGGACGGCCAAATCTATACCGAGACGCGGGACGGCACCGATTTCGTCTATGTCGTCAACGGAACCAGTTTCGCAGCGCCGCAGATTGCCGGCGCGGCGGCGCTGCTGGCGCAGGCGTTCCCCAATCTCAGCGGGGCCGAGATCGTCAGCCTGCTGCTGGACAACGCCCGCGATGCCGGAGAGCGCGGGACCGATGCGATCTACGGACGCGGCGTGCTGGACATCGGCGCGGCCTTCGCGCCAAGCGGGACGACCACGCTGGCCGGGCATGGCACGGCGCTGTCGCTGGCGACCGCCGCGGGCAGCGTCAGCCCCGCGATGGGGGACGCGGGACAGCAGGGCACGACCGGCGCGATCCTGCTCGACGGCTATGGGCGTGCCTATTCGGTCGATCTTGCCGGGCGGCTGCGCAGCGCCGCACCGCGCCGCGATTTCGCACGCTCGCTGATGGGCAGCGCGCGGGGTGCCAGCCTGCAGGCGGGCGGCCTGGGCGCATCCTTCGCGGTGGCCGATGGCATTCATGGCGGGCCGGGCGGCGGCCCCCCCCAGCTGCGCAGCGAGGATGCGGCGCAGGCACAGCTTCTCGCCGCGCGGATCAGCGCGCGGATCGCACCGGGGACCGAGGTCGCCTTCGGCTTCCGCCAGGGCGCGAGCGGGCTTGAGGCGAGCCTGCGCGGTGCGGATCGCCCGGCCTTTATGGTCGCGCAGGAACCGGGCACGGACCTGGGCTTCGCCGCGATGAACGCGGGTTCGATGGCGATACGCCGCGAGATGGGCGGCTGGGGCCTGACCCTGTCGGGAGAGGCTGGCGCGGTCTGGAACGAGCGGCTGGACGACGAGCTGGCGATCCTTCCGGCGCGGCGGAACCGACTGGCTCGCTACGGCGTGTCTGCCGATGCGCGAAAGGGCGCGATCGACGCATCGCTGGGCGCGTCCTGGCTGCACGAGGATACAACCCTGCTCGGCGGCAGCTTTCAAAGCGCGCTGGTGGGCCGGGGCGGCGCGGACAGCATGTTCCTCGATCTGGCGGCGGGCTGGGATGCCTCGCCCGGCTGGCGTTTCGGCCTGTCGGTGCGGCAGGGCCTGACGCGGCCCATCGCGGGCGGGCTGATGACCGATGCCGCGCTGCTGCACACCTCAGGCTGGAGCATCGATGCGGCACGCAGCGGCATCTTCACCCGGCAGGACAGGCTGGCCCTGCGCGTGTCGCAGCCGCTGCGGGTCGAATCGGGCGCGCTCGCGCTGAACCTGCCCGTCGCCTACGACTATGCCAGCGAAAGCGCGACCATGGGAATCTCGCGACTGTCGCTCAGCCCCACGGGGCGCGAGATCGCGACCGAATTGTCATGGGAGGGGCCGGTGTGGGGCGGAACAGCGGCGGCCAGCCTGTTCATGCGCCGCGACCCGGGCCACGTCGCGTCCGCCAGCGCGGACATGGGCGCGGGCCTGCGCTGGAGCCGCGCGTTCTAGACCCAGGAGGTGACGGATCAGGTGGGCGAACCTTCGCCGGTCAGCTGGCGGACGAAATTGACCAGCCCGGTCTGCCGCTCCCGGCGCATGCGCTCGGCGTCGAGGATGCGGCGCACCTTCTCGAAACAGCGGTCGATATCGTCATTGACCACGACGTAGTCGTAATCCGACCAATGGCTGATCTCGGCCCGCGCGCGATCCATGCGCGCCTCGATCACCTTCATGTCGTCGGTGCCGCGCGCCATCAGGCGGCGGCGCAGCTCGTCGATGCTGGGCGGCAGGATGAACACCGGCACGACATCCTCGCGCGCGCGCTGCGACAATTGCTGCGTGCCCTGCCAGTCGATGTCGAACAGGAAATCGGTGCCCGCCTTCAGCCCGGCCCAGATCTGGGCCTTGGGCGTGCCATAGCTATGGCCGAACACATGCGCCCATTCCAGAAACTCGTGATCGTCGGCCATGCGGTCGAAGGTCGGCTTGTCCACGAAATGATAATCGCGTCCGTCGACCTCGCCCGGCCGGATCGCACGCGTGGTGGCCGATACCGACAAGGCGACGCCTGGGTCCGATTGCAGCAGCTTGCGCGCAATCGTGGTCTTTCCCGCGCCCGAGGGCGAGGACAGGATGAACATCAGCCCGCGCCGGGCAAGCGCAGTGACGGGACGGGTATCGGACAAACGGGGATCGACCATGCGCGCTGATGGCCGGGCCTGGGGGCAGGCGTCAAGCGCCGAGAGTGTATTCTTCTATGCCAACGGCAAGCAGAGCCGTAAGCGGGCGCGCGCGATCTAGTCCTCCGCCTCGGCGATCCGCTTGTGCAGCGCCTTGCGCCCTTCGATCTTCGAGGAATGGCCCTTGCGCCGGTCATACAGCGCCTTGGCCAGCAATCCGCCGCCGATGACGACCGCACCCGGCACCGACCTCGTCGCGGCGCGGGCGACGGCCGCGGCCAGCAATGTCTCGCCGACCGAGCGGCCCGCCATTACCTTCTTCGCGTTTTCCTTGCTATAGCGTTTGCTCAGCATCTTCTGTTCCGTCACGCGGCGCGCGACGCGGCTTACGCCTCGCAGCGCGATGTCGGTCAGGATCAGATTTGTCATGGGATTGGGGCTGAACCCCGGCAGGCCGTTCTCGTCGGTTGCCTGCGTCGTGCGCTTTGCCTTTTTACGGCGCTTGCCAAATAATGCCATCAAATGCCCCCGGTCCGTGCGCTGCCAGAGGGATATAGTGGCAGCTTCTATTTCTTCTTGCCGAAGTCCACCGTCACGACATTGGAACCGTCGTCCGGCGTCTCTCCTCCCTCAACGCCGGTCGAACCACCCTGTTCCGAATCGTTCTCGGCATCGCCATGCGGCTCCGCGTCGTCCGCCTCGGCCACGGCCTGGAACTGCAGCCCGAACTCGACCGCCGGGTCGACGAAGGCGGTGATCGCCGAGAAGGGAATGACCAGCCGTGCCGGGATCTGGTTGAAGCTGAGCCCGACCGAGAAATGATCTGCGGCCACCGCCAGGTCCCAGAACTTGTTCTGGAGGACGATCGTCATCTCGTCCGGGAAACGCGCGCGCAGGTCGGCGGGAATCTCGACCCCGGCGGCGCCGGTCTTGAAGGTGATGTAGAAATGATGGCTGCCGGGCGGCAGGCCGCCCGCGGCCTCCACCTCTCCCAGCACGCGGCCCACGACGGCGCGCAGCGCTTCCTGCACGATCTCGTCGTAAGGGATCAGGCTGTCCGGCGTGGTGTCGTTCATGCGGATTGGATTGTCAGCAGCTTACCCGCCGGTCAAGCCGGAAAGGCGCGACCTGCACGACATTATCGACAGCGGTGAACAATTGTTGCCGGATTGGCCCCGCGCAGCCCCCGCGCATGACACGGTGCGAACGGCAGCGCGCAACCCCTTGCGCGGCGCGGGTTGAAGCCTATAGCGCCATAGCCATGCACAGCAGCCTTCCCGCACGCACCGGAACCGTCCGGCGCAAGACCCATGAGACCGATATCGACGTCGCGGTCGATCTCGATGGAACCGGCGCGTACCGGATCGAGACGGGCATCGGCTTTCTCGACCACATGATCGAGCAGTTCTCGCGCCATTCGCTGATCGACGTGAAGTTGCGCGTCGACGGCGACCTGCATGTCGACCAGCATCACACGGTGGAAGACAGCGCGATCGCGCTGGGCGAGGCGATTTCGCAGGCACTGGGCGAGAAGCGCGGGATCACCCGCTATGGCCACGCCTATTCGCCGATGGACGAGACGCTGGCCCGGGTGTCGCTTGACATCTCCGGCCGACCCTATCTGGTGTGGCGGGCCGGTTTCTCGCAGCCGCGGCTGGGCGAGATGGATACCGAACTGTTCGAGCACTGGTTCCATTCGGTCGCGCAGGCTGCGGGCATCACGCTGCACATCGAATTGCTCTACGGCCAGAACAACCACCACATCGTGGAGGCGATATACAAGGGTTTCGCCCGCGCCATGCGCTCTGCGGTGGAGATCGACCCGAGGAAGGGCGATGCGGTTCCGTCGACCAAGGGCATGCTCGGCACCGGCACGCTGGAGGTCTGACGCGCCATGTTCATTCTCGACATCACCTATACCGCCCCGACCGAACGGATGGACGAATTGCTGCCCGATCACGTCGCGTGGCTGGAAAAGGGCCGCGATGCGGGCCGCTTCGTCGCATGGGGCCGCAAGGTGCCGCGGACCGGCGGGATGGTCTTCGCCGTCGGGGTGCGCGTGGAGATCGAGGCGGAGGCGCAGCGCGATCCCTTTGTCGCGAACGGCGCCGCCAGCGTGACCGTTATCGAATTCGACGCCAAATTCGCGGCCGAGGGGCTAGAGGCGCTTCGGCGATGAAGGGCGGGCGATGAAGGACGGCCTGGCTCTCATCGATTTCGGCGCGGGCAATCTGCATTCCGTCGAAAACGCGCTGCGGGCCGCGGGGGCGGGGCGGATCGTGGTCACGTCGGACCCGATGGACGTGCTGCGGGCCGAACGGGTGGTCCTGCCCGGCGTGGGCGCCTTCGGATCCTGTGCCAGCGCCTTGCGCGCCATTCCCGGCATGATCGACGCGATGGAGGAAGCCGTGCTGCAAGGCGGCGCGCCGTTCCTGGGCATCTGCGTCGGCATGCAGCTGATGGCAACGCGGGGCATCGAGTTCGGCACGCATGACGGGCTCGACTGGATTTCGGGCGAGGTGCGCGCGATCGAGGTGACCGATCCCGCCATCAAGGTGCCGCACATGGGCTGGAACGACGTCCGCCCGATGCCGCACCACGACGGTGCAGGCTTGATCGAGGCGGGGGAGGCCTATTTCCTCCACAGCTTCCATTTCGTCGCCGACAGCGGCCGCGACATCGCCGCCATCACCGACCATGGCGGCGCGATCACCGCTGCGGTCGCGCGCGACAACATGCTGGGCGTGCAGTTCCACCCGGAAAAGAGCCAGCGCTACGGCATCGACCTGCTCGAACGATTTCTGGACTGGACGCCATGATTGTATTTCCCGCCATCGATCTGAAGGGAGGCCAGGTCGTCAGACTGGCCGAGGGCGACATGGACCGCGCCACGGTCTATGGCGACGATCCCGCCGCACAGGCCGCTCTGTTCGCTCAGGCGGGGGCGATGCATCTGCATGTCGTCGACCTCGACGGCAGCTTCGCGGGCCGCACCGAGAACCGCGAGGCGGTCGAGGGCATCCTGCAAAGCTTCCCCGGCCACGTCCAGCTTGGCGGCGGCATCCGCACGCGCGAGGCGGTCGAGGGCTGGTTCGACCTTGGCGTCAGCCGCATCGTGATGGGCACCGCGGCGCTGAAAGACCCAATATTCGTGAAGGACATGGCCGGGGAATTCCCCGGCGGCATCGTGGTAGCGGTGGACGCGCGCGACGGCATGGTCGCGACCGAGGGCTGGGCCGAACTGTCCGACGTGCCGGTGGTCGACCTTGCCCGCCGGTTCGAGGATGCGGGCGTCGCCAGCCTGCTGTTCACCGACATCGGCCGCGACGGCATGCTCAAGGGTTGCAACATCGACGCCACGGTCGACCTGGCGCGCGCCACCGACATGCCCGTCATCGCCAGCGGCGGGGTCAAGGGGCTCGACGACATCCACATCCTTTCGCTCCACGCGGTCGACGGGATCGAGGGGGTGATCACCGGCCGCGCGATCTATGACGGGCGGCTGGATCTGGCCGCCGCGCTCGCCATGGCCGCGAAAGCGGCAGGACCGCGCACATGACGGTCCGGATCCGCGTCATTCCGTGCCTCGACGTGGCCGAAGGGCGCGTGGTGAAGGGCGTGAATTTCGTCGATCTGGTCGATGCGGGCGATCCGGTCGAACAGGCGCGCGCCTATGATGCCGCCGGCGCGGACGAGCTGTGCTTCCTCGACATTTCGGCCACCCACGAAGGCCGCGGCACGCTGGTCGACATTGTGCGCCGCACCGCGCAGGTCTGCTTCATGCCGCTGACGGTGGGCGGCGGCGTGCGATCGGCAGAGGATGCGCGCACGCTGCTGCTGGCGGGGGCCGACAAGGTGGCGGTCAATTCCGCGGCCGTGGCCCGGCCCGAAGTCGTGGCCGACATCGCCGACCGCTTCGGCGCGCAATGCGTGGTCGCCTCGATCGACGCGCGGCGCGTCTCTTCAGACGGAGAGGATCGCTGGGAAATCTTCACCCATGGCGGGCGCAAGCCCACCGGCATCGACGCGGTGGAACATGCCGTCAGGCTGGCCGGACTGGGCGCGGGCGAATTGCTCGTCACCTCGATGGACGGCGACGGGACCAAGGCGGGCTATGACCTCGCGCTTACCCGCGCGATTGCCGATGCGGTGTCGGTGCCGGTGGTGGCTAGCGGCGGGGTTGGCACGCTCGATCACCTGGTAGAGGGCGTGACAAAGGGGCATGCCAGCGCGGTGCTGGCCGCCTCGATCTTCCATTTCGGGACCTATTCCATCGCCGATGCCCACGCCGCGCTGCGCGCGGCGGGCCTGCCGGCGCGGGCCTGACCGATGGAGGAGGGCGGAAGCGCGGGTCTTCTGGTCGAAGGCTTCGTGCTTCTCGGCTTCGCGCTGGGCTTCGTTCTGCTGTTCCGCCGGCTGGGGCTGGGCGCCACTCTGGGCTATCTGGTGGCGGGCGTCATGGTCGGCCCACAGGTGCTGGGCCTTGCCGGCGATGCCGAGAACAAGCTTCATTTTGCCGAGCTTGGCATCACCTTCCTGCTGTTCATCGTCGGGCTCGAACTGGCACCCCAGCGCCTGTGGCGCATGCGGCGCGAGATCTTCGGGCTGGGCTTCGCGCAAGTGCTTCTCTGCGCGGCGGCTATCGTCGCGATCATCTATCTGACCACCGGCTTTACCTTTGCCGCGGTGCTGGCGCTGGGCCTGCCGCTGGCGCTGTCCTCGACCGCGCAGGTGCTGCCGATGCTGCAATCGGCGGGCCGCCTGCGGACTCCCTTCGGGGAACGCGCCTTTGCCGTCCTGCTGTTCCAGGACCTCTCGATCATCCCGCTGCTGACGATCGTTGCCGCGCTCAGCCGCAATCCGGCTGACCAGGCGGGACCTCCGGGCTGGCAGCTTGGACTGATGACCATTGCCGCGGTCGGCGGGCTTGTGCTGGCTGGCGCGTACCTGCTGCGCCCGCTGCTGCGCCTGATCGGCAATCTGGGCGAGCGTGAGATGTTCGTGGTCGCCGGCCTGTTCGCGGTGGTCGGCTCCGCCGCGCTGATGGCGTGGCTAGGCCTGTCGACCGCGCTGGGCGCGTTCGTGGCGGGCGTGATGCTGGCCAGCTCTCCCTTCCGGCACGAGCTGGAAGCCGATGTCGAGCCTTTCCGCTCGATCCTGTTGGGCCTGTTCTTCCTGGCCGTGGGGATGATGCTGGACCTTCAGGCGATCGCGGATCGCCCGGTCTTCGTGCTGCTGGGCGCGGTGCTGCTGATATCGGCCAAGGCGGGCGTGATCTTCCTGCTGGGCATGCTGGCCAGGATGCAATGGCGCAGCGCGCTCGCGCTTGGCCTGCTGCTCAGCCAGGGGGGCGAGTTCGGCTTCGTCCTGTTTGCCGCCGCTGAACGCGGCCTGTTGATCAGCAGCGAAGCGTCGAGCCTGTTCACCGCCATCGTGACCATCTCGATGGCCTGCACCCCGTTCCTGATGAAATTCACCTCAAGCATCCGCAGGCCTCCCAGCACTCCCGGCGAAGAGCGCGAGGGTCCGGTCAACAAGGGCGCCACCGCTCTGGTCGTGGGCTATGGCCGCTTTGGCCAGACGGTCGCGCAGACGCTGGCCGCGGGCGAGATCGGCCTGACCGTGATCGACAGCAATGTCGAACAGATCGACGTGGCGCGCGAATTCGGCGCCACCGTCTATTTCGGCGACGGCACGCGCATGGACATGCTGCGCCAGGCCGGCGCTGCCGAGGCGGAGGCGATCCTGTTCTGCATCGACGGCGACCAGATCGACGCCAATCTGCTGCGCGAGGTGCATGAGGCCTTTCCCAGCGCGCTCGTCCATATCCGCGTCTATGACCGCCGTTCGATCATCAAGCTGGACCCTGGCAGGAACGACGTCGTCGTGCGCGAGGTGTTCGAATCGGCCATTACCATGGCGCGCGAAGCGCTGCGAGGCCTGGGCAGCAGCGAACAATTGATCGAGAACGCGATCGACGATTACCGCAAGGCGGACGAGGACCGGCTGGATCTGCAGCGCGAGGCAGGCGATCTGCGCGCCGGCATCGACCGCATGTTCGTGCCCGATCCGCGGCACTAGACGATTCCCTCCCCGCGACCTAAGCGACTGGCTGACATGACCGACAGCATCGACATCATCACTCGTTTGGCCGCCACGATCGAAACCCGCAAGGGCGGCGATCCGAACGATAGCTATGTGGCCAAGCTGTTCGACCGCGGCCCCGACTATGCCGCGCGCAAGCTGGGCGAGGAAGCGGTGGAAACCGTCGTCGCCGCGCTGGCGGGCAGCGATGAGGAACTTGTGGGCGAGGCGGCGGACGTAATCTTTCACCTGTCCGTCCTGCTCTCCGCCCGCGACCTTTCGATCCACGACGCACTTGCCGAACTGGGCCGCCGCGAGGGGGTTTCGGGCATCGAGGAAAAGAATGCGCGCAGCAGCCAAGGGAACTGAGCCATGAGCGTGACCCCCGTCGATCCGACGCAGCCCTATGACTCCGACAATATCTTCGCGAAGATCCTGCGCGGGGAAATCCCCTCGACCCGGGTGTACGAGGATGAATGGGCCGTCGCGTTCGAGGATATCGCCCCCGTCGCGCCGATCCATGTGCTGGTGGTGCCGCGCGGCGCCTATGTCAGCTGGGACGATTTCTCGCAGAACGCCCCCGCCCAGGAAGTCGCGGGCTACGTCAAGGCCATCGGCAATGTCGCGCGGCAGCTTGGGCTGGTCGAGGACGGCTATCGCCTGATCAACAATATCGGCCCCGATGGAGGCCAGATCGTGCCGCATCTGCACGTGCATTTGCTGGGCGGGCGCACGATGGGCCCGATGCTGACAGGGCAATAGGGCGCGCGCTTCTCGATCACTTGTTCCGGACCTCGGCCATTCGTGGCTGGTCCGCGATCAACGGTTCACAAGTTTCGTCCGCGTGCTTGTGCGGCGAATCCCCGCCCGGCTATGGACGCAATCATATGCACGCCAAGGACCAGACATCCGACTTGCCCCCGGGCGACGCGCTGCCTGTTCCGGCGGGCGGATCGATCCTGCGCGATGCGCATTTCTACGCGGTGCGCGTTTTCTTCGAGGATACCGACCTGTCCGGCGTCGCCTATCACGCCAATTACCTGCGCTGGTTCGAACGCGCGCGCTCGGACCTGCTGCGCATGCTGCACATCGATCAGCGCGCCGCGCATGAAGCGGGCGAGGGGGCCTATGCCGTCAGCGACCTGGCGATCCGCTACGCCTCTCCCGCGCGGCTGGACGACGACGTGCTGATCCAGACGCGTGCGGTCCAGATCGGGCGCGCCTCGTGCCGGCTCAACCAGCGTGCGTGGCTGGGCGGCGATCAGCGCGAAACGCTGCTGGCCGAGATGGACGTGCGCGTCGGCTTCGTCGCGCCCAATGGCCGCCCGCGACGCCAGCCAGACGAATGGCTGCACGCGTTCGAGAATTTCATTGCCCGTTCAGCTAAGCCGGGCATATCCGCAGATGGGGGCGCTCTCCCCCGAACCTCTCCTGACCTGAAAGCCTGATGTCGATGACAGCAACCGCCCTCATTCTGTCTGCAGCGATCCCGCCCGCCGTGGCCGCGCCCACGCATCTCGATCCGCTGCAATTGTTCCTCGATGCCGGGATCGTGGTGAAGCTGGTAATGGCCGGGCTGCTGCTTGCCTCGATCTGGGTGTGGGCGATCATCGTCTCGTTCTCGATGAAGGTGGGGCGGCTGGATTCCAAGAACCGCCATTTCGAAAAGAGCTTCTGGCGCAGCGACAATCCCGACGCGCTGATCGCCAACCGCGAGGGCAATCTGCCCTCGCGCAGCGTGGCCGAGGCTGGGCTGGCAGAATGGCGCGCATCGACCGAAAAGGGCGTGCGCGACCGCGAGGGCACCCGCGCCCGCATGACGCAGGCGATGGACGCGGCGGTCACGGCGGAAAGCGACAAGCTGGCGGCGCAGCTCAATTTCCTCGCCACCGTCGGTTCGGTCGCGCCCTTCGTGGGCCTGTTCGGCACGGTGTGGGGCATCATGGAAAGCTTCTTCCAGATCGGCGCCCAGTCCAACACCTCGCTCGCGGTCGTCGCGCCCGGCATTTCCGAGGCGCTGTTCGCCACCGCCATCGGCCTGTTTGCCGCCATCCCGGCGGTGATCGCCTATAACCGTTTCTCGCACCGCGTGGGCGTCTACGAAACGCGGCTCTACCGCTTCGCCGACCGGCTGCACGCCTCGCTCAGCCGCGAACTGGAGGCGATGTAGATGGGCGCAAGGCTCGCATCGTCCGGCGGGGGAGGGCGCGGGCGGCGCGGTCGCCACGGCCGCGCGCCCATGGCCGAGATCAATGTCACGCCGATGGTCGACGTGATGCTGGTGCTGCTGATCATCTTCATGGTCGCCGCCCCGCTGCTGGTCGCGGGCGTGCCCGTCGACCTGCCCGACAGCCAGGCCGACGCGCTCAATAACGAGGATCGGCAGGTCAGCGTCTCGCTCGACAGCCAGGGCCTGATCTATATCGACGAGGACCAGGTGCCCGCGGGCGCATTCGCCGACCGGCTGGCGGCCATTTCCCCGCCCGGCTCGACGAACGTGCCGCCCGTTGTGCTGCGCGCCGATCGCTCGCTCGACTACGGGCGCGTGGTGGCGGTCATGGGGGCGCTCAACGCCGCCGGATTCCGCCAGATATCGCTGGTCACAAACGGTTCATCTGAAAGCCCATAGCCGATGGCGACCATGCGTTCCGCTTCAGCACCCTATGAAACGCCCGAAACGCCCGCTTTCGGGCGCGAGGAGCGCGTGGGTCTGGGGATCGCCGTCGCCGCCCATCTGCTGCTGTTCGCGGCGCTGGCGTGGTGGGACAGCTCGGAGGAACCGGTCGCGCTTCCCGACCGCATTTCGGTCACCGTCTCGGACGAGATCGCGCTCGAATCGATCTCGCCGAACCCCATGGCCGATCCGGCCCCTTCGGTCGCGCCCGAGATTGGCGACATCCAGCCCGTCGCCGAAGCGATTCCCGAATCCGTACCCGTAACCACGGCGCCGGTCGAACGGCCGCGCCCCGCGCCAACGCCGCGGCCCAATCCCACGCCCGCCCCGCAGCCCAAGGCCCGCCGGCCCGAACCCAAGCCGGCCCCGCCACAGCCCAAGCAGCAGCCCGCGCCAAAGCAGCAGGCCGCCACGGGCAGCCGGATCGGCTCGGACTTCCTGGCGGGCACCGGCGGCAGCGGAACGGACCGCGACCAGCCGGCAGAACGCGCCGGGCCCGCGACCGCCGCATCGCTGTCCTCTGCCATCGCGCGCGCGCTGAAACCGCACTGGACCGCGCCGCAGGGTGTCGATTCGGAAAAGCTGGTCACGGTGCTCGCCTGGCGCATGAACCGCGACGGCAGCCTTGCGGGCCGCCCCGAGGTCGTGTCCCAGTCGGGCATCACCGATGCCAACCGGGCGCAGGCCGACCGCCACGCCGAACTCGCCATCAGGGCGGTGCAGCTTGCAGCGCCCTTCGATCTTCCTTCAGAATATTACGATAGCTGGAAACGCGTGGACGCGTTCCGTTTCGACCGGAGACTATAGGATGCTCAAAGCTCACCGGCCCCAGTTCGTCAGCCTGATCGCTGCCGCCTTTGCCATGGCCGCCATGCCTGCCGCCGCGCAGGACACCGGGGGGCTGACCGGATCGGTGTCCGACGAAAGCGAGTGGCAGGATCTGGGCATCGCCATTCCCGCCTTTCCGACCGACCGCGACCAGCCCACGCCCGCCGCGCCGCAGACCACATCGAAGCTGGGCGTGGAACTGGCGCGCATCATCACCGCCGACCTGCAGAACAATGGGCTGTTCAAGCCGGTCGGTCCCGACCGCCTGCCCACGATCGCCTTTTCCGAGGCGACCAATCCGCAGTTCGGCCGCTGGCGCCCGCTGGGTACCGACATGCTGGTCCATGGCTATGTCACTTCCGCTGCGAACAACCAGCTGACGGTGGGCTGCTATCTCTACGACGTCCAGCTCGGCAGCGAGCTGGTGCGCGAAGGCTATGTCGTCGCGCCCGCCGACTGGCGCCGCGCCGCGCATAAATGCGCCGACATGATTTATTCGCGCCTGTCGGGCGAGGAGCCGTTCTTCGACAGCCGCATTGCGTATATCGCCGAGACGGGGCCCAAGGGTAACCGCCGCAAGCGTCTGGCCATCATGGATTCGGACGGCGCGAACCACCGCTTCATCACCAGCGGCTCGAGCAGCGCGCTGACCCCGCGCTATTCGCCCGATTATTCCAAGATCGCCTATCTGTCCTATTCGGACGGCAATCCGCGCATCTATGTCTATGACATCCAGTCGGGCCGCCAGACGCTGGTCACCCAGTCCAGCAACCCGACCTTCGCGCCGCGCTGGTCGCCCGATGGGCGCTATATCCTCTATTCGATGGCGATCGCGGGCAATACCGACATCTACCGCGTCCCGGCCGGCGGTGGCGGTTCGCCGGTGCGGCTGACCGACAGCCCCGGCATCGACATCGGCGGATCCTATTCGCCCGACGGCCGCCGCATCGTGTTCGAATCGGATCGTTCGGGCAGCCAGCAGGTCTATGTGATGGACGCGGACGGATCGAACCAGCGCCGCATCACCTTCTTCGGGGGCCGCGCGGCGACTCCGGAATGGAGCCCGCGCGGCGACCAGATCGCCTTTACCCACATCGCGGGCGACCTGCGCGTCGCGGTGATGAGCCCGTCGGGCGGCAACATGCGTCACCTGACCAATGCGTGGCAGGACGAGGCTCCGACCTGGAGCCCCAATGGCCGCATCATCCAGTTCTTCCGCACGACGAAGAACACGGGGGAAACTTCGCTGTGGCAGGTCGATCTGACCGGTCGCCATCTGCGCAAGCTGGAAACGCCGGAAGATGCTTCCGACCCTGCGTGGGGACCGGTTTTGCCTTAACTGCGTTATCCTGTCATCACCGTGCGTTCGTAGGGGCCGTGCGCACGGTCACCATAGTCCAGACCGCCCCCTGCGAGACATGTCCGCAGGTCATCAGAAGGAGCATTTTCAATGTCGCTCTTGAACCGCCAGAAGTCCGTCGTCCTGCTCATTGCCGCCAGCACGCTTGCGCTGGGCGCCTGCAAGTCCACGCCTGACGAACTGCCGCCCGAACCGACCCCGATGCCGGCGCCGACCGCGACGCCCGCGCCCAGCGGCCCCGTCCCCGGCAGCCAGGAAGATTTCATGGCCTCGGTCTCGTCGGATCGCATCTTCTTCGACACCGACCGCTACAACGTCGACAGCGCCGACATGGCCACGCTGCAGAGCCAGGCTCGCTGGCTGCAGCAGTACCCGAACACGCGCGTCACGATCGAAGGCCATGCCGACGAACGCGGCACCCGCGAATACAACCTCGCCCTGGGTGAGCGCCGCGCCAATGCCGCGAAGAACTATCTGGTGGGCCTGGGCATCCAGCCCGGCCGCGTCAATGTCGTGAGCTATGGCAAGGAACGCCCGATGGCGATGGGTTCGGACGAGCAGGCATGGGCGCAGAACCGCCGCGCCGTGACCGTCACCGTCCAGTAACTCCTCGAGTGGGCGGTTCGTCGAACCCTTTCGGCGGATCGCCCCTCGACCCCCGGCGATCGACACTGTAACGCATAATACATGGCACGTTCGGGTCGATCGATGGACTGGGGTTTCCCGCGCTGGCGCGGCTATGAAGCCGGGCGCGACGCGCAGACGGTAAAGCTGTGCGACCGGCATGGCTGCGAAGAGCCGGGCAATTGTCCCGCTCCCAAATCTCCCAACAATCCCGACCGCTGGTATTTCTGCGAAAAGCATGCCGCCGAATATAATCGCGGCTGGGACTATTTCGCCGGCCTCGATGCCGAGGAAGCCGCCGCCCGCGCGGCGAGCGAACGTTCGACCAATGCCGGATACAAGACCGCGTCGCATTACGGCTGGGGCGGGTCGGGTGACGGTTCGCGCAGCAAGGACGAGATCAACGCCCTCGACGTGCTGGAACTGGAATATGACGTCGACTTCGCCGCCATCAAGAAAGCGTGGCGGTCAAAGGCGAAGGAAGTCCATCCCGACGTGAAGCCGGGCGACGAAGCGGCGGCCAGGGAATTCCACAAGCTGCAACTGGCCTATGAAGTGCTGCGCGCGGCGGAAGAGCGGCGCAGCTGGCACGGGCACCCCGAAGGCTGATCGATCAGGCCAGCGGCGCGGGGCCCAGATTATCCTCGTCCCACAAACCCGCGATCACCAAAAGGCGGTCATGGACCGGGCTGGGCGGCTTGGGCGCGCTGCCCATGCAGGGCAGGCCGGGCATCGGGTCATCGCTGATCGACATTTCCAAAGCCTCTCGCGCGGCATCGGCAGCCAGCTCGCGCTCGCCCGTCTGCCAGCAGATGAAGGCACGCGCCGCGCTGGCGGCAAAGCCCACGAACGGATGGCCCAGCTGCGCGATCGCCCGCGAATCGAGCTTGTCGAGCCAGTCCAGCGCGCTGCGATAGCGGCTCTCGTCGCGCAGCAGCCCGACTGCCGAGCAATAATCGGTGATCGCCGCGATGGCGGTAAACTCGCCTCCTGCCTCGATCGCGCGCTCGAAGGCATGGAACATTGCCTCGTGATCGCCCGCGCGGAAATGGATCATGGCCTGCGCGTGCAGGGCGGGGACGATCTCGTCCTCGTACTCTGCGGCGGCGATCTTTTCGTCATAAAGCGCGATGGCGGCCTCGGGATGCCGGTCGGCGATCGCGGCCGCCTTTTGTCCCAGGTAATAACGTCGCTGCTCGCGGGCTTGCGAAAGGCGCAGGCGGAAATCCGCCCGCGCCTCATCGTCCCAATCGGGTGAAAGAAACCATTCCGATGCCATTGCTCCCCGATGCTAGGGGAGCGATGGTTACCAAAACGTGTTCGAACGGTTCACTTGGGAGCAAGCACCATCAGCATCTGCCGGCCTTCCATGCGGGGATAGGCCTCGACCTTGGCGATTTCCTCGACGTCTTCCTGCACGCGCTTCAGCAGGTTCATGCCCAGTTCCTGGTGCGACAATTCACGCCCGCGGAAGCGCAGGGTCAGCTTCACCTTGTCGCCATTCTCGATGAACTTGTTCACGTTACGCATTTTCACGTCGTAATCGTGATCATCGATGTTGGGACGCATCTTGATCTCTTTGAGTTCCTGCGTCTTCTGCGTCTTGCGCTGGGCATTGGCCTTTTTCTGGGCCTCGTACCGGTACTTGCCGACGTCCAGGAACTTGCAGACCGGCGGATCGGCATTGGGCGATACCTCGACCAGATCCAGCCCTACCTCGGCCGCCTGTTCGATAGCCTCACGCGTGTACATCACCCCGAGATTCTCGCCTTCGCCATCGATGACGCGAACCTTGTCGACCTGAATGAAATTATTATATCGCGGCCCGCTCTTGACCGGCGGTTGCAAACTGCGACGAGGTGGACGTGCTATGGGGCCTTCTCCTTCGATTGCCTCTATACCAAAAACTAGAACGCCACTGCCGCCAGCCGCGTGACGCGGATCATCGGGCAGTCGCGGAAATCTCCGCCAGGCTTTTGAAAGCGTGACGGATGGAAACCTCAGCGGGCGCTCTTATCCCCAATCGGGATTTTTATAAAGAGAGAACTCGGCACCGGATGGTGCGTTCCGCGAAGGCCCTGCAGAAAATAGGAACGGCGCGGCCCGAATCCAAGCCTGCTGCGGTTCGGCGCGCCGATCAGGCCGCACGCCACAGCGGGAATCGCAGCAAGCGCCCCGCCGCCGGAACCGCCGCCTCGATCGCGCGGGCCGGCTGCAGCGCCGACACGATTGCGGGATCGCCCGCATCCATGCCGCCCGTCAGCGCGCCGCAGGCAGGAAGCACCATGCGCCCGCCGGTCTGCCCGTTCCCCTCGGCCACCACCGCGCAGGGCCGAACGATTCTCCGCCCGCGCAGCGACAATTGCAACCGGGGATGGAAATGGCCGGACAGTTCGGGCCTCGTCTCGTCGGGCCGTGCGATATGCCGCAGCATCACGCCCGAAACCTCCATCTCATCGACCTGCGTACCGCCGGGGGCGGCAGCCTCGCCATGCTTTTCGTCATGGTTGCCGGTCACCCACACCCAGTCGAGCGCGCGGGTCAGCGCATCCAGCATGCCGCGCGCATGCGGCTCCATCCGGGCGGGTCCGGCCGCATCGTGGAAATTGTCGCCCAGGGTGAACACCCGCCGCGCGCCGGTCGCCCGCACCGCCTGCGCCACGCGCTCCAGCGTTTCGCGGCTGTCATAGGGGGGCAGCATCTGGCCGCTGCGCGCATAGAAGCTGGCCTTTTCAAGATGGAGATCGGCCACGATCAGCGCATTTTCCCGCTCCCAGTACAGAGCGCGGCCGCCCCGGGCATCGGCGACCATGCGCCATTCCTGGCCGGCGAATTCCATGGATGCGAACGAAACGGGAACCATGCGCTTGCTATTGCCGCGATCCCCGCAGTTTGGCAAGCGCTCTCGCCATGACCGACTGGACAAATCAGACCGAGCAGGCACGCGAGTGGTTCGAAACGCTACGCAACCGGATCTGCGCCGCCTTCGAAGAGATCGAGCGCGAGGCCGGCAGCGACGCCGCCTTCACCTATACGCCATGGCAGCGCGAGGAGGAAGGCAACGACAACCCCGGCGGCGGCACGCGCGGGGTGATGAAGGGCAAGGTGTTCGAGAAGGTCGGCGTCAATGTCTCGACCGTGCACGGCAGCTTCGCCCCGCAATTCGCGGCCACGATCAACGGCGCCAGTGCGGAACATCCCGATTTCACCGCCACAGGCATCAGCCTGGTCGCCCACATGGCCAATCCGCATGTCCCGGCGGTGCACATGAACACGCGGTTCCTGACCACGCAGAAATCCTGGTTCGGCGGCGGGGCCGACCTAAACCCGCCGATCCCCTATGAAGAGGATACGCGCGATTTCCACGCGGTGCTTAAAGCCGCCTGCGACGCGCATGGCGCGGATTATTACGAGCGTTTCAGCAAATGGGCGGACGAGTATTTCTACATCCCCCATCGCGGCGTCCACCGCGGCGTCGGCGGCATCTTCTACGACCATCTGGATTGCGGGGACATGGCCGGCTTCGACGCCAATTTCACCTTTACCCGCGCGGTGGGCGAGGCGTTCCTGGACGCGTATCCGCGCATCGTGCGCCGCCGCATGGACCACGAATGGGACGCCGCCGACCGCCAGCGCATGCTGGAATGGCGGGGGCGCTATGCCGAATTCAACCTGGTCTATGACCGCGGAACCCTGTTCGGCCTGAAGACCGGGGGCAATGTCGATGCGATCCTGATGAGCCTTCCTCCGCAAGCGGCGTGGAGTTGATCCTCACAGATTTCTGCATCCAGTTCATTTCAAATTAAAGCTCGGCAGCGATAGCATGGCGTCATGCAGCGGGCGGCCATGTCGGCGTGCCCGCACAAGGGATCGCGACACATCATGGGACTGACATCGGCACCGCGCTGGAAGCCGCTTGCCCGGCCCGGAAATGCGCTGGGCGCGCTGGCGATGGTACTGGCCCTGTCGGGCTGCGGCGGGGGCGGGGGCGGGGACGGCTCCGCATCCGGGCCGACCGTGGTGTCGCCTTCGCCCGCACCCACGCCCACACCGACCAGCATCACCTGTTCGCTGGCCAGCCGTCAGGCTTGGGCCAGGGACGTGCTCGAGGAATGGTACCTTTTCCCCGACCTTCTTGCCCAGAACGTGCGGGCGTCCGATTATCCGGATGTGCAGCGCTATGTCGACGCGCTGGTCGCGCCCGCCCGCGAGGAATCGAAGGACCGCGGCTTCACCTATCTTACCTCGATCGAGGAAGAGAACGCCTATTACGAAAGCGGTTCGACCGCCGGGATCGGCGCGCTTCTGGTGATCGACGAGACGGGCCGCCTGCTCCTTCGCGAAGCCTATGAGAATGCGCCCGCCTATGCCGCGGGCATGGACCGCGGGACCGAGATCCTGGCTATCGGCACGACAAGCTCGAACCTCGTCGATGTCGCCGCAATGGACTATGACACGCTGGTCGAGGCGCTGGGCCCGTCGGAAAGCGGCGTAAGCCGCGTGTTCCGGTTCCGGGCAGTCAGCGGCACGGGCTATGGCGCCGTGCAGACGCGCACGGTGACCAAGGCCGAATACGACATCCAGCCGCTGTCCCCGCGCTATGGATCGACCATCGTCGATACCGGGATCGGGAAATACGGCTATATCAACCTGCGCACCTTCATCGAGCCTGCGGAGCAGCAATTGCGCGACGCCTTCGCCGATTTCGGCGCGCAGGGCATCGACAAGGTGATCGTCGACGTGCGCTACAACGGCGGCGGCCTGATCCGCACGTCGCAGGTGCTGAGCGAGCTGCTGAACGCCGGCCATGTGGGCGAGGAATATTCGACGCTCGAACTGCGGCCCAGCAAGGCATCGCAGAACGACACCTATTACTTCCGCCGCCAGGACGGAGCGATCGATGCGGTGAAGGTGGCTTTCATCGGCACCAGCAACAGCGCTTCGGCATCGGAAATGATCATGAACGCGCAGATCCCCTATTCGGGAGAGAACACCGCGCTGATCGGCGAGAATACCTATGGCAAGCCGGTGGGCCAGTATGCCTTCGATCTGGAGGAATGCGACGACCGCCTGCGCGCGGTGACGTTCCGAACCGTGAACGCGGCGGGCAATGCGGATTACTACACGGGCATGGCCAGCACCATGCCGAACGCCTGCCTCGCTTATGACGAGCTGACGGACATGCTGGGCAATCCCGCCGAAGAAATGACGATTGCGGCCGCCTCTTTCCTTGAGAGCGGCTATTGCCAGCCGCTTGTTGCGGGCACGCAGGGCACGAAATCGCTGGGCAAGCGGGTGATCATGCCGCGGAATCCGACGGTCGCGCAGATCGAGATGCCCGGATTGTTCTAGGAGGCCTGTTCGCATCGGCGCATCGCCCGCGCATTTTCCTGAACAGGCCGGTTGCAAGCCCCGCAATTAGCGCCCAAATTCGGCCCCAGCATGCTGCGCCAGTACGAACTTGTCGAACGAGTCAAAGCCTACGATCCCGATGCGGACGAGGCGATGCTGAACCGTGCCTATGTCTATACCGTGCAGAAGCACGGCACGCAGAAGCGCGCCAGCGGCGACCCCTATTTCAGCCACCCGGTCGAAGTCGCGGGGCTGATGACCGACCTGAAGCTGGACCAGGAAACGATCATCACCGCGCTGCTCCACGACACGGTGGAGGACACGCTCGCCACGATCGAGGATGTGGAGCGCAATTTCGGGGCCGAAGTCGCGCGGCTGGTCGACGGCGTGACCAAGCTGTCCAAGATCGAGCAGATGCCCGAGAACGAGCGCGCGGCCGAAAACCTGCGCAAGTTCCTGCTGGCGATGAGCGAGGATCTGCGCGTCCTTCTGGTCAAGCTGGCCGACCGGCTGCACAACATGCGCACGCTGCATTTCATAGCCAAGCCCGAAAAGCGCCAGCGCATCGCGCGCGAGACGATGGATATCTACGCCCCGCTGGCCGAGCGGGTGGGCATGTACGAATACATGCGCGAGATGCAATTGCTGGCCTTCGAACAGCTCGAACCGCAGGCCTATGCCACCATCACCGGCCGACTGGCGCAGATCCGATCCGAAGAAGGCGGCCAGGTCGACGAAATCGCGCTGCGCATCAAGCAGGTGCTGGCCGAGGGCGGTCTGAACGTCGAGGTGTCAGGGCGCGAGAAGCATCCCTATTCGATCTGGCGCAAGATGGCCGAACGCCACGTCAGCTTCGAACAGATCACCGACATCATGGCCTTTCGCGTCCTCACCGACAGCGAGGACGACTGCTACCGCGCTTTGGGCATGTTGCATCGCCACTGGTCCAGCCTGCCGGGGCGGTTCAAGGACTATATCTCGACGCCCAAGGCGAACGGCTATCGCTCGCTGCATACCGCGATGATCTATCGTAATTCGATGCGGATGGAGGTGCAGATCCGCACGCAGGAGATGCACCGCACCAACGAATTCGGCCTGGCCGCGCACTGGGCCTATAAGCAGGGCGGCGCCACGCCCGACGGGCAGGTCGGCTGGCTGCGCGACCTGATCGAGGTGATGGAGCAGGCGCAGGACGCCGAGGAACTGCTCGAGAATGCGAAGCTGGCGATCTACCAGGACCGCATCTTCGCCTTCACGCCCAAAGGCGCGCTCTACCAGCTTCCCAAGGGCGCGACGCCGGTGGATTTCGCCTTTGCCGTCCACACCGACCTGGGCGCGCAGACGGTGGGCGCGAAGATCAACGGGCGGCACATGCCGCTGCGCACGCCGCTGGCGAACGGCGACGTGGTCGAGATCATCAAGGGCCACGACAGCGAGCCGCAGCTGACATGGCTCAGCTTCGTCACCACCGCCAAGGCGCGCGCCGCGATCCGGCGATCGGTCCGCATGAAGGAGCGCGAGGAGACGATCGAGACGGGCCGTGACCTGTTCGATTCGATCGTCGCGCGGATGCCCGGCAAAGTCGGCAAGAAGGCCTTGTCGGCCGCGCTCAAGCGGCTGGACATGGCGGACGAGGACACACTGATGCACGCCATCGGCGAAGCGCGGCTGGCGGAGCGTGAGGTGATGGAAGCGCTGGTCCCGGGCAGCGCCGCCGAATTGCCCGACAACAGCTTCTGGCAGGCTCCGCAGCGCGGCGTCCGCATCCGGGGCATCGGACGCGGCACGGATTTCGCGCTGGCGGATTGCTGCCATCCGGTGCCCGGCGACCGCATCGTCGGGGTGCAGGACGGCAAGACCGTCGACGTGCACACCATCGATTGCCTGACGCTGGCCAGGGAAGCCGCCGACGAGGAATGGACCGACCTGTCATGGGACCCACGCACCGACGGCGCGACGGGGCGGCTCAACGTGATCCTCTACAACCGCCCCGGCACTTTGGCGGAGATGACGGGCATCTTCGCGGCCAATCACGTCAATATCTCGCATCTGGGGCTGGTGTCGCGTGACGAACGCTTCGGCCACTATGTCGTCGACATAGAGGTTCGCGACCTGGCGCATCTGACGCGCAACATCAGCGCCCTGCGCGCCAGCGACGCTGTCGCTCAGGCCAACAGGGTTTAGAGGTCAAAAGGGTCTTGGGGCCAACAGGGTCTTGGGGCCGAGCCCGACGCACAACCGCGCCTATTCGCTCGCGCGCCTGACCGGCAGCGGCACCGCGCAGACATCGGTATCGCCCGCCGTCACCGTATAGAAGTCATTGGTCCCGGCGGCGAACACATCGGCCATGCGGGCAAAACTGTCGCTCTCGGTCGAGAGATATTCGAAGCGCGGCGCATCGGCCATCTCGCTCGCCAGCCGGACCGACCGGATCGGCGTGCGATCTGACGTGTCCTCATAGGTGTTCATCCGCCCGTGCCCGCGCGGCAGGGCCGAGAAATGCTCCATCCCCTCGATCACCCGGCCGACCAGCGCCAGATTGCGGTCCAGCCTGCGCGGGGCATGGCCGATGATGGCGTAAAGCTCGCTGCCGCTGCCGGTATCGGGCGCTTCGTTGCGGCCCACGCCGACCATGCCATAGCAGTGGACCGGCCAGATGCTGGTGGCATCCCAGGCGACCGGCCAGCCTTCGCGAAACCCGGCGGCAGGCGCGAAATTGTCGCAGATGGCCTCTGCGCTGAAACCGCCAGCGGCGCAGGGGTCGATGACCGGCATCGTCTGGCCCGTGCGGTGGACGTAGTCGCTTGCGGGCGGGGTCAGCATGCCGGGGTGAAGGGGGCGGGGCGTTTCGCCGCTGTCGGGGTCGCTGGCCGGATCGCCCCATTGCACGACGAAATTGTCGACCAGTCGATAGACCCACAGCCCATCGTACCAGCGCGCGCGTGTCAGCGTGCGCAGATTGTCGACCCAGCCTTGCGCAAAGGGTTCGCTCATCAGGCGGATCACGATCTGCCGCTCCTCGCCCGTTTCGGTGGGGGCGAGGGTGATGATCATCAAATCATCGGGCGCGATTTCGGTCCAGTCGCTTGGCGGCGCGGCGTCGGCGATTTCCCTGGGCGTCGCAGCCGGTCTTTCGGCCTGCTGCGCAAGGGCGGATACGGGGGTCAGCGCGCAAGGAGCGGCGACGGCGGCAAGGCTGGCGGCAAGGGAGAAGGATCGTTTCATGCGCCGATGATGGCACCGCAGGGCCGCGCGGAAAAGAGGGCTTGGCAGTCCTGGTGATTCGCCCGAATTGGGTAGTCAACCTGACCGAAATTGCCAAAACGTAAAAAAACGTCTCGACCGGGAACATTTTTTTAAGTCGCGTTTCGGCCTGTTTTTTGCGGCTGCACAATCGATGCATGATCGTTCGCGGGCCGCTTCCCTGCGCGATTCGCATGGGAAGCCATGGTGGGCGGTGAGGGGCTCGAACCCCCGACCCTCTCGGTGTAAACGAGATGCTCTACCAGCTGAGCTAACCGCCCCGGGGAGTATGCCCTCCCGGCGTGCAGGCCGATTTAGACGCTTTTCCGCTCGCGTCAATCGCGCCGTTTTGTTCGCGGCTGCAGCACCGATCCGGGGCAACCGCGAGGCAATCATTTACTTGTCTTTAACACCTTTGGGTGAAAGTAGTTGGACAGCAGATCAACCGTCCGCTCGCTGGAAGACAGCGCGGACCGGACCACGACGGAAGGACATGACCATGGACGAGACCTCACGCCTTGCGCGCCAGTGCGCCGTTGCTTTCATGGCACTTCGCGTGGTGCCCATGATGTTGGCAGCCAGCACGCTCGGCCTCATCTGGATGAACTGATGGGCCAAAGGCGCTCGGGCCAGCCCCGACCGCCGCTTCCTTCGGAAACTCCTCGAAAAACGGCCGCCGCGACCAGATCGCGGCGGCCGTTTTCGTATGCCCGGTCCGTGCCGCCTCAGCCTTCGGCCAGCGCCAGCATCTCGGCGGTCTCCGCGCTGGTCCAGTCATGCTCGCCGATCATGCGCCACACTTCCCTGCCTTCGGCGTCGTAATAGATCGTCAGCGGCAGCACCCCGCCGCCATAGGCGAAGCCCAAATCGTTCCCCGCATCGATCCACGGCTCAAGATTGGCAAAATCCTGCTCTTCGAAGAAGGGCGTGACCACCTCGGCGCCCTGCATGTCCTGCGACACGGTCAGCACCTTGAGCGATCCCTCGCGCTCGCCCGCCAGCTGGTCCAGCATCGGCATCTCAAGCTTGCAGGGCCCGCACCAGGTCGCCCACAGGTTGATCAGCAGCGGCTGGCCGGTGAATTCCGCCAGCTTCCGTTCGGTCCCGTCGGGCAGGGCGATGGTGAAATCGGGCAGCGCCTCGCCCGCGTGGCTGTCGTCCAGCACGCCGGCTTCGGGGGCGGCATCGGCGCTTTGCACTGCCTCGCCTTGCTGCGGCGCGCCGCTTTGACTATCGCACGCGCCAAGCGAGAGGGCGGCGCCAAGGGCCAGCGCCCTCGCCAGGTAAGAAGGTATGCGATCTATCATGGGCAATTCCGGCTCCGGAGCAGGTGAGGGCGGCAAAAACAGGGATGGGGCCAGGGGCGCCAACCAGATGTGGGGCGGACGCTTCGCCGAAGGGCCGTCCGCGATCATGCGCGAGATAAACGCCTCCATCCCCTTCGACAAGGCACTGTGGCGGCAGGACATCCGCGCGTCCAAGGCGCATGTCGCCATGCTGGGCGCGCAGGGCATCGTTTCGGCAGAGGATGTGACAGCGATCACCGGCGGCCTCGACGCGGTCGCCGCCGAATATGAAGCGAACGGCGTGCCCGAGAACTGGGATCTCGAGGACATCCACATGGTGACTGAGGACCGGCTGACCCAGCTGATCGGCGCCCCCGCCGGACGCCTTCACACCGCGCGCAGCCGCAACGACCAGGTCGCGACCGATTTCAAGCTGTGGGTGCGCGACGCGCTGGACCAGACCGATGCGGGGCTGGCCGCGCTGCAACGCGCGCTGGTGACGCGTGCGGATGAACATGCGGGCAGCATCATGCCCGGCTTCACCCATCTGCAGACCGCGCAGCCGGTGACGCTGGGCCACCATCTGATGGCCTATTACGAGATGTTCCGCCGCGACCGTTCGCGCCTGTTGGATGCGCGCGCGCGGATGAACGAATGTCCGCTGGGCAGCGCGGCGCTGGCGGGAACGGGTTTTCCGATCGACCGGCAGGCGACCTGCGACGCGCTGGATTTCGACCGGCCGACCGATAACAGCCTCGACGCCGTGTCCGACCGCGATTTCGCGCTCGACTATCTGCAGGCCGCCAGCCAGATCGCGCTGCACCTGTCGCGTCTGGCGGAGGAGCTGGTGCTGTGGGCCAGCCAGCCCTTCGGTTTCGTGCGGCTGCCCGATACGCTTTCGACCGGCAGTTCCATCATGCCGCAAAAGAAGAACCCTGACGCCGCCGAACTGGTGCGCGGCCATGCGGGGCGGGTCACGGGCTGCCTGATGAGCCTGATGATGACGATGAAGGGCCTGCCGCTCGCCTATTCCAAGGACATGCAGGACGACAAGCCGCCGGTGTTCGAGGCGCATGGCCTGCTCGCGCTGTCCATCGCGGCCAGCGAAGGCATGATCGCGGGCGCGACGTTCCGCACCGACCGGATGCGCGGCGCGGCGGAGCAGGGCTATGCCACCGCGACCGACCTTGCCGATTGGCTGGTGCGCGAAGGCGACATCCCCTTCCGCGAGGCGCATCACATCACAGGCGCGGCGGTCAAGCTGGCCGAGAGCCGGGGCATCGCGCTCGACGGGCTGACCATCGACGAGTTGAAGGCCATCGACAGCCGCATCGACGAGCGGGTCTACAAGGCGCTGTCGGTCGATTCCTCGGTCGCGGCGCGCGCCAGCCATGGCGGAACCGCGCCCACACAGGTAAGGCTGCGCGTCGCCGATGCGCGCCGCGCGCTCGGCATGCCGGAAACCGGGATCGGGGAGGACTGACATGCGTCTTGCCATCACGCTTGCCCTTGCGGCGCTTGCCGTCACCGGCTGCGCCCGCCAGACCGAACTGAAACCGCCGCCCGGCGCCGACCTGCCGCCCAAGCCCTATGGCGCGGCGACCCGGCCCGATGCCGACGATCTGCTCGACCGGCCGGTGCAGGCCGCGCCCGAACGCAATGTCGAACTTCGCGTACGATCCGAACCGCGCGAGGAAGACCCGTTCGACCTCCCGCCCGAAGGCTGATTTTCCTTGGACCATTTCCATTACCACAACGGCGAACTTCATGCCGAAAACGTGCCGCTGGCCCGCATCGCGGAACAGGTCGGCACGCCCGTCTATGTCTATTCGCGCGCCACGCTGGAACGCCATGCGCAGGTGTTCCGCGAGGGGCTGGCCGATCTGCCCAGCGTCCACCTGGCCTTCGCGGTGAAGTCGAACCCCAATGTCGCGGTGCTGAAAGTGCTGAAGGAGCAGGGCTTCGGCGCCGATGTCGTGTCCGAGGGCGAGATGCGCCGCGCGCTGGCGGCGGGCATTCCGGCAGCCGACATCGTGTTCTCGGGCGTCGGCAAGACGCGGCGCGAACTGGCCGCCGCGCTGGAAGCGGGGATCGGGCAGTTCAACGTGGAATCCGAGGAAGAGGGCGAGGAACTGGCCGCGCTGGCCGCCGAGCGCGGCGTGACCGCGCCCTGCGCCCTGCGCGTGAACCCCGATGTCGAGGCGGGGACCCATGCCAAGATCTCGACCGGCAAGGCCGAGAACAAGTTCGGCGTGCCCTATGACCGCGCGGCGGAGATGTTCGACCGTCTGGCGCGCCTGTCCGGCATGAACCTTCGCGGGCTGGCGGTGCATATCGGAAGCCAGTTGCAGAGCCTTGCCCCGCTGGAGGCCGCTTTCAGCCGCATGGGCGCGCTGATGGAGGCGATCCGGGCCGAGGGGCACCACGTCACCCACATGGACCTGGGCGGCGGCGTCGGCGTCCCCTACCGCGAGGGCGAGCAGTTTCCCTCGCCCGCCGATTATGGCGCGATGGTCGCGCGGGTCTGCAAGGGCTGGGACGTGACGCTGATGTTCGAGCCGGGGCGCGTAATCACCGGCAATTCGGGCATGCTCGTCACCGAAGTCATCCGGGTGAAGCAGGGCGTGACCGCGCCTTTCGTGGTGGTCGACGCGGCGATGAACGATCTGGCCCGCCCCGCGATGTACGACGCCTGGCACGACTTCGCCGCGGTCCGGCCAACGGGCGATCGCCTGACCGCCAGCGTGGTCGGCCCGATCTGCGAATCGAGCGACGTCTTCGCCAAGGAGCGCGAGATCGACTCGGTGCAGACCGGCGACCTGGCGGTGTTCCGTACCGCGGGCGCCTATGGCGCGACGATGGCGAACACCTATAATTCGCGCGCGCTGGTGCCCGAAGTGCTGGTCAGCGGCGACCGCTTCGCGGTGGTGGCCGACCGGATCGAGCCTGCCGCCATCCTCGCCGCCGAACGCGTGCCGGACTGGCTGTGAACTCGCTGCCGCTCTTCCACCGCATCGCCGATCGCAGGGTCGTGGTGCTGGGCCTGGGCGAGGCTGCCGAAGCCAAGCGCCGCCTGGTCGAACGGGCAGGCGGCATCTGCGTGGGCGAGGCTGAGGCACATCACGCCCAGCTCGCCTTCGTGGTGCTGGATGACGAGGGCGAGGCCAGGGCCGCGGCGATGCGGCTGCGCGGCAAGGGGCTGATCGTCAACGTGACCGACCGGCCCGCGCTGTGCGATTTCACCGTCCCGTCGATCGTCGACCGCGAACCGGTGATCGTGGCGGTCGGCACCGGCGGCGCGTCGGCAGGCATGGCCAAGATGCTGCGGCTGCGGCTTGAGCGCTTCCTGCCGCAGGGCCTCGGCCGGCTGGCGTCGCAATTGTCCGCCGCGCGCCCGGCGATCCGCGCGCGCTTTCCGACATCCGACCAGCGGCGCCGCGCGCTCGACGCGGCGCTGCGCGAAGGCGGCCCGCTCGACCCGATGGCGGTACAGGGCGAGGACGCGGTCGATCGCTGGCTGTCGGGCGACAGGAACGATACCGAGCAGGGGTTTTTCCAGATCCTCTTGCGGTCAGCCGATCCCGACGACCTTACCTTGCGCGAAGCGCGGCTTCTGGGCGGCGCGGATGTGGTCATTCATGACCGCAACGTGCCACAATCGGTGCTGGTTCGTGCCCGCGCCGACGCGCAGCGCGTGCCGGAAGGCGGAGAGGTTCCGGCGGACATGGCGGACGGCATCGTGGTGGCGATCCGATCGGCAAATTAAATTTTGTTGCTATGTCAGATGATATTGCAACTGCTTCCGATTCTTCGCAATGCGCGCGAGATGGACGGGAACGGCACGGGCAGGACTGGCGAAGCGGACGAATTGCGTCACGCAGCCAATAATTGCCGCCACATGCTGCAGGTCATGGAACGCAAGCTGGCCGATGCGGAGCGTTCCCTGCAGGCAGGCGAGCCCGACCGCTGTCGCCAGATCCTGTCATTCCTGCGCGAGGCCATGCCCGAAGCGATCGCGGCGCTTGACCCCGATCGTTTCGATACCTCACACTAACTCACTGTTATCAATCGAGGAAAGACGCCGATAACGCGTCGATCGCAGCCTGCAGGATGACCGCCGCTGCATGGCTGTCGATCCGCTCGGCACGCCGGGCCCGGCTCATGTCCTGCTCGATCATCGCGCGCTCCGCCCCGGCGGTAGAGAGCCGTTCGTCCCACAGCAGGATGGGCAGCGCGAAGGCCTCGTCCAGATTGCGGGCAAGCGCGCGCGCGGCCTGCGCACGGGGGCCTTCGCTTCCGTCCATGTTCCTGGCAAGGCCGACCACGATGCCGGCCACCTTGCGCGCCGCCAGCAGGGCGGCGAGCGCTTCCTTCAGCGGCCCGAACTTGCCGCGCGGCAGAGTCTTGCCCGCCGTGGCGAACCGCCAGCCGGCATCGCACATGGCGACCCCGACCGTCTTGGTACCGGGATCGAGCCCCAGCAGCACGCCGCCATCCGGCAGCGCGTCGGCAAAGCCGCGCGCATTCTCCAAGATCATTGCGCGGCTGTCCGTGCCTTGGCGTAGCCTTCCTCTCGCGCCGCGACATCGGCGCGCAGATTGGCCCAGAACAGGGGGATGTCATAGACGTGGTAATTATTGCCCGGCAGCACCGCGCTGCCCATTTCGGGCGGGTCGCCGATCAGCAATATGCCGCGCGGATCGCATTTCGCCGGAACCGCGCCCGCCACCAGCGTGCCGCCCGTCATGCCCGCGTTCGGGACCAGGGTGCCCAGATTGTCGCCCATCGGCGCTTCGCCGCCCGTCCCTCCGGTAAGCGGATTGGTGCACAGCACGTTTTCGGGCAGCTTGGGCCTGCCGTCCAGATCGGGCCCGCGGGCATAGGCTTCCAGCAAGGCCTCGGGCTCGGCGGGTTCGGCAAAGCTCTGCCAGCTCATCACGCAGCCGGGCTGGCCGGGGGTGGCGCATGCTGGCATGGCCATGGCGGGCAGGTCGGTTTCGGTCGATACGGGCCAGCCGACGACATAGGCCGCGACGATGCGAGGGGCGAGGGGGGTGCCCGCGACCTTCTCCTTGATCAGCCGGATCAGGTGGAGCGCACCTTGGCTATGACCCGCCAGCACGATGGGCGCGTCCTGCGGGATCGACGCGACGAAATAGTCGAACGCCTGCGCGACATCGGCATAGGCGGCATCGACCGCGCGCTTCGCCTCGGGCTTTTCGGTCAGGAAGGCGCCCACGGCGGCCTGCCGATAGCGCGGCGCCCATAGCTGGGCAGATCGATTGAACGGGCTGGCCATCCCGCGCACGAACAGTTCCGCCCCGCTGCGCCCGGCCGCATCGTCCAGCGGCGCGTTCCAGTGATCGGTCGCGGTATAGCTGGTGGGGTGGACGAAGAACACGGCGCTGTCCGACGTGCCTTCCTCGGGCGTGAAGCCATCGGGCAGGAAGCGGGCGGGATTGCCCTCGCCCATGCCGGGCCGGGCGATCCACATCGCCGGGTCCTCATAGGCGTTGTTTTCCAGCGCGGCCTGCTCCTCGAACTCCCCGCCCGGCACGAAGGCCAGCTGCGTCAGCTCATTCGACCAGAACGACAGCGCGATACCGCCTGCGATGATGAGCACCACCACGATGGCGATGGCATAGAGAAACTTGCGTGCCATTCCTGCTTTCGATCCCCCGAACCGGGCCGTCATCCCGGTTGAAAACTGCGTTCCGCTTCCTTGTCGCCATATTGATCGTCCGAGCTGTGCTCCGACCGATACTCAAGCATGACCTTGATCATCGCGATCAGCGGGTCGGCCAGAGCCAGCCCCAGTATGCCGAACAGCACACCGAGGATCAGCTGGCCCGCCAGGACCAGCGCAGGCGCCAGGTCGACCGTCTTGCGCGCGATCATCGGAATGACGACATAGCCGTCGAAGGTCTGGACCACCAGATAGACGCCCACGCAATACAGCGCCATGTCGGGGCCGCCCGAAAAGCCCACCAGCACCATCAGCAGGCCGGATATGACCGCGCCGATATTGGGTATGAACGCCAGCAGTCCGGTCAGCAGCCCCAGCAGCACCGAAAGCGGCACGCCATAGGCTGCAAGCGCCGCCCAGGTCAGTATCCCCTCGCATACCATGCCCACGATCCTGCCGAACATCAGCCGGCGCAGCGACATGCCCATCTCGCTCGCCAGTTCCAGGAAGGCACTCCGCCGGTGGTCGGGCACCATCCATGCCACCCCGCGCTCGTACAGATTGGGTTCGAACGCGATATAGACGCCCAGGATTATGATCAGGAAACCGGTGGTGAACCCGCCGATAAGGCCGCCGACGGCGGTGGTCAGCTGACCGATCCCGCCAAGCGCCTGCTGGGCAAGCCCGCTGAAGCGCTCGGCATTGACCTCGACGCCCTGCATCCGCAGCCATTCCATCAGGCGGATCGCCTGCTGCTCGACCAGGGCGGGGAATTGCGCGGCTTCCTCGGCCAGCGACGTGCCCGCGAAGATCGCCACCCAGGCGACGAAGGCGACCGTCAGCAGCAGCACGATGGCGACGCGCCAACTGCGCCCGATGGGCAGGACCCGCCCAAGCAGCCGGGCGCCGCCGTCGATGATCGCTGCAAAGACCAGCCCGCCGAACACGACCAGCAACGCCTGCGACATATAGATGGCGATGCCGATCAGCGCGACCACCGACACCCAGATCAGCGCCTTGCGCGCCTCGAAGCGAAGGCGCGGGTCCGATATGCTTGTCGGGCTGGTCGTCTGCGGCTGCGGATCCCGGTCGTCCATGCGCTGCTCCCCTGGCCTTATCTTGTCGATTCCGGCCCTGGCGGAGGCGCTGTTCTGATGACCGGGCGCAGACTGCTCCACGCGCGTTCGGTACGCAAGCCGCTCCACCACGAAAGCGGATTCCACGATTCGCTGCCGTCGAGCGAGAAGGTGATGAATTCGGCCCTGCCGCCGACATCCGCCAGCGGTACCGGACCGCCCAGCCCGTGGCCGGGACGCATCTCGCGGCTGTCGGCCGAATGGTCGCGGTTGTCGCCCATCACGAAGACATGGCCGCTTGGAACCGCGATCTCGTCCATGTTGTCGAGCGGCTGGTTCAGGTGATCGATTACCAGATAGCTGGCGCCATTAGGCAGCGTCTCGCGCCAGGTCGGCGGCTCGTACACCTCGCGTCCGCTGGGAAGGCGTACGCGAAACCGCTCATACGCTTCCAGGCAGGGGCGGCCGTCGCAGAATTGCGAATCGTCGGTATCCAGCTGGACCGGCGGCTCGACCTCCTGCGGGACGGGCGAGCCGTTCAGGATGATCTGGCCGCGGCGCACGGCGATCGTGTCGCCGGGCAGGGCGACGACGCGCTTGATCCAGTCCTCGTTCGCATAGGGCGGGGTCACGATGACGATATCGCCATATTCGGGAGTAGATGCCATCACCCGGCGCGCTGACCGCGGCACGACATGGAACGAGGCGGACACCCAGCTCCAGCCATAGGGGTATTTCGACACGATCAGCCGGTCGCCGACCAGCAAGTTGGGCATCATCGATCCGCTGGGGATATAGAAGGGCTTGGCGATCAGCGAATGGAACGCCAGCACCGCCAGCAGCATGGCGACCAGCCCGCCCGCTTCGTGCAGCCAGTTCACCCGCTCGCTCGGCTGCCCGCTGATCGGCTCCAGGGCGGGGGGCGGGGGCCGGTGCGTATGCGAACGCCAGTTGCCGCGCCATTCGGGGCGGGGGCTGTTCACGGCCCGCCCGCCAGTGGCCCAGCCTCTAACGCCCCAGCCTCTATAACCCGCCCCTCGATCACCACGAAGGCCTGTGCCCAGGGATGGTCGTCGGTCATCGTCAGATGGACGACCGCCTCGTGCCCGGCAGGCGTTATCTCGGCCAATCGCGCCGCCGCGCCGCCGGCCAGCGCCAGCGTAGGCGCACCCGATGGCGCGTTGACCACGCCGATGTCCTTCATGAACACGCCGCGCTTGAAGCCGGTGCCGACCGCCTTGGAAAACGCCTCTTTCGCGGCAAAGCGCTTGGCATAGGTGCCCGCGCTCGTGAACGGACGGCGCGCGGCCTTGGCACGTTCGACGTCAGTGAAGACGCGAAGCTCGAAACGCTCGCCGAACCGGTCCAGAGAATTCTGGATTCGCTCGATATTGCAGAGATCGGAACCCAGGCCGATGATCATGGCGTCACGCCCCCGCAGGCCGCATGTCGCCGCGAGAGCCTGGCTGTTATCGAGAGGGCGCTAGCGCGCTTCATCCATCAGGTCCCGCATGCGGCGCACCGCGGTTTCCAGCCCGACGAACACGGCCTCTCCGATCAAATAATGCCCGATGTTCAGCTCGGCGAGCTGCGGGATCGCGGCGATCGGCTGCACATTGTCATAGGTCAGCCCGTGACCCGCGTGCGGCTCGATCCCGTTCTTTGCCGCCAGCGCCGCCATGTCGGCTATACGCTTCAACTCGCGCGCGCGTTCCGGGCCGGTCGCATGCGCATATTCGCCGGTGTGGAATTCAACGACCGGCACGCCCAGCCTCAGCGCCGCATCAAGCTGGCGTTCCTCGGGCTCGATGAACAGCGACACGCGAATGCCCGCATCAGACAGCCGCGTGACGATCGGCGCCAGCCGGTTGTGCTGCCCGGCGGCGTCCAGCCCGCCCTCGGTCGTCCGCTCCTCGCGCTTTTCCGGCACGATGCAGGCCGCGTGCGGCGCATGGGAGAGGGCGATCGCCAGCATCTCGTCGGTCGCCGCCATCTCGAGGTTGAGTGGGAGGCCGGTCGCGGACTGGATGCGCGACAGGTCGCCGTCGCGGATATGGCGGCGATCCTCGCGCAGATGGGCGGTGATCCCGTCACCGCCGACCGAGGCCACGATCTCGGCCGCGCGGACCGGATCGGGATGATCCCCGCCGCGCGCGTTGCGGATGGTGGCGACGTGATCGATGTTCACGCCCAGGCGAAGGCGAGAGGTTTGCACGCGGCGAACTCCTGTCAGGGCTTCTTGCGGCTGCCGGGCTTTTCCACCGGCACCGCGGCCAGATCGTCCGGCAGCTCGTCTTCCGCATAGGTCGGGAAAGAGAGCGAGACGAGCGCGTGATAGGGAATGTCGAATTCGACCTGCCCGCCCGAACGGTCGACCAGCGAGCAGATGCCCACGACCTTGCCGCCCGCACCCTCGACCGCGCTGATCGCCTCGCGGCTGGAAAGGCCGGTGGTGACAACATCCTCGACCATCAGGATTCTTTCGCCCGGCTGGATGTCGAAACCGCGGCGCAGTTCGAAGGTCCCGGTCGGGCGTTCCACGAATATGGCGTCGACCTGCAGCGCGCGCCCCATTTCGTGCCCGATGATGATGCCGCCCATCGCGGGCGACACGACCTTGTCGATCCTGCTCCGCAGTTCGCGCGGAAGCGCGGAAGCAAGAGCCACCGCCAGCCTGCCCGCGCGGTTCGGGTTCATCAGAACGCGCGCGCATTGAAGATAATGCGCGCTGTGCCTGCCCGACGAGAGCAGGAAGTGCCCTTCGAGCAGGGCGCCGGCGGCGCGAAATTCCGACAGGACTTCGTCTTCGGTCATCTTTCCTCGTCCAGTTGAACCGTCCCGGCAGATGGAAAGCAAAGGTCCCGCATCATCGATACATGGAAAGGATGCGGAAGGGAGCTTGTCGCCGGTGCGAAACGGGTGGTCGCCAGATGGCGAAATGCCTGCGGATTGCAAGCTAATTCAAAAATATCCCTAGAGGTGCTTGAGGCGGCCCGCAAGCGCGCGTATAGGCGCCCCAAGTTTTGCCCGATCGGGCATGACCGATGGCATGTTTTTCGTGCTACATGCGTGGACATGTTTCGCGCTTCAGTTCAGTCAAACCGCCGCCCTGCATGGTATTTTTCACACCGTGCCGGAAGGCGGGACCGGGATCAGGGAAAGCGATCTTGAAAGTCATGGGAATCCGCCGCGCAGCCGAATTCGCCAGCCTGGCAGGCGCCATGCTGATGGTTTCGGCCGGCACCGCATGGGCCGCCGCCACCGAAGCCACCGCGCTGCCGGAAGACGCCGTCGTGGGCGGTTACGTCCCGATGCAGCCGACCGAGGGCAAGGGCATGCCCACGCCCGGCGCGATCGGTTTCCAGACGCAATATTCGCCGATCGGCGAATATGGCCAGTGGATGCACAACTGGGTGCTGCTGCCGATCATCGCGGCGATCAGCCTGCTGGTGCTGTTCCTGCTGATCTGGGTGATGGGCCGCTATCGCGCCAAGGCCAATCCCAATCCCTCGCGCACCAGCCACAACACGGTGATCGAGGTTATCTGGACGCTGCTGCCGGTGCTGGTACTGCTGGGCATCGCGGTGCCGTCGATGCGGCTTCTCGCCAACCAGTACGAAACCGCCCCTGAAGGCGCGTTCACCGTCAAGGTCACCGGCTACCAGTGGTACTGGGGCTATACCTATCCCGATTACGGCGGGTTCGAGGTCATCTCGAACATGCTGCCCGAGGACGAGGCGCTGGCCGCCGGCGAGCCGACCCAGCTGGCGGTCGACAAGCGTATGGTCGTTCCGGCGGGTGTTCCGATCCGGATCCAGACGATCGGCGCCGACGTGATCCACTCGTTCGCGATTCCCTCGCTCTGGTTCAAGCTGGACGCCGTTCCGGGCCGCCTGAACGAGAAGGTGATCTTCATCAAGGAGCCGGGCGTCTATTACGGCCAGTGCATGGAACTGTGCGGCGCCCGTCATGCCTTCATGCCGATCGCGGTAGAGGCACTGCCGATGGCAGAGTTCGAACAGTGGGTGCTGGAACAGCCGGGCGGCACGCTGGGGGCAGAGACCGAGACCGAGCTCGAGGTTCCGACCCAGCAGCCCGAATCGGCCATTCCCGGAGCGGCGGGTGCTCCCCGCCCCGACAGCGCACTCGAGGAAGACGTCGATGCCGCCGAACCGGCAACGACCGAAGCCTGACAGATTTTACGGATAGGGTACCAAGAGCATGGCCACCACCGCCCCTGAAAGCTTCCCGGTCCACGAGGATGCGCATCACGACGCGCATGCGGACCACAAGCCGGCGTTCTTCCAGCGCTGGTTCATGTCGACGAACCACAAGGACATCGGCACTCTCTACCTGATCTTCTCGATCTTCGCGGCCGTCATCGGCGGCGCGATTTCGGGCATCATGCGCATGGAACTGGCCGAGCCGGGCATCCAGTACCTGGGCGCGGTCCACGAATTCATGGGCGGCGCGGCCGGCGACTTCGACGGTTCGCTGCATCTGTGGAACGTGCTGATCACGGCGCATGGCCTGATCATGGTGTTCTTCGTGGTCATGCCAGCCATGATCGGCGGATTTGCCAACTGGTTCGTCCCGATCATGATCGGCGCGCCCGACATGGCGTTCCCGCGCATGAACAACATCAGCTTCTGGCTGACCTTCATGGGTTTCTGCTCGCTGATGATGAGCGCGTTCCTGCCCGGCGGTACGGGCATGGGTGCGGGCACCGGCTGGACCGTCTATGCCCCGCTTTCGACCACGGGTTCGCCCGGACCGGCGGTGGACTTCGGTATCTTCGCGCTCCACCTTGCGGGTGCGGGCTCGATCATGGGCGCCATCAACTTCATCACCACCATCTTCAACATGCGCGCACCTGGCATGAGCCTGCACAAGATGCCGCTGTTCGTGTGGTCCGTGCTGGTCACCGCATTCCTGCTGCTGCTTGCGCTTCCGGTGCTGGCCGCTGCCATCACGATGCTGCTGACCGACCGCAACTTCAACACCACCTTCTTCACCCCGCAGGGTGGCGGTGACCCGATCCTCTACCAGCACCTGTTCTGGTTCTTCGGCCACCCCGAAGTGTACATCATGATCCTGCCGGGCTTCGGCATCATCTCGCAGATCATCTCGACCTTCAGCCGCAAGCCGGTGTTCGGCTACCTCGGCATGGCTTATGCCATGGTCGCGATCGGCGTCGTCGGCTTCATCGTGTGGGCGCACCACATGTACACCGTCGGCCTGTCGGTGAACGAGAAGATGTATTTCACGGCGGCGACCATGGTCATCGCGGTGCCGACCGGCGTGAAGATCTTCAGCTGGATCGCCACGATGTGGGGCGGATCGCTGCGCTTCGCCTCGCCGATGTGGTGGGCGCTGGGCTTCATCTTCCTGTTCACTGTTGGCGGCGTGACCGGCGTGGTGCTGGCCAATGGCGGCATCGACGACAATCTGCACGACAGCTATTACGTGGTGGCGCACTTCCACTACGTGCTGTCGCTGGGCGCCGTGACCGCGATGTTCGCCGGCTGGTTCTACTGGTTCCCCAAGATGTTCGGTGTCTGGCACTCCGAATTCCTGGCAAAGCTGCAGTTCGTGGTGTTCTTCATCGGCGTGAACACTCTGTTCTTCCCGATGCACTTCCTGGGCATGAACGGCATGCCGCGTCGCTACCCCGACTACACCCCGGCCTTCGAGCTGTGGAACTGGGTCGCGACCCGCGGTTACGAGATCATGGCTGTGAGCATCGTGATCTTCTTCGCCAATATCGTGTACTCGATAGTGGCGCGTAAGAAGGCGGAAGCTAACTATTGGGGCGAAGGTGCGACGACGCTGGAGTGGACTCTGTCCTCGCCTCCGCCGTTCCACCAGTTCGAGACGCTGCCGCTGATCGACGACGAGGCTGGCCACGCTCACTGAGCAGGCTGACTACCTGTCGGGATCTGCGTGAAAAGCGGACCGGATAAGGCATTGGGGGGCGTCGACGGGGCTTCGGCTCCGTCACGCTCCCCCTTTCGTTCAAGGTAAAGCTGGCCCCTTTCGGCCCGAGGATTATTATGGCGAGCATGAGTCCAGCCGAAGACACGATGAAGCAGGCGGTCACGATGCCGGCCGACTGGCGCGATTTCGTCGCGCTGACCAAACCGCGCGTGATGAGCCTGGTGGTGTTCACGGCGATCTGCGGGCTGCTTGCGGCGCCCGGGTCCATCCACCCGATCATCGGCTTCACCGCGATCCTGTGCATCGCGCTGGGTGCGGGCGGCGCGGCGGCGATCAACCAATGGTACGAGGCCGACATCGATGCCGAGATGAAGCGCACTGCCAAGCGCCCGATCCCCGCGGGCCGCATGGACCGTGAAACCGCGCGCGACTTCGCGGTGGCGCTATCGGCGGGGTCGGTGGTCGTGATGGGCCTCGGCGTGGGCTGGCTTGCGGCTGCGCTCCTGGCCATATCGATCTTCTATTACGCGGTCGTCTATACGATGTGGCTGAAGCCGCGCACCCCGCAGAACATCGTGGTGGGCGGCGGTGCCGGGGCGTTTCCGCCGCTGATCGGCTGGGTGGCCGTGACCGGCGACATCACGCTGATGCCGATCCTCTTGTTCGCAATCATCTTCATGTGGACGCCGCCGCATTTCTGGGCGCTCGCCCTGTTTGTTAAGACCGATTATGCGCGCGTCGGCATCCCGATGATGCCGGTCGTCGCGGGCGAGGTTTCGACGCGTCGCCAGATCCTGGCCTATGCGGTCATGCTGGCTCCCATCGCGCTGGCGCCGTTCTTCGTGGGTGGGGCAGGGATGGTCTATGCGGTCTCGTCCGCTGCGCTGTCCGCGCTGTTCATCGCCCTGGCGATCCCGGTGGGCCTTCGCCGCGCGCAGGTTGGCGACGCGATGAAGCCCGAAAAGCGCCTGTTTGCCTATTCGATCCTGTATCTCTTCATCCTGTTCGGGGCGCTGGTCCTCGACCGGCTGCTCGCGCAGGCGGGGGTGATCGCATGACCGAGACCGACCGCGAAAAGCTGACCCGCGAAGTCCGTGCCCGGCAGAAGGCGCGCAATATCGCGCTCGGCCTGTTCCTGGGCGGACTGGTCGTGCTCTTCTTCCTGTTGACCGTCGTCCGTTTTCCCACGAGTTGAGTATGGCCCAGAGCATCGCTTCTCCCTCCGGTGTGCACGATAAGACGCAGGGTTCGCGCAATGCGCGCACCGGGCTGATCTTCCTGGGCGTTGCGCTTGCGATGCTGGCGCTGGGCTACGCAGCGGTGCCGCTCTATCGGATGTTCTGCCAGGTAACCGGAATCGACGGCACGACCCAGCGCGCCAGCACGGCGCAGGCCGCCCAGGTCCAGGCCACCGGACAGCGCATCTCGGTGCGATTCGACGGCAATGTTTCGAACGGCCTGCCATGGTCGTTCCGCCCGATGCAGACGACCAGCAATGTCATGATCGGCGAAAAGGCGCTGGCCAAGTACGAGGCTAAGAACAACTCGGCGCGGGAAGTCACCGGGACGGCCGTGTTCAACGTCAGCCCGGTTCAGGCGGGCAAGTATTTCAACAAGATCGAATGCTTCTGCTTTACCGAGCAGACGCTGAAGCCGGGGCAGGACGTGGAAATGCCGGTGATCTATTACGTAGATCCGGCGATCCTCGACGATCCCGACACCAAGGACATCCAGCAGATCACGCTGAGCTACAGTTTCTACGAAAGCGGCCGGCTTTAGCACCGGGCGCCGGACGTATATCGGAATTAGCGGCGCAAAGCCTCTGGACCATACCGGGTCCGCTGGCTAAAGCGCGGCGCAAAGGTTTGGGTTTTGCTAGGGGGCGCAGCCGCCCCCTTACGCGAGCAACAAGGGAAGACACGCGAAAATGGCCGGCACCAAGAACCACGACTATCACATTCTGCCGACCGATCCCTGGCCGTTCCTGACGTCGTTCTCGGCGCTGGTGATGACGACGGGTCTCGCGTTCTTCATGCACGATTATCCGTTCGGCACCTATCTGCTGATCGCGGGCGTGATCGGGCTGATCATCTCGATGTTCAGCTGGTTCGGCAATATCATCAAGGAAGCACGCGCGGGCGATCACACGCCTGTCGTCCAGCTTCACCAGCGCTATGGCATGATCCTGTTCATCGCTTCGGAAGTGATGTTCTTCGTCGGCTGGTTCTGGGCCTTTTTCGATTTCGCGCTGTTCCCCAGCGAGCTGGTCGAAACGGTCGGCGGCGTCTGGCCGCCCGAGAGCATCGAGGCGGTCATGGATCCGTTCGACCTGCCGCTGCTCAACACGCTGATCCTGCTCTGCTCGGGCACCACGGTAACCTGGGCGCACCATTCGCTGATCCACGGCGACCGCGAGGGGCTGAAGCAGGGCCTGTGGCTCACCGTCATCCTGGGTGTGCTGTTCAGCATGATCCAGGCGTATGAATACATGCACGCGCCGTTCCCCTTCGGCGAGAACACCTATGGCTCGGTCTTCTACATGGCGACCGGCTTCCACGGCTTCCACGTCATCGTCGGCACCATCATGCTGATCGTGTGCCTCGTGCGCGCCTACAAGGGCGACTTCACGCCGCGCCAGCATTTCGGTTTCGAAGCGGCGGCGTGGTACTGGCACTTCGTCGACGTCGTGTGGCTGTTCCTGTTCATCGCCGTCTATGTGTGGGGCGGTTGGGGTGCGACCATCCATTGATCGGACCGTCGGTGCATCTGGCAAGGCGCCCCCATTGACCGAACCCGACCGCGGGGAGGCCGGGGAACCGTCCTCCCGCGCGGATCAGGGGCCGGATGTGGGCGCTGCGCTGCGCGGAGCCGTTCGCGGCGAATGTCCGCGCTGCGCCGCCCCCACTATGTTCGCGGGCTGCTTTCCCGGGGGCTGGGTCCGCTTCGCCTCGAAATGCGGCAGTTGCGGGCTGAACTATGACCGCTTCAATGTCGGCGATGGGCCCGCCGCGTTCCTGACGCTGATCATCGGCACGATCATCACCGGCCTTGCCATCTGGTTCGACCTGTCGGCCGATCCGCCGTTCTGGGTGCATGTCATCCTGTGGGTGCCCTTGACGGTGGTCATGGTGCTGGGCGGGCTGCGTATCGCCAAGGGGCTTCTTCTGATCGTCGAATACCACCGCGACGCCCGCGAAGCCGGTGGCCGCGACCCTGAGGCATGATGCGCCGGCTACCCATCATTCCGACCATACTGGTGCTGGCGGCGGTCGCCGTCATGATCGGGCTGGGCGTATGGCAGCTGCAGCGTGCCAGCTGGAAGCATGAATTGCTGACCCGCTATGCGGATGCGGCACAGGACGATACCGCGGTGGCCTGGCCGGGGGCGTCCGATCAATATGACGATCTCTATTATCGGCGGTCCTCGTTCACCTGTGCCGAAGTGCTGGGCCGCGACGCGATCGCCGGCCGCAACAGCGATGGTGAGGCGGGCTGGGTCCAGATCGCCCGCTGTCGCACCGCCCGCGGCGATCCGGCGGCGGTGCAGCTGGGCTGGACGCAGGATCCCCAGCCCATAAGCTGGAACGGGGGCGAAGTGACCGGGCGGATCACGCGCTATGGCGAAGGCATAAGGCTGGTCGCCGACCCGCCGGTCGAGGGGCTTGCCGCCAATGCCGCGCCCGATCCGCGCGCATTGCCTGACAATCATATAGCCTATGCGTTCCAGTGGTTCTTTTTCGCGATCACCGCGCTTGTCATCTATTTTCTTGCGCTGCGGCGCATGCAGGCGAAATCGGCCGACTGAAGCCGGGCCTTCGAGTCGTCTTGCCATGGCAGGCCAGCGGGGCTAACCGCGCGCTTCATGGATTACATCAGCACCAGGGGCAGCGCCGCGCCGCTCGATTTCCGTTCGGTCACGCTTGCCGGCCTTGCCAGCGATGGCGGGCTTTACGTGCCGCGCGAATGGCCGCGCTTTTCCGGTGACGATATCGCTGCGATGGCCGGGCTTCCCTATGCCGAACTGGCTGCGAAAGTCATGCAGCCCTTCGTCGGCGACTGTATCGCGCCCGAACGGCTTCTTGAACTGACGCGCCAGGCCTATGGCCGCTTCGCGCACAAGGCGGTGACCCCGCTGGTCCAGTTCGACGAACGCAACTGGCTGCTCGAACTGTTCCACGGCCCGACGCTGGCGTTCAAGGACGTGGCGCTGCAGCTTCTGGGCCTGCTGTTCGAAGAGTTCCTGAAGGGCAGCGACCAGCACCTGACCATTGTCGGGGCGACCAGCGGCGATACCGGCAGCGCGGCGATCGACGCGGTGGCGGGGCGCGAGAAGATCGATATCTTCATGCTCCACCCCAAGGGCCGCGTCAGCGAGGTGCAGCGCCGCCAGATGACCAGCGTGATCGCGCCCAACGTGCACAATATCGCGCTGGAAGATGCCAGCTTCGACGACGCGCAGGCGATGGTGAAGCGCATGTTCGCCGATACCGACATGACCGGGCGGTTCCGCATCACCGCGGTCAATTCGATCAACTGGGCGCGGCTGATGGCGCAGGTCGTCTATTATTTCGCCGCCGCGATCCAGCTGGGCGCTCCGCATCGCAAGACGGCCTTCAGCGTGCCGACCGGCAATTTCGGCGATGTTTTCGCAGGCCATGTCGCCGCGCGCATGGGCCTGCCGATTGAAAAGCTGATCGTCGCGACCAATGTCAACGACATCCTCCACCGGGCGCTGTCGTCGGGGGATTATTCGGCGCACGGCGTCACGCCGACCGATGCGCCGTCGATGGACATCCAGGTATCCAGCAATTTCGAACGGCTGCTGTTCGATGCCGGCGGTCGCGACGGTGCGGCGCTGGCCCAGCAGATGCGCGGCTTCGAAGGGGCGAAGGCGATGCAGCTGACCAATGCCCAGCGCGAGGGATCGGCCAGCCTGTTCGCCAGCGCGCGCGTGGATGCCCGGCAGATGAGCGCGGCGATGCGCTGGGCGCATGACAATTGCGGCGCGGTGATCGATCCGCATACCGCCATCGGCCTATCGGCTGCGCTGGAAGCCGATCTGCCGCGCGGGGTGCCGGTCGTCACCCTTGCCACGGCGGCGGCGGCCAAGTTCGGCCCCGCGGTCGAGGCGGCCATCGGCGTGTCGCCCAGGCTGCCGCCGCGCCTTGCCGACCTGATGGACCGCGAGGAAGCCTGCACCGACCTGCCGGGCACCTATGACGCCGTGGCAGCATTCGTCGCGCAGCACGCAACACCCAGTCCCGCGCTCGCAGACTGATGGCGCAGCTTGGCGAACTGCCCCAACTGCTGATCGGAGAGGGCTGGGCGGATTATGCCCTGCTCGACAGCGGGGATGGGCGGAAATTCGAAAGCTATGGCCCTTTTCGCTTCATCCGGCCCGAACCGCAGGCGATGTGGAAACCGCGCCTTGCCGAATGGGACGCGCATGGCGAATTCGTACCCGGCTCGGACGACGATGGCGGCGGGCGCTGGCACTTCTCAAGGCCCGTGCCCGAGGAGGGCTGGCCGCTCTCGTGGCGCGAGATATCTTTCACCGCGCAATGCACGCCGTTCCGCCATCTTGGCTTCTTTCCCGACATGGCGCCGGTCTGGGACTGGATGGACGCGATGCTGGAAGGCATCGAGGATGCGCAGACGCTGAACCTGTTCGGCTATACCGGCGTGGGTTCGCTGTCGCTCGCCCGGCGCGGGACGGTGGCGCATGTCGATGCCAGCAAGAAATCGGTGGCGCAGGCGCGTGACAACGCGGCGGCCAGCGGCATGGATGACGCGCCCGTCCGCTGGCTGGTCGACGACGCCGCCAAGTTCGCCGCGCGCGAGGTGCGCCGCGAGAGGCGCTATGACGGCATCATCCTCGACCCTCCCAAGTTCGGCCGCGGCCCCAAGAACGAGACATGGCGGATCGAGGAAAGCCTTGCCCCGCTGATCGCCGATTGCCGCCAGTTGCTGGACGGCGATTCGCGCTTCCTGTTCCTGACCGCCTATGCCGTGCGGATGAGCTCGCTGTCGCTGGCCGGCCTGCTTGACGAGCAATTCGCCGCCCTGCCGGGCCGGGTCGAACATGGCGAACTGGCCGTCCGCGAAGTGCCAGCGCCCGGCACCGATTCGCGCCGCATCCTGCCCACCGCCATTTTCGCGCGCTGGGCCAATGATCGAGGATCATGAGATGAACGATTCGCTGATCCTCGAGGTCGAAGACCTTGTCGTCGACGTGCTGACCGGCATCTATTCGGAAGAAACCGGCAAGCCCCAGCCGCTGCGCATCTCGATCGCGGTGGAGCTGGACATGCCTGGACGGTTCGAGCCGGATACGCCGCTCGACGCCAGCAAGAACTACATGGACCTGAAGTTCGCCGCGACGCAGGCCTTGCCGCCGGGCGTGCATTTCAAGCTGATCGAGGCGGTGGCCGACCATATCTGCGACACCCTGTTCGTGCAGGATGCGCGGGTGAGATGGGTGCAGGTCAAGATCGTCAAGCTGGCGATTGCCGAACATGACGAGAAGATCGGCATGACGATGAAGCGGCACCGCCGATGAGCGACGAGGCCGTTCTGGAGATCGAGCTGGCCGGGGCCGATCCGCTCGCCGCCGCGGCCGTGTTCCACCAGCATCATCTGCCGCAGGCGGTCGCGCTGGTCGCCGAGGGGTGCCGGTCCATCGTGCTGCGCTTCGACCATGCCGAGCCCAAGCCCCATCGCTGGCGCGAGGAAGCGATCGCGGCGCTGGCGCGCGCGGCGGCCCCGGCGCGCGTCAATGCGGTCGCGCCCGCGTTGGCTGCGCCCGATGAGGACGCCATGCGCGCGGCCATCGCCTTCCTCCACGCCAATGGCGGAGTGACCGGTCAATTGCTGATTGCGGGAACGCTTGGCGGGGGCTGAGCGCTCTGGCACAATGCAGCGCATGAACCCAGCAACGCAGTCCCCCCTGATCGATGGATTTGGCCGGCACATTACCTATTTGCGGCTGTCGCTGACCGACCGCTGCGATCTGCGGTGCAGCTATTGCATGCCCGAACGCATGCAGTTCCTGCCACGCGCAGAGGTGCTGAGCCTCGAGGAGGCGCACCGCGTGGCGATCGCCTTCATCGACCGCGGCGTGACCAAGATCAGGCTGACGGGCGGCGAGCCGCTGGTGCGGCGCGACATGATCGAACTGGTGCGTGCGCTGGGCCGCCGGATCGGGAACGGGCTGGAAGAGCTGACCCTGACGACGAACGGCACGCAGCTTGCCGAATTTGCCGGGGACCTGGCGGCGGCCGGGGTCAGGCGGGTCAATGTCTCGCTCGATACGCTGGACCGGGCGGCGTTCGAACGGCTGGCGCGACGCGACCGGCTGGATGCTGTGCTTCAGGGGATCGCGGCCGCTCGCGAAGCCGGTTTGAAGGTCAAGCTGAACACCGTGGCGCTGAAGGGCGTGAACGAGCACGAGATCCCGGACATGATCGAATGGGCACACGGGCAGGGCCATGACGTGACCCTGATCGAGGTCATGCCGCTGGGCGAAGTCGATGGCGAGCGGATCGACCATTACCTGCCGCTCGACGCGGTGCGCCGCGATCTGGAACGGCGCTGGACGCTGACGCCCAGCGGGCACCGCACCGGCGGCCCGTCGCGCTATGTGAACATTGCCGAGACCGGCGGGCGGCTTGGCTTCATCACGCCGCTGACCGGCAATTTCTGCGAGGGCTGCAACCGCGTGCGGGTGACCGCGACAGGCCAGCTCTACGCCTGCCTGGGCGGGCGCGAGCAGGTCGATCTGCGCGCCGCGGTGCGCTCGCAGGATCCCGACCGCGCGCTGGCCGATGCGCTGGACGAGGCGATGGCGATCAAGCCCGAACGGCATCATTTCGCCATAAGCCAGGCGGGCGAGGCTCCCGCGCTTCCCCGCCACATGTCGGTCACGGGCGGCTAGCGCGAACATGTCCCTTACGCTGCTGTTCCTGGGCAGGCTCGAGGATGTGGCTGGGGCCCCCGCGCTGTCGCTCGACGTTGAAAGGCCGCTGGGTTTCGCGGAGATCGCCGAACGGCTTGAGCCCAGGCTGGCCGTCGCGCTTTCTTCCGGCAATGTGCGCGTGGCGTTGAACGGGTCGCTGGCGGGCACCGGCGACTGGATCGCTGGCGACGGCGACGAACTGGCCTTCCTGCCCCCCGTCAGCGGTGGCTGACGGACTGCGCATGATCCGGGATGTTCGCCTTGCCCATGCGGCTTTCGAACCCGCGCACGAGCTGCAGCGGTTCGGCGACGGGCAGGATGCGGGCGGCATCGTCAGCTTCCTGGGCAAGGTCCGCGCCGAAGGGGGCGACAATTCCGTTACTGCACTGGAACTGCGCCATTACGCACCGCTGACCCTGTCCGGCATGGACCAGCTCGCGATGCGGGCGGAGCGGCACTGGCGATTGACCGGCCTGCTGGTGATCCACCGCGAGGGAATCATGCATCCCGGCGATCCGATCGTGCTGGTCGCCTGCGGTGCGCGCCACCGGCGCGATGCGTTCGAGGCCTGCGACTTCGTGATGGACCATCTGAAATCCGAAAGCTGGTTCTGGAAACGCGAGCAGACCGCGCAGGGCTGGCACTGGGTCGAGCCGCGCGAACAGGACCGCGACGATCTGTCGCGCTGGGCGGATGTCGGGTGAAAACGCCTAGCTGCCGATCGGATCCGTCAGCGCCTGCAGTACCGCATCTTCCTGCGCCACCAGCGCGGCAACATCCTCGCGCGCGGCGGCGATCTGTGTCAGCCCGCGATTGTCGTCGGTCCGCGCTTCAGCGACTGCCCCCAGCGCCAGCATCGAATCGAGTTCGGCCAGCGCCAGCATCGTCTCGCTGCGCGCCGATTCGACATCGCTGATCGCGACGATCGCGTCGGACCAGCGCGTGCTGCCCTGCGGCGCACCGGCGGCGGCCTGCGCGCGCGATCGGGCGGCGCCGGCCAGATTTTCGAACTCGGCATGCGCGTCGCGCGCCTTTTGCCGCAGTTCGTCGAGCCGCTCCTCCAGGCCCACTGGCAGCGGTTGCGCGGATACCGGCGGCTGAACATCGGGCTCTGCCGCGGGCGCATTGCCCTCCACCCGCTCGAAATCTCGCTTGGCCAGCGAGGGGTAGCGCGTATCGGTCGCGCAGGCGGTCAACGCCAGGGCGGCGGGAAGCAGGAGAAAGAAAGGGCTCGGTGCTGTCATGACCACGCCTGATAGCAGCTTGCATCCGCCGCGCCAGCACCCAGATAGAGGCCGGATCGCGGGCCGGGAAAGGCTGACGGTCCTTTGGAATTGACAGGATGAACCATTGCCAGTAACGGGCACCGCTCCATCCGGCATTTCAAGTGCTTTTGCGCGCTGCAATCGCATTGGGCCGGTGAAACGTCCGCAGATCGGCACGGATACAACGCCGGCGCATTGACGCCGGGTCGTGGCTTCGCGGCAGAACAGACAGGTTTTAACATGTTCGCAATCGTGCGCACGGGCGGCAAGCAGTATCGCGTCGCCGAAGGAGACAAGATCGCGGTCGAGAAGCTGGCGGGCGACGCCGGCGACAAGATCGAACTGGGCGACATTCTGCTCGCGGGCGAAGGCTCGGAGCTGAAGGACGCGTCGAAGGTCAAGGTCTCGGCCGAAATCATCGCGCAGGCCAAGTCGGAGAAGGTGATCGTCTTCAAGAAGCGTCGCCGTCACAATTATCGCCGTCGGAACGGACACCGCCAGCAGATGACCCTGCTGCGCATCGTGTCGGTCGGCTGAACACCAAAGTAGGAGCATCACACCATGGCACATAAAAAAGCAGGCGGCTCCTCGCGCAACGGTCGCGACTCAGCGGGCCGTCGCCTTGGCGTCAAGAAGTTCGGCGGCCAGGAAGTCGTCGGCGGCAACATCATCATCCGTCAGCGCGGGACAAGGGTGTACCCGGGCGTGAACGTCGGCATGGGCCGCGACCACACGCTGTTCGCGCTGTCCGAGGGCAAGGTCCGTTTCCACGACGGCAAGCTTGGCCGCAAATACGTGTCGGTCGACGCGATGGCGGAAGCCGCCGAGTAAGGGTCAGCCGCAAGCGATAGGTCGTCTCGTAAAACGGACGGCCCCGCCGGCTTCGACCGGCCTGAAGGGAGAGGGCCACGCGCTGTCTCCCTTTTTCGCATCTGCCGGGAACCGAAATCTTATCAGCGAGTTAGAGGGCGCATTCAGCCTATACGGCAAATAAATCTTTGCCGGCTATCACCATAATGAAACGCGGCGACTCTAGTAAAGCGATCGCGACAATGGGGAGCGGAACCTTGTTTATCCGTAGTGAAAATCTGTTTCTTCGGCCCGCATGGCCCGAGGATCGTGCCAATATCGATCGCGCAGGCGTGCCTGCTGCGCATGATCCGCTGCGTGCGGCCGAACTGGCCCATCCGCTGATCGTGACCATGCCGACCATCGGGCAGGACCGCGTTGCCGGGACCGCCGGTTTCATCGTGCGCAAGGGCCGCTGGCAGCCGCGCATCTGGCTGGCGCCCGCCTTCCGCCACCTTGGCCTGTTCGAGGAGGTGGAGGAAGCCGTGCTGACGCTGATGGCGCAGCTGCCCGACCCTTCCGGACCGCGCACCATGCCCGGCGTCGAACTGCAGGCCGCGTGAAGCCAGCCTTCACCTGAAGAAAAGGCGTCTGTCGCGTCGCCATAGTTCCTTGAAGAAACAGGCGAATTGTGTATCCCAATTGCCGGGTCGCGTCTGAGTAATTGAGGGCCGGTGGCAACACGAAAACGATTAAGCCAGGAAGACAGCCAGCGCGCGGCATTGCTTGCGGCGCGTGAATTGCTGATCGAGACTGGACCGCAGTCGCTTACGCTCAAGGCCGTGGCGGCGCGGATCGGGCGTACCCATTCCAACCTGCTCCATCATTTCGGCAGTGCCGCCGGATTGCAAAAGGCGCTGGCCGGCTTCTTGGCCGATTCGATCTGCGAATCGATCGCGCAGGCCGTGAACAAGCGGCGCGCGGGCGAGGGGACCGCACGCGAACTGGTCGATCTGGTGTTCGACGCCTTCGGCAGGGAAGGGGCCGGCGCGCTCGCCAGCTGGACAATGGTGTCGGGCAATCGCGACACGCTGGATCCCATTTTCGACACGATCCACAATCTGGTTGAGGAACTGAGCGCCGAGGGCGAAGACTGGCGCCTGATCCGCGAGGCCACGATGACGCTGGTCCTGCAGGCGCTGGGCGATGCCACAATCGGCGACTCGCTGGCGCAATCGCTGGACCTTCCGCGCGAGAGGGCGCGCGAGCTTGCCGCCCGCCAGCTGATCGCGACGCTGCCGCGCGGCGAAAGCGTCTAGTCCTTCGGCTGCAGATCCAGGGCAAGCCACCCGGGCCACAGGTCGCTGTCCACATCGGCGATCCGCACATGATCCACCGCGACGTCCAGATCCTCATAGGCAATCCGGCGCCGCCCTTCGTCCGACCGGTCCAGCGGCACGACCAACAGACGCCGGTTCACTTTCTGCCGCCAGTTCATGCGCGCCGTATTCTCCTGCCCGACATAGCAACCCTTGCGGAAGTTGACGCCGTGCAGCTCTGCCGCGTTGCATTCCAGCCACAAGGTCTGGTCATGGCCCAGTTCGGCGCGGCCCTCGGTCACGCCCAGCGACAGCCGATGCGCAAGATAGGCGCCATCGGCGCTCTGCCCCTGGTGCTCATCCGACGCGGGCAGCAGCCAGCGCTGCCCCAGTGCGGCCAGGCGGGGATCGTCGGCACCGCCGTCGCCGCGGTGGCTGATCCAGTGGACTTCGACCTTGGGATCCACCGCGATGGCGATCTTGCGGCGAAGGCGATAGAGCGAGAGCTTCTTCACCAGATCGTCTGCAAATTCCCGTTCGCAATCGATCAGCAGATCCTCGCCGCTGGGCCAGATGAAGAAATCGAACAGCACCTTGCCCTGCGGCGATAGCAGCGCGGTCCAGACCGGCAGCGGCCCCGTGACGTCGCTGGTCACCAGGCCCTGCAGGAATTCGGTCATGTTCTCCCCTTCGCCAGTAAGCCGGATGATCGCGCGGTCTGCAAGGCGGGTCACGTCGTGACGGGAAGATGGTTGGTTCATGGGGCCTGCTCTCCTTGGCTCTTGCCGTGGTGCCATGTCGAATGGGGTCTATACAGATACGCCTCAACCCGCCGATTGGGTCCGGCGTGGCCCGACACCGCCGTCAGGCAAGCGATGCCGTCAGGCAAGCGATGCCGTCAGGCGATCGGGGCGGGGCGGCGCCTGGCCCGTGCGCGCATCAGCAGATCGACGCAGAAGATGGCGATGGCGGCCCAGATGAACAGGAAGCAGACCAGGCGAACGGGATCGAGCGGCTCTCCCAGTACGGTAAGGCCCAGGATGAAGACGATGGTCGGCGCCATGAACTGCACGAAGCCCAGCGTGGAATATTCCATCCTGCGCGCCGCCGTGGCGAACAGCAGGAGCGGGATGGCCGTCCACAGACCCGCCCCGAACAGCAATGCGTTGAGGCCGAAGTCGGCGTTCAGCCCGCTGCTTGCTTGGGGCGCTAGCGCGATTGCGATCACCGCGGGAATCGCCAGCACCAGCACCTCGATCGACAGGCCGGGCAGCGACCCGACAGGCACGCGCTTTCGAAGCAGGCCATAGGCGGCGAAGCTCAGCGCCAGGGTCAGGCTGATGTAAAGCGTATCGACCGCCTCGAACGCCAGGATGGCCACGCCGATCGCCGCCACGCCGACCGCGATCCACTGCAGCCGGCTCAGTCTTTCCTTCAGGAAGATCGTGCCCAGCAGCACATTGACCAGCGGGTTGATGTAATACCCCAGGCTGGCCGCATAGAACGCGCCGCGCTGCACCGCGACGATATAGACCACCCAGTTGATGCTGATCAGCGCGCTGGAGATTACGAGCACGCCGAAAACCCGCGGATTCGACAAGGCGGCCTTGACCTCGGCGATCTGGCCGCGGGCCGCAACGGCGATGGCGCAGACGGGGATCGTCCACAAGGTGCGCCATCCGACCAGCGCGAAGGGGTTCACCGCGTTCAGCAGCACCAGGTAGAGCGGCAGCACACCCCACAGCGAATAGGCGCCCAGCGCGAAGGGCAGGCCTGATTTCGGCGCGGGCGAGGAGGGTGCGTTGCTGCTCATGATTGTCGCGCGCCTAGGCGGCTTGCGCGGCAAAGCAAAGGCAAAACGTGCCACCTTGGCGGCGAGCCGTTCAGAAAAAACACACTTAATGTGAAAATAAACGAGCCATTCGGCAACCGTTCACATTCGCGTCCCTAATTATGAACTCAAGACGCTGAGGGCACTGAGCCGAAGCGGATACGGATTTGAAGGAGAAAGAATATGGCCCAGTTCCTGAAGCTTCGCACCCTTGCCCTGGCAGCGGCGGTTCCCGCGATGGCCCTGTCGGCTCCCGCCGCGCAGGCGGCAGCCTTTCCGATGCAGGCGGCTTCGGCCCAGACTTCGCAGATCGCGACTGTCGCGGATGTGAACGCCAATCACGACCGCCGCAACAAGCACCGCGATCGCGACCGGTACGGCCGCTATGACCGGTACGACCGCTACGACAGCCGCTATGACCGCTATGACCGCGATGAGCGTGTGCGCGGCGACAGCCGGGTGTGGCGGGGCGATGACGGCCGCTACTACTGCAAGAAGGAAAACGGCACGACCGGCCTTCTGATCGGCGGCGCGGTTGGCGGACTGGCCGGGCATGAGATCCTGAAGGACAAGACGATGGGCGCAATCCTGGGCGCCGCGGGCGGTGCCCTGCTGGGCCGCGCCATCGACAAGAGCGATGCTCGCTGCCGTTGATCGGTAGCGCAAGCAGGGGGAGGCCGCGTCCCGGCATTGGGGCGCGGCCTTTTGCTATTCGCGTGTGATCATTGCGTAAGCCCCACGCCGATCATCGCGCGGGGCTGGTCCACTTCCGCCGATGCGACCGGATAGTTGCAATAATCGACCGCGTAATAGGCCCCCGGACGATGATTGCCCGACAGGCCCACACCGCCGAAGGGCGCATTCGACGATGCCCCGTTGGTGGGCCGGTTCCAGTTGACGATGCCCGCCCGGATCTCGCGCCAGAAGCGTCCGTAGAGTTCCGGCGTGCCGCCCAGAAGCGATGCCGAAAGGCCATAGCTGGTGTTGTTCGCTTCCTCCAGCGCGGCCTTGAAGTTGGACACGCGGATCACCTGCAGCAGCGGGCCGAACAATTCCTCGTCCCGCCTGCCTTCCATTTCGGTCACGTCGACGATGCCGGGGGTCAGGAACGGCAGGCCTTCCACCTTGCGTTCGACGGGCCGGATCATTTTGCCGCCGCGCGACACGATGCCCTGATAGCCGCGCACGACGATGTCGGCGGCGGCATTGTCGATCACCGGCCCCATGAACGGCGAGGGCTGGTCGAAGGGCGCGCCGACGATGATGCGGTCGACCAACTTCGTCAGCGCTTCCATCACGCGTTCGTACATGGTGTCGCGCACGATCAGCCGCCGCGCGGCGGTGCAGCGCTGGCCCGCCGTGGTGAAGGCCGATTGCACGATGGTCGCGGCGGCATCCTGCAGCAGCGGCGTATCCCAAACGATCAGCGGATTATTCCCGCCCATTTCCAGCGCGGTGATGATCCCGGGCCGTTCGGCCAGCGCCTTGCGTATGGCGACTCCGGTCTGCGACGATCCGGTGAACAGCACGCCGTCGATGCGCGGATCCGCGGTCAGCGCGCGGCCTTCGTCCGGGCCGCCCAGCAGCAATTGCACGACATTGTCGGGAAAGCCGGCCGCGCGGAAATAGCCGACCAGCCGTTCGCCCACCGCGGGGGTCTTTTCGGAAGGCTTGAACACCACCGTGTTGCCCGCCAGCAGGGCAGGCACGATATGGCCGTTGGGCAGATGAGCGGGGAAATTATACGGCCCCAGCACCGCCATCACGCCATGCGGCTTGTGCCGCAGCGCGCTTTTCGCGCCCATCGCGCCTTCGCTGGCGCGGTTGCCCGCGCGTTCCGCCTGCGCGGTGATCGAAATGTCGACCTTGCCCAGAACGGCCTGAACCTCGGTCTCAGCCTCCCACATGGGCTTGCCGGTTTCGCGCGCGATCAGCCGCGCCAGCCCGTCGGCATCGCTGCGCACCTGGTTGGCGAAGCGCTGCAGCAATTCGATCCGGCGCGCCATCGGCTCTGCCGCCCACGACGAAAAGGCAGTGCGCGAGGCATCGAGGATCCGGTTGCGATCGCCCGTTGTGCCGTGCCAGAAAATCTCGCCAGTGGCGGGTTCGATCGAGGTCAGTTCGGTGGTCAAGTTGGCTCCGTCGAATGCGTGCCTGGAAGGGTGGCACAGGATCTAACCCATTGATGCCGCGCTGACCAGTGGAGCGCCCCGGCGGAGCGTCATGGTCACGGCGGCGTTTCGGGCCGCGCGTGGAATATGGGTGCTGCGACCCCATTGCCAAGCGCGCGGCGACCGCTAGAACCCGTGCCCATGAAGCTTTTCGATCTGCGTTCGCCCATCGGCCTTCTTGTACGCGGTGCCGCGGCGCCGCTGGCGGCCGTGCTGCTTGTCCCCGGCGCGACCGCCGGAGCGCAGGAACAGCCGGCCCCCGCCGCGCAGCAACCTGCCCCCGTGCCGCAGGGCAGCAATGTCCCGCCGCCAGCCGCCGCGCCCGTCCCCAGCGAGATGGAGCTGGCCCGGCTGATCTGGTCCACGATGGTGACGATCGCCAATGCGAACGGCAGCGGCAATTACACCGTGCTGCGCGACAGTTCGGCAACGGGCTTCCAGATCGCGAACGACCCGTCAAAGCTGTCGCAGATCTTCGCCGGGCTGCGCGCCAGCCGCATCGACCTGACGACCACGCTGCTGACCGCGCCCAGCTATACCGCGCCGCCGCAATTGCTGCGGCCAGATGTGTTCCAGGTCCAGGGCTATTTCCCGCTGCGCCCGCGCGCAGTGGTGTTCGACATGGCGTTCCAGTGGCAGAACGGCGAGTGGCGGCTGTTCGGGGTCAGCGTGGAGCCGCGCATCATCGCCTCGCCGCAGGAACAACAGCAACCCGCCGCCGAATAGGCTAGTCCGGCTGCCCTGCGGGTCGGGGCGCCGGGCCATGTGCTTCGCCCATGCGGCGCAGCGCGTCGACCTTGGCATGAAGGGCGGACCAATCATCGCCGCGGTCGATGTCGGCCCAGATCGCCTCCACTTCCTCGATCAGCATGCTCGGCGGCGCGTCCTCGCTCCAATAGGGGTGGTCGTCCACCGGCCGGTCCGCCTCGGCCAGGATCGCCGCGACATCCGCTGCCGCGCCCTCGCCCGACAGCTGCCCGGTCCGCGCCGCGAACAGGAAGGCGTCGGGCTGCATGTCGCTCTCGCGCATGGCCTGTTCCGCCGTTTCGACCAGCCTGCCCGCCGCTTCGGCCTCGCTTTCGATCCATTCGGGCGTCACGCCCAGCCGCCAGCCAAAACGGCGGCGGATCGCGGCGGTGTACAGCTCGGGAAACCGCTCGAGCGCGGCGACCAGCGGCGGCGCCTCGCATATCGGGCGCAGCGCGATCGCCAGCTGCGCGCAGTTCCAGTGGATCGCCTCGGCCTGCCGGCCAAAGGCATAGAGGCCGCTATGGTCGAAATAGGCGGCCGTGAACGCCGGATCCCAGCGCGGCAGGAAGCGCCACGGCCCGTAATCGAAACTCTCGCCCGAAATGTTCATGTTGTCGGTATTGAGCACGCCGTGTACGAAGCCGGCACTGGCATAGGCCGCAGCCATGTCCGCCAGCCGTTCGACGACCAGGTGCAGCAGGCGCACCGGCGGCTGCTCGCGGTCCAGGGCATCCGGGGGCGGCGGCGGACCGGGATAGTGCCGCAGCGCATAATCCGTCAGCATGCCAAGCTGCTCGTGCTGCTCCAGCGCGGCCAGGCGCTGGAAGCTGCCGATGCGGATGTGTCCATGGCTCAGTCGCACCAGCACGGCAGAGCGAGTCGGCGAGGGCTCGTCGCCTCGCTCAAGCTGCTCTCCGGTCTCGATGACCGAGAATGTCTTGCTGGTATATACGCCCAGCGCCTCCAGCTGCTCGGTCGCCAGCACTTCGCGAACCGCGCCCTTCAGCGTCAGCCGCCCGTCGCCGAAACGCGAATAAGGGGTCTGGCCGGATCCCTTGGTGCCAAGATCCAGCAGGCGGTCGTCCCTTCCGCGCAGCTGCGCGAACAGGAAGCCGCGCCCGTCGCCGATCTCAGGGTTATAGGTGCGGAACTGGTGCCCGTGATAGCGCAGCGCCAGCGGCTGGGGCAGGTTCCCCTCCAGCGGTTCGAATCGCGCGAAATGGCGGGTCCATTCATCATCGTCCAACCCGCCAAGACCGACCGCCTCTGCCCAGCGCCCGTTGCGGAAACGGATCGTCGCCTGCGGGAAATCGGCGGGGCGGACCGGATCGGCGATCCAGACTGCAATGCCCGCGATGGCCGGATCGGGACGATAGGGGGAAGGTTGCGGATTGCCGCTCATGTCGCGATAGTGGGGTGCCGCCGCCCCCGGCGCAAGTCTCGGGGCGTTCATGGGCGGGCAATTTGACGAAAGGCGGCAACGCAAGTGGACGACAGATCCGGCGTTCTATCGAACGGGTCAAACGAATCGGCAATCTGGCATGACGGCTGGTGGGAGAGCGAGGACGGGCTGAAGCTGCATTACCGCGACTATCCCGCGCGACGCAGCAGCGGCTCTGATGTTCTGCCGGTGCTGTGTATTCCGGGGCTGACGCGCAACGCCCGCGATTTCGAGGTGCTGGCCGAGGATCTCTCTGCCGATCGCCGCGTTATCTGCATCGAGCTGCGCGGGCGCGGCGAAAGCGAATATGCGCGCGATCCGGCCAGCTATGTGCCCACGCAATATGTCGCCGACCTCGAACTGTTCTTCGCGGAAACCGGGATCGACCGCGCGGTCTTCTTCGGAACCTCGCTGGGCGGCATCGTGACCATGCTGTCCGCCATGACCGCGCCGCAGCGGATCGCGGGCGCCATGCTCAACGACATCGGCCCGGTGATAGAGCGCGAGGGGCTGGAGCATATACTGGAATATGTCGGCCACGGGCGCAGCTTCCCCACATGGATGCACGCGGCGCGCGCGCTGCAGGACGTGCACGGCGCGGTCTATCCCGACTGGCGGATCGAACAATGGATCGCCTTTGCCAAGCGTTTGATGGAACTCAGCGCCAGCGGCAATATTCGCTTCGACTATGACATGCGCATCGCCGACGCCTTCGCGGGTACCGGCAATCCCGCGAAGGACAGCTCGATGATCGGGGCCGAGGATCTGTGGCCTGCCTTCGACGCGCTGGCCGGCCGCCCGGTGCTGGTGGTGCACGGCGAGACGTCGGATATATTGTCGGGCACGGTCGCGCGCGAAATGGTCGGGCGTATCCCGCAAGTCGAACTGGTGAGCGTGCCGGGAATCGGCCATACGCCCACTTTGAACGAGCCGCATGTGCGCGAGGCGATCGACCGCCTGCTGGCGCGCTGCGCTGCCTGACCCTGCCGAGTTACCGCAAAGACCATGGCCAAGAAGATTACCGTCTACCGCAAGCTGCGGATCCTTCACCTTGGGCTCGACCCGGTCGCCGCGCCGTGGAGCGGCGACTTGATCCGCGCGCTGTCGGGCGGCAGGTTCCAGTTCATCGAGCATCACGCCCCCGCCGCCAGCGACGACATCGCCTCGCGGCTGCAGCTGTATCGGCCCGACTTTCCGCTGCTCGACCAGGGGGCGGGGCCGGGCAAGCTGAACCGCATGGCGCGCAAGATGCGCGGCTATGACATGATCATGACGCATGGCGAGGCGGGTTTCCCCGCCGCCATGGCGCACAGCCTGTTTTCCGAGGCGCTGAAGCTGCCGCCGCTGATCCATCACCACCATGCGCTGCAGGGCTTCGCGGGCGGCGCGGTCAAGCGCTTCAAGCGCAGGCTGGGGTTCGCGCGCACGCAGGTGGTGATCGCGCCGACCCCGGCCGCCGCGAACGAGATCGCGAAGAACTGGGACGTGGGCGGCAAGCGCCTGCGCATCGCGCTGCCGGTGTTCGGCCGCGCACCCAAGTCGCCGCGCCCCGATGCCATTCCGGGACTTATGAAGCGCCGGGACGAGGCATGGATCGGCGTGCGCGCAGCCGATCTGCTGCCCGATGCCGACCCGATCCTGCGCCGCCTGCGCGATCTTGGCGACGAATGGCGGCTGGTCGCCTTCGGCAGCAAGGAGGATACGGTCCAGATCGCCTCGCTCTGCGCGAAGATGGAAGTGGCCGACCGGCTGCTGACCAGCCAGCGGCTCGCCGGGCCCGAGGACAGGGCGGGGCTGTTCGACATGCTGCTTTCGCCCGCGTCGTCCCCGAAAGGCGCCGAAATGCCGCGCATGCCCTTCCTCGCCGCGCCTGCCGGGGTGCCGATGATCGCCGCGGGAAGCGAGATCGCCGCCATTCTGCCGCCCGAGCAGCACGATTATGTCTTCGGCAATGCCAGCGGTCATCTGGGCGCCATGGCCGAAGCGATGGTCGTGCTGGCAAGGGACGAGGTGCAGCGCAAGCGGCTGGCCCGGTCGATGGCGGACTTTGCCGCAAGGCATTCGGACGCCGCCGATCACCGCGCCCTGCTGGCGGAAATGACCGGCGACGACCGGCTTTATCCCTGACCTTTCGGCCCGCGGCGCCGCCATCCGGATGACTTGTTTCAGCGCGCGTTCAGGCGCGAATCGCTTTGGCGTTGAAAAGCCCCGGCACGGTCCGTAAGACCCCGCCATTCCGGACGCGATGGCCGGAGCCGAAAAGACATTCGAAAGGCCGAAAGACGTGGCGCTCAGCCCTGCAAATTCCAGCAAATCCATCGAAAAGGCCGAGTTGCGCCAACGCGCGCAGGAAGATGTCTTTCGCCGCGAGGTGGACGAGGCGGTTCGACAGGACACGATCTCGGGCTTCCTGAGGAAGTGGGGCAAGCTGCTGATCGTCGCCATCGTGCTGCTTCTGGCGGCGCTGGGTGCGTGGGCATGGTGGCATCACAAGACCACGACCGAGGCCGAGGCCGATGCGGTCGAGCTGACGCTGGCGATCGACCAGCTGGAAGCGGGCAATCTGCAGGCCGCGGCCGAAAAGGCCTCGGGCCTGACGGGCGCGGATACGCCCGCGGCCTATCGCGCCCCGGCGCAGTTCCTGGCGGCCGCTGCCGCGCAGGAAGAGGGCAATGCCGAGGAAGCAATCAGGCTGTTCGACGCGGTCGCCAACGACGACGACATCCCGCAGCCGTTCCGCGACCTGGCCGCGATCCGTGCGGTGTCGGTGAATTATGACGAAATGGACCCCCAGCAGGTGATCGACCGGCTGAAGCCGCTGGCAGTGCCGGGCAACCCCTGGTTCGGTAGCGCGGGCGAAATGGTCGGCCTTGCCTATGTCGAGCAGGGGAAGGCCGATCTGGCCGGCCCGCTGTTCGCCGAAATCGCGCGGGACGAGGAGCAGCCCGAGACGGTGCGCGCGCGGGCCCGGCAGCTTGCCGGCCTGTTCGGCACCGATGCCGTCGACGACGCGCAGGCCATCGTGGACCAGATCGCCTCGGGCGGCGCCGCACCGCAATAGAGCGACGGTCGGCAAGACAGAGTTTTTGGAGAGTTTCGGAACAATGATGTACCCGTTTGGCAAAGGCCTTACCGCAGGCGTGGCAAGGATCACGCTGGTCGCGGCGCTGGCAGCAAGCCTTGGCGCATGTGGCGTGTTCAAGGGCGATGGCCCGGAAACGACCCCCACAGTCGGCAAGCGCGAACCGATCCTGTCGCGGATCGAGAATACGACCGAGGTCGATCCCTCGCTGGCCAGCGTGCCGGTTGTTCTGCCCGCCCCGACGGCGGATAGCGAATGGGCGCAGGCGGGCGGATCGGCGTCCAAGAGCTATGGCCATCCGGCGCTTGCCGCCAATCCGACGCGCGCCTGGACCACCAGCATCGCCGGGGCCAGCCAGCAGCGGCGCCTGGCCGCCGCGCCGGTCGTCGGCGGCGGAAAGCTGTTCGTCTTCGATACCGAGGGCAAGGTCTGGGCCGTCGACGCGGCATCCGGCGCGACGGTGTGGCAGAAGTCGCTGCGGATCAGCGGCGACGGCTCCAGCTCGGTATTCGGCGGCGGCGTCAGCTATGAAGCGGGCAGGATCTATGTGACGACCGGAACCGGCCAGGTCGCCGCTCTCGATGCCGACAGCGGCGATGAAATCTGGAAGGTCCAGCCCTCCGGCCCGCTGCGCGGCGCGCCGACGCTGGCGTTCGGCAATGTCTTCGTGATGACGCAGGACAACCAGATCTTCGCGCTCGACGCCGCCACCGGCGACATCGAGTGGAACCGCGCAGGATCGAGCGGGCTGTCGGGCGTGTTCGGCGTGGCGGCTCCGGCAGCGGGCGCGGGCACGGTGATCGCGGGCTATTCCAGCGGCGAGCTGATCGCCTATCGCTATGAGAACGGCACCGAATTGTGGGGCGATGCACTGGCGCGCACCAATATCTCCACCTCGGTCGGGTCGCTGACCGATGTCGACGCCGACCCGATCATCGATGGCGGGCGCGTCTATGCGCTGGGGCAGGGCGGACGCATGGCGGCGTATGAACTGCTGTCGGGCCGGCGCATCTGGGACCTGTCGCTGGCGGGCATCTCGACCCCCGCGGTGGCGGGCGACTGGATCTTCGTGCTGACCGACGACGCACGCCTGCTGGCGATCGCGCGCGCCACGGGCAAGGTGCGCTGGATCAGCGAACTGCCGCACTGGAAGGACGAAAAGGACAAGGAAGGCGAGATCTTCTGGTCCGGCCCCGCACTGGCCGGCGGCAAGCTCTATGTCGCCAGCACGCGTGGCGCGCTGGTGGCGGTCGACGCTGCCGACGGTTCGCAGACGCAGATCGCGGAACTGAAGGACGGAGTGTCGCTGAACCCGATCGTGGCCAACAACACTCTTTACGTCCTGGACGACGGCGGGACGATCAGCGCGTTTCGCTGATCGGCCCCGGCCGCCCCGTTAAAGGCTGTCTTTATAGATCGGCTCGACCGATCCGTTCCAGTCGCCGTGATAATGGTCGAGCAGGTCCTGTGCCGGCACCCTGCGGCGCTTGGCGATCTCGTCCAGCGGCGACAGGAAGCCGGTCTCGTTGTCGCCCGCCGAATTGAGCTGCCCGCGCGCGGCAAGGCCGGCGCGCGCGATCTTCAGCACTGCGGGCGCAATATCGGCCAGCACGCCGCCGCCGGGGATGGGCGCATCCAGCGCCAGCCGGGGCACCGCATTGCGCAGCGCCTCGCGCTCTTCCATCGTCCAGTCCTTGACCAGGTCCCAGGCCGCATCCAGCGCGCCCTGGTCGTATAGCAGCCCGACCCAGAACGCGGGCAGCGCGCAGATCCGGCTCCAGGGCCCGCCATCGGCGCCGCGCATTTCCAGGAAGCTCTTCAGCCGCACTTCGGGGAAGGCGGTCGACATGTGGTCGGTCCAGTCCGCCATGGTCGGCTTCTCACCGGGCAGGGCGGGCAGTTCGCCCTTCAGGAAATCGCGGAAACTCTGCCCCGCCGCGTCGATGTATTTCCCGTCGCGGAAGACGAAATACATCGGCACGTCGAGCATGTAGTCCGCCCAGCGTTCGTATCCGAAGCCATCCTCGAACACGAAGGGCAGCATGCCGGTGCGCGCCGGATCGGTATCCGACCAGATGTGGCTGCGGTACGACAGGAAGCCGTTGGGCTTCCCCTCGGTAAAGGGCGAATTGGCGAACAGCGCGGTCGCCAATGGCTGCAGCGCCAGCCCGACGCGGAACTTCTTCACCATGTCGGCTTCGGAGGAATAGTCCAGATTGACTTGGATGGTGCAGGTACGCAGCATCATGTCGAGCCCCATGGTGCCGACACGCGGCATGTGCTCCATCATGATCCTGTAGCGGCCCTTGGGCATTACCGGCAGGTCGGCGCGCGCCTTGTCGGGCCACATGCCCAGGCCCAGGAAGCCGATGCCCAGCTTCTCGCCCACCTCTTTCACCTGCGTCAGGTGGCGACCAGTCTCGGCGCAGGTCTGGTGCAGGCTGACCAGCGGCGCGCCCGACAGTTCAAGCTGTCCCGCGGGCTCAAGGCTGACGGTGCCGTCCTCTCCCGCCATGGCGATGATGTTCCCGCCCTCGATGACGGGGGTCCAGCCGAACTTCTCCAGCGCCAGCAGGATGTCGCGGATGCCGCCGGCCTCGTCATAGCTGGGCGCGCGGTGGTCCTGGGTGCGGAAGACGAACTTCTCGTGCTCGGTGCCGATGCGCCATTGCTCGCGCGGCTTCTCGCCCTCTTGCATGGGGATCAGAAGCTGGTCGCGGCTTTCGATGACGGGCTCGTCGGCCCCGGATTCCTTGCGCGTGCTCATGGCGCGGGGCGTTAGGCGGGTTCGCGCAATTGGGGAAGCGTGATTTTTCGGCTTGCCGCGCTTACCGCCAGTCGCCCGCGATCCCCATCCACAAAGCCATCGCCGCGATCGCCGCCGTCTCGCCGCGCAGGATGCGCGGGCCGAGCGCCACCGGAATGGCGGCTGGATGCGCGCGGATGGCCTCGCGCTCCGCATCGTCGAAGCCGCCCTCGGGCCCGATCAGCAGGGCGGCGGGGGGCGGCGCTTTCGCAAATGCCTGCGCGGCGGGCGGGGCGCTTCGCGATTCGTCGGCGAAGAGCAGCGCGGCGCCGTCCCAGTCCCTCAGCATCGCGTCCAGCGTCACCGGCTGATCGATGGCGGGAAGGGCGGTGCGCGCGCATTGCTCGGCCGCTTCGGTGACGATCTGGCGCGCGCGGTCCATGTTCAGCGCATCGGCAACGCAGCGGCGGGTGACGATGGGCCGGATGCGCGCCACGCCCAGCTCGGTGGCCTTTTCCAGCACCAGGTCGAAACGCGGCTTCTTCAGCAGCGCGGCGCACAGGGTCAGCGGCGGCACGCTTTCGCGCGGCCGGAGATGATCGGCGATCTCGACCGTCACGCTGCGCTTGCCCGACTCGGTCACGCGGGCGGCCCATTCGCCGGTTTCATCGTCGCACAGGATTACCGCATCGCCCGGCTTCACCCGCATGACGCGCGACAGGTAATGCGCCTGCTGTCCGTCGATCTCGTACGTCATGCCCTGCGACAGGGGCGCGTCCACGAACAGGCGAGGGGCACTCTTGGGCGGCCAGGCGGGGGTTGCTGCCATCGCGCTCAACCCGCCAGGATCGCGCGCGTGGCGATATAGCAGTCCATCAGCCGCCCCACCGCGTCGCGCTGTTCGAAGTCATCCTCGAACAGATGGGTCAGCATGAAGCCCGCCGCAAGCTGTCCGCCGATCTGGTCGGTCAGCGTGTGGCCAAAGCACAGCACCGGATCCTGCGCCAGCAAGGCCTCTCGCTCCGCATCGGGCAGGTCGAGATCGCTGTAAGGGATGCGGTGGCGTGCCACGGGTTCTCCGCGCTCGACGCTGGCCTCGTCGAACAGGAAGCGCGCCGGATTGGTGAACCCCGCCAGCAGCACGCCGCTCGGACGCAGCACGCGCGCGCATTCGCGCCATACGGGCAGTACGTCGGGCGCGAAACTGTTCGAGCATGGGTGGAAGATCATGTCGAAGCTGTCGTCACCGAACACCGACAGATCATGCATCAGCCCGCGCTCGGTGCGGATGCCCAGCCCTTCGCGCTCCGCCACCTCGCGGTCGCGGGCAAGCTGCGCGTCGCTGGCATCGAAGCTGGTGACATGCGCACCGGCCGCGGCGAAGACCGGGCATTGCTGCCCCCCTGCCGAAGCCAGGCCCAGCAGGTCGATGCCCGCAATATCGCCGAACCAGCCGCGCGGCACCGGACGCGATGGGTTAAGCACCACGCTCCATTCGCCCCTGCGCGCGGCGGCGATGGCGGCAGCGTCCACCGGAATCGACCATCGGTCGCCCCCGTCGGACTTGACGTTCCAGCCCTGCCGGTTGAATTCGCCGATGTCGTCGATTTGGCTCATCGGTCCGTGATGCTCCCTTGCCGCCCGATCGGTCCTCCCTTTAAAGCATGGCGCGATGATTGAAACCGCCTCTCATGCCGTGACCCCCGACACCCAGCACCGCGGGCTGGTAGCGCTGATGCCGGCGCGCGCCCGTCCCTATGCGCTGCTGGCGCGGTTCGACCGGCCGATCGGCTGGTGGCTGCTGTTCTGGCCCTGCGTCGCGGGCCTGTGGGCGGCGGGCGGCGCAGCGCGCTGGGACATGGCGCTGTGGCTGCTGCTGGGTGCGATCGTAATGCGCGGGGCAGGCTGCGTATACAACGACATCCTCGACCGCGATCTCGACCGGCAGGTGGCGCGCACCGCCAGCCGCCCGCTAGCGAGCGGGCAGGTGTCGCTGAAGAAGGCCTGGGCCTGGCTGCTGGCTTTGTGCCTCGTCGGGCTTATCGTGCTGTTGCAATTGCGCTGGCAGGCGCAGCTCGTCGCGCTGGCCAGCCTGCTGCCCGTCGCGCTCTACCCGCTGATGAAGCGCATCACCTGGTGGCCGCAGGCATGGCTGGGCCTGGTGTTCAGCTGGGGCGCCCTGGTCGGCTGGGTCGAGGCGGGGGGCGGATCGCCGGCGGCGCTGGCCGCGCTTTATGCCGGGTGCATCTTCTGGGTCATCGGCTACGACACGATCTATGCGGTTCAGGACATGGAGGATGACGCGCTGGTCGGCGTGCGGTCCAGCGCGCTGGCGCTGAAAGGCCGGATCGTGCCGGGCGTGGCGGCGCTATACGCCCTCGCGCTGCTGGGCTGGGGCGCGGCGATCTGGCTGATCCGGCCCGACTGGGTGGCGCTGCTGGCCCTGCTGCCGGTGGCGCTTCATCTGGGCTGGCAGACGATCACGCTCGACCCGGCGGACGGGATGAACGCGCTGGCTCGTTTCCGTTCCAACCGGCTCGCCGGGCTGCTTATGGCGCTCGCATTCATGACGATCGGCAGCCTTCGCTGACATCGCTGGGAAGACTACCCCCAATGGCTAGGGTGAACGGCTTTAGGGGACTGGTCCAACAGCGATGTGGAAATCTGCCGAAAGCCTTTGCGGTGGCGATTCGATTCATGCCACTATCATGCACAAGTAACGGGGCTGTAACGGGGCGTCGCGGTGGGTCGGTATCACAGGATCCGGCGATGGACCGCCAGGGGCCGACAGCGAGTTTGCGGAGACCTTAATGAGCATTAATATCGGTCCGCCTGCGGTTGAGGAACTGCGTCCGCGCATTACCGTCATCGGCGTCGGCGGTGCGGGCGGCAACGCCATCGCCAACATGATCCAGGCGCAGATCGAAGGTGTGGACTTCATCGTCGCCAACACCGACGCGCAGGCGCTGAACACCGCGGTGTGCGAGGATCGCATCCAGCTGGGCCCCGAAATCACGCAGGGCCTGGGCGCAGGGTCGCGGCCCGAGGTCGGGCGCGCCGCGGCAGAGGAGACGCTGCACGAGATCGACCGCATGCTGGACGGCGTGCACATGTGCTTCATCGCGGCCGGCATGGGCGGCGGCACCGGCACGGGCGCCGCGCCCGTGATCGCCAAGGCGGCGCGCGAAAAGGGCGTGCTGACCGTTGGTGTGGTGACCAAGCCCTTCATGTTCGAAGGCACGCGCCGCATGCGTTCGGCCGACGCGGGTATCGAGGAGCTGCAGAAGCACGTCGATACGCTGATCGTCATCCCCAACCAGAACCTCTTCCTGGTCGCGCGTCCCGACACCACCTTCAAGGAAGCGTTCCAGCTTGCCGACGAGGTGCTGCAGCAGGGCGTGCGCTCGATCACCGACCTGATGGTCATGCCGGGCCTCATCAACCTCGACTTCGCCGACGTGCGTTCGGTCATGGGCGAGATGGGCAAGGCGATGATGGGCACCGGCGAGGCGGACGGCGAGAACCGTGCGCTCGAGGCGGCGGAGAAGGCGATCGCCAACCCGCTGCTCGACGGCGTGTCGATGACCGGCGCCAAGGGCGTCATCATCTCGATCATCGGCGGCGAGGACATGCGCCTGATGGAAGTGGACGAGGCGGCGAACCATATCCGCGACCTCGTCGATCCCGATGCGAATATCATCTGGGGTTCGGCCTTCAATCCCGAGCTGGAAGGCAAGATCCGCGTGTCGGTCGTGGCCACCGGCATCGACCAGGATGCCGAGCAGCCCTCCGCGCAGTCGCGCCCGTTCTCGCTGGGATCGGGCCGCGCGCCGATGCGCCCCGGCGCGGCGCCTGCCGCCCCGGCCCCGGCACCGGCTCGCGCGGCCGAGCCGGCGATGAAGCTGGCCGATCCCGCCGACGACCGCACGCAGCGCCACCTTGGCGATGAAGGCGGCTTCGCGTCCGCCGGTTCGGAAGAGCCGCTGGATCTCGGCCTCGACATGGCTGAGGGCGAGGACGACGGCGAATTGCTGCTGGGCGACGGGTTCGAGGAAGAGCCCCGTCCCGCTGCCGCCGAGCCTGCCCGCGCAGAATCCCGCGACGGTGCGCGCGATTCCGGACCGATGGATGCGTCTTCGCGCACCGAATCGTCGCGCGGCTGGCGCCCGGCCTCGGGCCAGGCGGCGGTATCGGTCGGCGGCAGCACGCTGTTCGAACGCATGGCCAACCTGTCCCGCAATCGCGAGGATGCGCCTGCGGAGGACCGTGAGGACGACGATGCGACGGACCTCAATATCCCTCGCTTCCTCGGTCGCAACAACAACCGGCGCTGACGATCGCCCGAAAGGGCTGAAGCGTTTGAGGGCGGCGGGCTTGCTCGCCGCCCTTGGTGTATTGGTTGGGCCTATATTGGCTTGCACCATCGCCGCCCCGCCAGCCAGCGCGCAGGGGCGCAGCATCGCCATCAGCAATCCGGCAGCGGACCAGCGCATCATGGACGAGGCCACTGCAAGGCTGGTGGGCAACGCCACCGACACGCAGGCGATGCGCGACGGGGCCGAAGCGGCAATGCGCCTTGGCGAGTACGAGGTGGCGCTCGGTTTCCTGAACCGCGCCGAGGTTGCGATGCCCGGCGATCCCTTTGTGAAGGCCACGCGCGGCAGCGTGATGGTGCGGCTCGGCCAGCCGCGCATGGCGCTGCCCCTGTTTGCAGAAGCCGAGCGCCTGGGCGGCCGCGCGGTGGAGTTCGCGGCGGACAGGGGCCTTGCCCACGATCTTCTCGGCGACCAGGCCAGCGCGCAATATTATTATGCCATCGCCAACCGCCTGGCCCCCGATCCGGAAGTGACGCGCCGCCACGCCTTCAGCCTGGCCGTCGCCGGTCAGCGCGACGCGGCCGAGCGCATGCTGCACCCCTTGCTGCAGGCCGACGATGCCGCCGCATGGCGCATCCGCGCCTTCATGCTGGCAGTCTCGGGACGTGCCGGAGAGGCGGTCGCGCTGCTCTATGCCGTGCTGCCCCAACAGCTGGCGGATAATCTTGCGCCCTATATGCGTTCGGTCCCGCGGCTGGCGCCGGGGCAGCAGATCGCGGCTGCGCATCTGGGGATTTTTCCTTCGGATTTCAGCGAGATAGGGGGCGGAGACCGGCTCGTTCCCGCTGGCCGGCCCTTCGGCAGCGACGACCAGCCGGACGACGGTGACTGACTTGGCGCAGCAATATTTCGCCCCCGCGCGACGGGCCAGCAAATCCTTATCCACATGCGGTGAACAACAGTATCGCGTTATGCACCGAGGCGATAAGTTAAGCCATTGTAAAGGCGGCCACGGCTGGTCCACCTGAGCGCAATGGCGGGTCATGGGGGTCCGCGCCACGGAGAGAGAACCGCTGCATGATGAGTGAAAGCCAGGCCGAACACCGCCACGAAGACGCGGCGCCGGTCGACATGCTTGTCTCGTTATTCGAGGCGCGCGGTTGGCCTTACGAGGTGACCGGTGAGGACGAGATCGGCGGCGAGGTGCAGGGGGCCTGGGCGAAATACCAGCTGCGCGCGATCTGGCGGCGCGAGGATAACGTGCTGCAGCTCCTCTGCCTGCCCGAGGTGCGCGTGCCCGACGACAAGCGCGTCCGCATGTTCGAATTGATGAGCCTGGTGAACGAGCAATTGTGGCTGGGCCATTTCGACCTGTGGTCCGCCGGTTCGCTGCTTCTCTATCGCCACGGGCTGATGCTGGGCGACGACGGGCTGCTCTCGCTCAGCCAGGCACAGATGGCGGTCGAGCAGGCGGTGGACGAATGCGACCGCTTCTATCCCGCGTTCCAGTTCGTGCTGTGGGGCGACCGCGACGCCGCCGAAGCCCTGGCGAATGCGCTGGTGGATGCCGCGGGAGAAGCGTAGACTGGCGATCGCGCCGGGCTTTGCCGGACAGATTTGTTACAGAATATTGCCGGGCCCCGGTTTTCCTTGAAAACAAGTGCGCCTGCGCCGATATTACGAAGAGATCGCTTCCCGCCCCGGAGAAGCGACTGAGGAGAAGAACAAAGCTATGGCAAACTGGAACGACCCCCAGCCCACGCGTCCGCAGACGCGCGCCGGCTTCGGCGCGTCCACGGGCCTCGGCGCAAGCGTGCCGCGCACCGGATATGATGCCGGTCTGCGCAAATACATGCTCTCGATCTACAATTACATGGCTTCGGCCGTGCTGCTGTCGGGCGTCGTCGCCCTGCTGATGGCCAGCTCTGGCATGACAGTCGCGATGGTCGGTTCGCCGCTGATGTGGCTGGTGATGCTCTCGCCGCTTGCCATCGTGTTCGCGATGAGCTTCGGTGCGAACCGTTTCTCGACCGGAACGCTGCAGATGCTGTTCTGGGGTTTCGCGATCCTGATGGGCATGAGCCTGTCGACCATCTTCCTCGTCTATACGGGCGGGTCGATTGCGGCGACCTTCTTTGCGACCGCGGGTGCTTTCGCTGGCCTGTCGCTGTTCGGCTATACCACGAAGAAGGACCTGTCCGGCATGGGCAGCTTCCTCATCATGGGCGTGATCGGCCTGATCATCGCCTCGGTCATCAATATCTTCGTGCAGTCGACCGCGCTGATGTGGGCGGTAAGCTTCCTGGGCGTGCTGATCTTCGCGGGCCTGACGGCTTACGATACGCAGCGTCTGAAGATGCAGTACTACCAGCTCGCCGGAACGGAATTCATGGGCAAGGCCGTGGTGCTGGGCGCTCTGTCGCTCTACCTCGACTTCATCAACATGTTCCAGTTCCTGCTCGCCTTCATGGGCCAGCGCGAGTGATCTGACAGGCGGAGCCGATGGCTCCTCCAGGAGAACAGGTGAAAGGGAACGCCCGATCGGACAGAAGTCCCGGTCGGGCGTTTTCCTTGTGGATGGGCGGGATAATCCGGGTGCAGCCCGCCCGGCAAAAGCGCATGTTCTCCGCTTCACCCGGGCGCAAGCTGCGCTCTGCTATAACGCGATGGCAGCCATCAACTCGCCAGACGAAAGAACAGGAAACATCCGTGTCGGGAAGCAAGCCTCTCATTCGCATTACGACCGTGGCGGCCGCCGCAACCCTTGCATCGTGCGGCCCCCCGCCGCCGCCGCCGGTCGCTCCGCCGCCGCCCCCGGTGCAAGAGGCGTTTCGCGCCCGCCCGATCGCACCCGGCTATGCGCAGGACAATCTGGCCGTGCCCGGCCGGAACGAGCTTGGCATCCGCCAGACCATCAACACCGGCCTCACGCCCGAACAGTCTGTCTGGAACCTGCGCTCGGCCTATAACGTCGCGGCGCTGAACTGCGACGCGCCCGAAGATGCGCAGATGGCAGAGCGCTACGGCGAATTCCTCAAGACCCATTCGCGCGAGCTGACCAGCACCAACAAGAAGGTGGACGAACAGTTTCGCGACCGGTTCGGCGGCAGCGACTACAAGCGCGCGCGCGACCAGTACATGACGCAGGTCTACAATTACTTCTCGCTGCCGCCTGCCTTGCCGCGCTTCTGCGCCGCCGTGCGGGAAACCAGCCTGGCGCTGGCCGATGTGCCCAAGGGCGACCTCGACGAAGCGGCGCAGGTCGAACTGCCCAAGCTGGAACTCGTGTTCCTGGGATATTTCGACGAATACGAAGCCTATCGGGCCGAAGCGCAGGCGTGGGACTCCGAATATCTCGCGACCTATGGCGAACCCTATCGCCACCGCTGGATGGTGCCCGCTCCGGTCGATCCAAACGCCCAAGTCGATCCCAATGCCGCCGTCGACGCGAACGCGCCGTTGCCGCCCGCGCCCGACGCGACCATCGTGCCTTCGGCCACCGCCGATACCGCGAACGGCAATACCGAAAGCTGATTGCGGCACGCGAGGCAAATTTTGACTTTGACAAGAGCGCGCCTTTCGGTAACAGGCGCGCTCTTGCACATCGGCCTTTGGCAGGTGTAGCAGCGAATGGAACGGGGCCGTAGCTCAGTTGGGAGAGCGCGTCGTTCGCAATGACGAGGTCAGCGGTTCGATCCCGCTCGGCTCCACCATTCACCCACCCGCCTTTTCTGCACCGAACGGGTCGCCGGCAGAAGCTGGCTGCTGGCGGCGGCTCCGCCCGCCAGCGCCAGCTTGCAAGCCCGGCGCCGAATCGGATAGCGAGGCGTTACGCTGTTTTCTGGCCCCGATGCCGCTATCTGCCGCACCGCTGCCGCCACCGGATTGACCAAGTCATGCATTTTCTCGACCAGGCCAAGATCTACGTGCGCTCCGGCGCGGGCGGGCCCGGTGCGGTCAGCTTCCGGCGTGAGAAATATGTCGAATATGGCGGCCCCGACGGCGGCAATGGCGGCCGCGGCGGCGATGTCGTGCTGGAAGCGGTGGCGGGGCTCAACACGCTGATCGACTTTCGCTACTCGCAGCATTTCAAGGCGCCGCGCGGCGGCCACGGCATGGGCAAGGACCGCACCGGCGCCTCGGCCCAGCCGCTGGTGATCCAGGTGCCGGTCGGAACGCAGATCCTGTCCGAGGACAAGGAGGACGTGATCGCCGACTTTACCGAGGTCGGGCAGCGCATCACTTTGCTCGAAGGCGGGCTGGGCGGACGTGGCAACGCCAGTTACAAGACCAGCACCAATCGCGCGCCGCGCCAGCACCAGCCGGGCGAACCCGCGCAGGAGATGTGGGTATGGCTGCGGCTTAAGCTGCTGGCCGATGCGGGGCTGGTCGGGCTGCCCAATGCGGGCAAGTCGACCTTCATCAACCAGGTGTCGAACACTCGCGCCAAGGTCGGCGATTACGCATTCACGACCCTGGTGCCCAAGCTGGGCGTGGTGCGCCACAAGGCCCGCGAATTCGTGCTGGCCGACATCCCCGGCCTGATCGAGGGTGCGGCCGAGGGCGCCGGCATCGGCGACCGCTTCCTGGGCCATATCGAGCGTTGCCGCGTGCTGATCCACCTGATCGACATTTCGGGCAGCGGCCCCGGTCAGGACCCGGCCGAGGCGCTGCAGGTGATCGAGGAAGAACTCGCCGCCTATGGCGCGGGGCTGGAGGACAAGCCGCGCCTTGTCGCGCTGAACAAGCTGGACCTGGCCGACCAGGAACTGGCCGATGCCTTCGCACAGGAACTGCGCGAGGCAGGCGCGGAAAAGGTTTTCGCCCTGTCGGGCGCGACCGGGCAGGGCGTCGAGGAACTGCTCGACGCAGTGCTTGCCTATCTTCCCGCCGCCACGAGCACCGAGACCAAGGGCGTGGAGCGCGAGGAAGATGCGGATGGCGGCGAAGAGGGCGAAACCAACTGGTCGCCCATCTGACCGGGCCCCTGCCGCGATCCTCCTGTTGAACACTGGCCTGTTGAACACTGGCCTGTTGAACACTGGGTCAAATCTACCCTTTCCTTGCGGCGCTTGAGTTCCTAACTGCTTTCCCATGCAGAAACCTGACGCCATGATCGCCCATCTGACCGACCTTCAATCGCCGGAGGCTTGCGGCAGGCTGGTGGTCAAGGTCGGATCGGCGCTGCTGGTGGGCAAGGACGGAAAGCCCCGCCGCAAATGGCTGACCGGCCTCGCCAACGAAATCGCGCAGGCGCGCGACCGCGGGCAGGAAGTGATCATCGTCTCGTCGGGCGCGATCGCGCTGGGCGCGGCGATCCTGGGGCTGGAAAAGGGCGGGCGCGGCAGCCTTGCCGACGCGCAGGCCAGCGCCGCGGTCGGCCAGATCGCCCTGTCGAGCCTGTGGGCTGAATTGCTGGGCAATCACGAGCTGACCGCCGCGCAGGTGCTGATCACGCTGGAGGACCTGGAAGGCCGCCGCCGCTATCTCAATGCGTCGGCCACGCTGCACCGCCTGCTGGAAACCGGCGCGGTGCCCGTGGTGAACGAGAATGATACCGTCGCGACTCATGAAATCCGGTTCGGCGACAACGACCGGCTGGCCGCGCGCGTCGCGCAGGCGGCCAAGGCGAACGCGGTCATCCTGCTGTCCGACATCGACGGGCTTTACGACAAGCACCCGTCCGAACCCGGCGCGTCGCGCATCCCGATGGTCTGGGGCGTGGACGACGAGGTGCGCGCCATGGCGACGGGCGATTCGGATTCGGGCATCGGATCGGGCGGCATGCGGACCAAGGTGAACGCAGTGGAAATCGCCGAGCGCGCCGGCATCGCGCTGGTGATCGCCAATGGCAAATACGACCAGCCGATCGCCCGTGCCATCGGCCTGCACGGCGACGACGGCATCGGCACGCTGTTCCTGGCCCGGCGGCACGACACCGCGCGCAAGGCCTGGATCGGCGGCCGCCTGCGCATGAAGGGCACGCTGGTCATCGACGAGGGCGCGGTGAACGCGCTGCGTGACGGCAACAGCCTGCTCGCCAAGGGCATCACGCGGGTGGATGGCGGCTTCGTACGCGGCGATCCCGTGCGGATCGAGGGGCCGGACGGCGAATGGCTGGCCAAGGGGCTGGCCGAATATGACGCGCCCGAATGCGCGGCGCTGGTCGGCCTCCACACCGACGAGCAGGAGAAGGTGCTGGGCTATACCCCCCGCTCGGCCGTGGTGCACCGCGACCAGCTCGTCATGCTGCGATGAGGATAGCCCTGACCGGCGCGACCGGGTTCGTCGGCTCGACGCTGATGGATCATGCGCTGGAGGAGGGGCATGAATTACGCGCTCTGACCCGCCGCGACCAGGATGCGCGCACCGGCGTGACATGGGTGCGCGGCGATCTGGCCGATCATGCGGCGCTGCTGCGCCTGGCCGATGGCTGCGACGCGGCGATCCATGTCGCGGGCGTGGTGAATGTGCCCGACCGGGCCGCGTTCGAGGCAGGCAATATCGCCGGCACGCGCGCGGTGGTCGCAGCCGCCCTTAAGGCCGATGTGCCGCGCTTCGTGCATGTCTCGTCACTGGCTGCGCGCGAGCCCGGACTGTCCGACTATGGCTGGTCGAAAGCGGGCGCAGAGGCCGAGGCGGCGGAGGCGCGGGGCTGCGTCATGGTGCGTCCGCCCGCGATCTATGGCCCGCGCGATACCGAGATGTTCGAGCTGTTCCGCGCGGCCAGAAGCGGCGTCGTGCCGCTGCCCCCGCGCGGCCGCGCATCGATGATCCATGTCGCCGACCTGGCCCGCCTGCTGCTGGCGCTGGCGGTCGGAGGCAAAGCGGAGGGAGCGATCTACGAAGCCGACGACGGCCACCCGAACGGCTGGACGCATGCGGAAATGGCCCGCATGATCGGTGCCGCCGTCGGCCGCAGGATCGTGCCGATCCACATGCCCCGCAGGCTGGTCGGACTGGCCGCCAGCATCGACCGCGGCTTTCGCGGCGCAAAGGCCAAACTGACGCCCGACCGTGCCCGCTATATGTGCCATCCGGACTGGACCGCCCACGCGGACCGCCAGCCGCCCGCAAGCCTGTGGCAGGCGCAGATTCCCACGCCCGAAGGACTGCGCCAGACGGCCGAATGGTACCGCGCGGCAGGGTGGCTTTAGCCCCCTAGAAGACCGGTTCGTAATCGGGCGGCAGGTTGCTGCTGTCGCCGGCACCCGTGGCCGAATGGATGCCGCATTCGGTCTTGTCCCAGCCCCTCCAGCGGCCCGAACGCGGATCCTCGCCCTCGGCCACCTTGCTGGTGCAGGGCATGCATCCGATCGAGGGATAGCCCTGTTCCACCAGCGGATGGCGCGGCAAATCATGCTTGTCGAGATGGGCCTGCAAATCCGCCACCGACCAGCCGATCAGCGGATTGACCTTCAGCCGTCCGGCGGTGTCGCTTTCGTCGATCTCGAACACCGGCAGTTCAGCGCGGGTCGCCGACTGGAATGCCTTGCGACCGCTGATCGAGGCGTCGAATTCGGCCAAAGCCCTGGCCAGCGGCACGACCTTGCGAATTTCGCAGCAGCCATCGGGGTCGTATGACCAGCGCAGCCCGCTTTCGTCCTTGGCCGCCAGCGCGGCGGGATCGGGGCGCAGATTGACCACGCCGGTCAGTCCCAGCGTGCCGATCAGCGTATCGCGATACTCCAGCGTCTCGGGGAAATGCTTGCCGGTTTCCAGGAACAGCACCGGGGCCCCCGGGTCGATGCGCGAGGCGAGATGCAGCAGCACCGCGCTCTCAGCGCCAAAGCTGGACACCAGCGCGACCTTGCCCGCCACGCCGTCCACCAGCACCGCGCGCAGGATGTCCTCGGCGCTCGCCTCGGCATAGCGCGCGTTGAGTGCGGCGGCATCGGCGTGCGTGAAGCGCGGACCGGTGTCGATGCGATCTATCGAACGTGCAGCCTCAGCCATCGGCACCGGCATCATCGTTCAGCCCATGGCGCAGGCCCCAGATCGGGACACGGCCATCGGTCGTCTTTTGATAGACATCGTCCCAGCGCGCGAAGGCGGCCTCGACATCTGCTTCGTTCATCGGCTTGTCGGGCTGGAACGCGTCGAACCCGCAGCGGCGCATATAGGCCAGCTGATCGACCGCGACATCGCCCACGGCCCGGATCTCGCCGGTATAGCCAGCTTCGCGCAGGATCTGCGCCGCCGAATAGCCCCGGCCATCGGTGAAGCTGGGAAAGTTGATCTCGACCCGCGTCACATGTCCCAGGTGGGGCAGCAACTGGCGCGTGTCGTCGCCCGGCTCGATACGGACCGCGCCTGCATTGGACTGCTCGGCAAAGGAATCGACGGTCACGGCAGGGGCTTCGCTGGTCGCGTCATCGCGCAGCCGGACCAGTTCGGTAAAAGTCGCGTCAGTCATAAAGAGCCTCCTTGAAAGGAGCCATGCCGATCCGGCGATAGGTATCGAGGAACCGCTCGCCATCGCTGCGCTGCGCCAGATAGACGTCGGTGACGGTCTCGACCGCAGCGACGATGCCGTCCTCGTCGAAACCGGGCCCGGTGATCTTGGCGAGCGACGTATCCTCTGCTTCCGAACCGCCCAGCAGCAGCTGGTAATTCTCGGTCCCTTTGCGGTCGACGCCCAGGATGCCGATATGGCCCGCATGGTGATGCCCGCAGGCATTGATGCAACCCGAGATCTTCAGCTTCAGCTGGCCCAGTTCCTTACCCTTGCCATTGGCGGCAAAACGCTCGGAGATCTTCTGCGCGACCGGGATCGAGCGCGCATTGGCAAGGCTGCAATAGTCGAGGCCGGGGCACGCGATGATGTCGTCGATCTGGTCGAGGTTGGGCGTCGACAGCCCCGCCGCGTCCAGCCGCGCGAACAGTGCCGGAAGGTCGGCGACCTTGACATGCGGCAGAACGATGTTCTGCGTGTGCATCACGCGGCATTCGTCAAAGCTGAACTCGGTCGCAAGATCGGCCATCAGGTGCATCTGTTCCACCGACGCATCGCCGGGGATGCCGCCGACGGGCTTCAGCGAAATCACCGCGCTGACATAGCCGTCGGCCTTGTGCTGATGCGTGTTGCGGTCGACCCACAGCGCGAAATCGGGATCGCCGCGATCGATGTCCGACGAAAGACCGCTCTCGAACGCGGGGTCCGCGAAATAGGTCTTGATGCGCTCCAATTCGGCGAAGGGCGGTTCGACGCCCTGTTCCAGCATATGCGCGTATTCTTCCTCGACCTGGCGGGTATATTCCTCCGCGCCAAGCTCGTGGACCAGGATCTTGATCCGCGCCTTGTACTTGTTGTCGCGCCGGCCATAGCGGTTGTAGACGCGCAGGCACGCCTCGGCATAGGTGATCAGCCGGTCGAGCGGCACGAAGGCATTGATGCAGGGCGCGATCATCGGGGTGCGGCCCATGCCGCCGCCGACATAGAACGCCGCGCCGATCTCGCCGGAATCGTTCCGAACGATCTGGATGCCGATGTCGTGCAGGCGCATCGCCGCACGGTCGGTATCGCTGGCGATCGCCGCGATCTTGAACTTGCGCGGCAGATAGCTGAACTCCGGATGGAAGCTCGACCACTGGCGCATCAATTCGGCATAGGGGCGCGGGTCGATCAGCTCGTCCGCCGCGGCGCCTGCGAAATGGTCGGAGCTGATGTTGCGGATGCAATTGCCGCTGGTCTGGATGGCATGCATCTCGACCTTGGCCAGATCGGCCAGGATCTCGGGAGCGTCCTCCAGCTTGATCCAGTTGTACTGGATGTTCTGGCGCGTGGTGAAATGGCCATAGCCGCGGTCGTATTTCTCCGCGATGTCGGCCAGCGCATGCATCTGCGCGCCCGACAAGGTGCCATAGGGCACGGCGACGCGCAGCATATAGGCATGCAGCTGCAGATAGAGGCCGTTCATCAGCCGCAGCGGGCGGAACTTCTCCTCGGGCAGCTCGCCAGACAGGCGGCGGCGGGTCTGGTCGCGGAATTCCTCGACGCGGGTGTCGACCATCTGCTGGTCGTATTGGTCGTACTTGTACATATCAGATCACCCAGTTGCCGGCCGTCGGGTCGGCGGGTTTCAGAGTCAGGTCGGGCCGCACGGTGGGGCCCAGCGCACGGATGCGTTCCTTGATGTGCGAGGGGCGGATGCCCTGGTCGTCGGTTTCGGCATCGACCGCATAGGGCACGTTGACGCGGCGTTCGGCTTCCTCACGCGCGGCGATCTCATCCGCACGGTCGCCCACGTCGACCGCGTCGTTGACGTGGATCGACCAGTCGGTGCCGGTCCACCAGATGACCTCTCCGGTCTTGAGGTCGTTGCCTGTCAGGATCTTCATTGTTGTGCTTCCATCGCAATATGCGCAAGCGCCGCGTCCGGCTCGCGCGTGACTTCGCCGATCACGATCAGCGCGGGGCTGCGCACGTCGTTGTCGGCCACGATATCGGGCAGGCCCGCCAATACCCCGCGCAGCACGCGCATGCCGCGAAGCGAGGCACGCTCCACCACGGCGACGGCGGCGTCGGGGGCAAGCCCGTCTTCCATCAGCTTTTCCGAAATCTGGGCCGCGGTGGCGACCCCCATATAGATCACCAGCGTGCGGCCCACGCCCGCAAGGCCCGACCAGTCCTGTTCGGATAGTCCCTTGCACTGGCCCGCGACAAAGCTGACGATGCTGGCATGGTCGCGGTGGGTCAGCGGAATCTCGGCAAGCGCCGCTGCGGCCTGCGCGGCGGAAATGCCGGGCACGATCTGCACCGGAACGCCCGCGGCGCGGCAAGCTTCTGCCTCTTCGCCGCCGCGCCCGAAGATCAGCGGATCGCCGCCCTTAAGACGCACGACATCGTTACCGGCCAGCGCCTGGGCCACCAGCAGGGCGCAAATGTCCTCCTGCTTCATCGTATGGCGCGCGCGAGACTTGGCGACGGAGATCAGCCGCGCATCGGCAGGTGCCATCGCCAGGATCTCTGCGCCGACCAGGCCGTCATGCACCACGACGGCCGCACCGGCGATCAGCCGCGCCGCACGCAGCGTCAGCAGGTCCGGATCGCCCGGCCCTGCGCCGACGAGGCTTACCATGGCAATGCGGGCGGTGGAGGAGGTGGATCTGGCCATGGAACCCAGATGGTCCTTGCCTGGCCCGAGTGCCAGCCAGAATGCCTAAAAGGGGGGGTAGGTCAGCTTTAGGCGTGACAAACCCAAGCGTATCAGCGGGTTATCCCGTGGAATCGCCCGATTTGTCGAGCCTCTGCCCGATCGCTGCGACAAGCTGGTCGAACTGATCGTTCCGGCGCAAGTTGATGTCGCGTTGCGGGAAGGGGATTTCGATCTCGCTTTCCTGGAACAGGTCCCACAGCTTCTTCAGAACTTCGGACCGGATATTCCCCAGTCCGTTTTCGGGATCGCGGATCCAGCAATGGATCACGAAATTGACCGAGCTGTCGCCATACTCCGAAAGCCAGACCGAAGGGGCCGGCGATTTCAGTACGCGCGCGCAGCTTACCGCCGCCTCGAGCATCAGCTTTTCGGCCAGCTTGATGTCGCAATTATACGATACGCCGACATTCACCTGCATGCGCACGTCGCGGCTGGAATAGGACCAGTTCTCGACCTGATTGATCATCAGGTTCTCGTTCGGGATCAGATATTCCTTTTCGTCGCGGGTCACGATGGACACTGCCCGAATGCCGATGCGGCGGATCTGGCCGAATGTCTCGTTACCCGCGGTGTCGGACACGGCGATCACGTCGCCCGGCTTGATCGACCGGTCCATCAGCAGGATGATTCCCGCGATCAGATTGCCGAACGTCTTTTGCAGGCCGAAACCGATGGCCAGGCCGAACGCGCCCGAGAATACCGCCAGCGCCGTCAGGTCGATGCCCAGGATGTCGATCCCGACCATGATCACCACGGCCCACACCAACAGCGTCAGCAGCTTGTCCGCCAGAAGGTGCTGCGTCGCCGAAAGATTGCCGAAGCGGCCCAGCGTCTTGTGGGCAAGGCGCACGCCCAGCCGGCCGATGAAGAATATGCCGACCAGCACCAGCACGACCAGTATCGCGGTCCAGACGGAGAAGCGCGTGTCGCCGATGGTCACGCCCCAGCTGTCGAGCTTGTCGATCACCCCGCCCAGGGTGATCGAATGTTCCTGCAGTGCTTCCTTGATCTGATCTGCCCCCTCGATTGGGCCTTCGGCGGCCAGGGGATCAGGCTCGGGCAGGGGGGTGTCGGTCGGCGGCGATTCTTCTGGCGGAGGCTCGGCGGGATCGGATCCCTCGATGGCTGCCGCAAGATCGGCGGTCGCGCCATCGCCTCCGCCGCCCAGCGCGGCGGCCAGTATCGCGCTCCAACCCGTCGTCATCCGCCATTCTCCATCGCGGCAAATCCGTGATCGAGGTCGGCGATCAGATCGGCCGGATCCTCTAGCCCGATCGACAGGCGTACCGCAAAACGGTCGCTTCCGTCCAATCCGCCGCCATCCGGTCCACCCCAGCCGCCACGGGGCGGCCAGTCGCGGACGGAACGGCAGCTTCCCGGATCGATCGGCAGGGCCAGGCTTTCGAACCCGCCCCAGCTATAGCCGATGCCAAACAGCCTCAAGGCATCGATCAACCGCGCGCGCGCCGCCGCGTCGCGGCCCTTCAGGACGAAGGTGAACAATCCGCAGCCGCCGGTGAAGTCGCGCTTCCAAAGATCGTGCCCCGGCGCGCCTTCCAGCATCGGGCATAGAACCGCCGCGACTTCTGGCCTGCCGCGCAGCCAGCGTGCGACCGCCAGCGCGCTCGCACTCTCCTGCCGCAGCCGCAGGTCCAGCGTGCGCAGCCCGCGCAGCGCCAGCGCGGCATCGTCGGGCGACACGACATGGCCCAATTGCTGTGCGGTGCGCCGCAGCCGGTGATAGAGCCTTTCCGTGCCCGAAACCGATCCCATCATCAGGTCGGAATGCCCGCCGACATGCTTGGTCAGCGCGGTGATCACCCCGTCGCAGCCATGCGCCAGCGCGGAAAATCCGGTCGGCCCCGCCCAGGTATTGTCGATCAGCACCCACGCGCCCGCTTCCTTTGCGGTGGCCGCCAGCGCGGGCACGTCGCACACTTCCATTGTAAGGCTGCCCGGCGCCTCCAGCAGCACCGCGCCGATCTTGCCGTCCTGCGCGCAAAGGCGGCGAAATCCCTCAACGTCCAAAGGATCGAAGAATTCGGCCTTCACGCCATAGCTCGCCATCAGCCCGGTGCCGATGCTGCGCGACGGGTCATAGGAATTGTCGGCGATCAGCAGCCGCTCGCCCGGGCGGCACACGGCCAGATAGGCCCCGGTGATCGCCGCCACGCCCGACGGATAGAGCATGGTACCGAACGCGCCTTCCTCAAGCCCGGTCAGCGCATCGGCCAGCGCCCATTGCGTGGGCGCGCCGCGGCGGCCGTAGAAGAACCGGCCGTCCTCGTTCGATGTCGCCGCCGCTTCCTTGAGCGCGGCGCAGTTCTCGTAAAGATGCGTGCTGGCGCGCCAGACCGGCGGATTGACGACGCCGCCTGCCAGATCGGGAACGCTGGTCCACTGCCTGCGCCGCCCCGCCTCGACCACGCGGGTCGCGGTGCGGTGCTTCCTGCCGTTCGGATCAGTCAAGCCGGGCTGCTCCGCCCTGTTCGCCGAATTTGGCCGGACCGGTCGCCTTGGGCGTATCGGGATCGCTGCCCCATTCGGACCAGCTGCCGTCGTACAATGCCACGTCCCGCTTCCCCAGCCGCGCCAGCGCAAGGCTTAGCACCGCCGCGGTCACGCCCGATCCGCACGACGTGATCACGGGCCGCTCGACATCCACGCCCGCGGCGACGAATTCCGCCTCGATCCCGGCGGCGTCCTTCATCGTGCCGTCAGCCTCGTACAGCATGCCTATCGGCAGGTTGCGCGCGCCGGGGATGTGGCCCGACGCCATGCCGGGGCGCGGCTCCGGCTCGTCCGCGGTGAAGCGCCCCGCGCCGCGCGCGTCGACGATCTGCTGCTCGCCGCCGAGCGAGGCCAGCACCGCCTGCTTGTCGCGCAGCAGTTCGGGCCGGAACGATGCGGTGAAATCGCCGCTGGCCGGCTCCGCCATGGCGCGGGTTTCGGGCCGCCCCTCGGCCTTCCACTTCGCCAGACCGCCATCCAGGATCGACACATTGCGCGCGCCGAACAGGGTGAACAGGAACCAGCCGCGCGCCGCACTCCTCAGCGGGCTGTCGTCATAGAGCACCACATGGCTGCCCTCCGACACGCCCAGCGCCCGCACGTGCTGCTGGAACTGCTCCGCCGTCGGCACGGTGTTGTCGAACGGCGCGGAAGGATCGTTCAGCGAAGCGAGGTTCAGGAACCGCGCCCCGGGAACATGCCCCGCCGCGAATTCCGCCGCGGCATCGCGGCCTGTGGGCGCAAGGTGATAGCTGGCATCCAGCACCACAAGATCGGCGGAGCCGAGCCGTTCGGCCAGCCAGGCGGTAGAGACGAGCAACTGAGTCATGCCCCTTGGTAGCCGATGCCATGCACCCCCGCCAAGAGCGCTCTCTTGAGCGGCGCGCCGCAAAGTGCCAAAGCGCCGCCATGGCCGACGATCATACGCAGCCCCTTTACCTAGGGCAGAACAGTTCGCTTCCCGCTTCGCCCGAGGAGGCGGTGCTCGACTACGTGCCCAATCCGCGTGCCGGTTCGCTCTACATGGTGCGCTTCGCCGCGCCCGAGTTCACCTCGCTGTGCCCGGTGACCGGCCAACCCGATTTCGCGCATCTGGTGATCGATTACGCACCGGGCGAGACCATCGTCGAATCGAAGTCGCTCAAGCTGTTCCTTGGCGCGTTCCGCAACCATTGCGGCTTTCACGAGGATGTGACCGTCGGCATCGGCCAGCGCCTGTTCGCAGAGATGGCGCCGCGATGGCTGCGCATCGGCGGGTACTGGTACCCGCGCGGCGGCATCCCCATCGACGTCTTCTGGCAGAGCGGCGCGATCCCCGAGGGGCTGTGGGTGCCGGACCAGGGGGTCTCCTCCTATCGCGGCCGCGGCTGAACCCATTGCCGGCGGTGCCGGATGCCCGCCGCATCAAAGCTGTGGAACGGCCGCGTCCCCCCGGCCCAGCGGTTTGACTTAACGGGATTTTCACCACCAATAGTTCAGACGGGCGCTTGATAGGGGGCGCGCCTGGATGGTCCGCGACGCAGGCCATGGTCGATCGAATCCGACCGCTGCTCCCCGCGGGACGCTGGGGGTATCATGGAATTGCGTTTGAACGGCTGTGCCCGCCTGTTGGCGGGGCTGGGCATCGCGTTGGCGGCAGGGCTGCACGCCCATGCCGCGCAGGCGCGCGACTGCCTGCTCGATACCAACAACGACGGGGTGGCGACCGCATCGACCGACAACGATGGCGCGGCGGAATCGGCGAACCAGCCCGACCGGCTGGCGTGCGGCCCCTATACCAGCGCGGGCGCCAGCGGAGCGGTTGCGGTCGGCGTCTCCTCCAACGCGGGCGGGGCCTATTCGCTGGCGGCGGGCTATCTGGCGGCGGCCTATCGGCAGGACGGTATCGCCGTGGGCAACCAGGCGCAAGCCAATGCGCGGCAGGCGGTCGCGGTCGGCGCCTTCGCAGTCGTGAACGGATCGGGCACCTCGACCGAAACCGATGCGGGCGTCGCCATGGGCTATGGGGCCTATGCCGAGGAAGGGGGCGTGGCGCTGGGCCGCGATTCCGATTCGCGCGGGGGAACCGCGGTGGGCCGCTTCGCCTTCGCGGCAGAGACCACGGCATCGGCGCTGGGCACGCGCAGCACGGCGGGCACCGAATCGGTGGCTGTGGGCGACAAGGCGGTGGCCAGTTTCCGCGGCGTCGCGATCGGCAGCTCGGCCGAAGCGAGCGTCGCCGGATCGACCGCCATCGGCAGCTTCGGCGCCTATGGCAGCACGCAGAAGACACTGGCGAGCGGGATCAATTCCACCGCCATCGGCGCGGGCTCGATCGCGGAAAAGGAAAACGCGGTGGCGCTGGGCGCGAAATCGCTGGCCGACGCGCCCAACACCGTCTCGGTCGGCAGCGCGACCCTGAAGCGGCGCATCGTCAATCTCGCCAACGGGGTGGATGCCGCCGACGCGGCGACCGTGGGCCAGATGAACAGCGCGATCTCTACGGCAGTGGCTGGAATCGAGCCTGCTGCGCCGAACCCCCATCTCGCGATCAACAGCACGCTGGCGGACGCGGGCGCGACGGGCACCGAATCGCTGGCCATCGGCGGCAAGGCGCAGGCGGGAGCAAGTAATTCCGTCGCGCTGGGCAGCGGATCGACCGCGAATCTCGCGAACAGCGTCTCGGTCGGCAGCGCGACGCTTAAGCGGCGTATCGTCAATCTGGCCAACGGGGTCGATGCCGCCGATGCGGCCACCGTGGGCCAGGTCAACAGCGCCATCCAGACGGCGGTGGCGGGGATCGAACCCGCCGCGCCGAACCCGCACATCGCGATCAACAGCGCGCTGGCGAACGCGGGCGCGGCAGGCACGGAATCGCTGGCCATCGGCGGCAATGCACTGGCGGGGGCGAGCAATTCGGTCGCACTGGGTAGCGGATCGACCGCGAACCGGGCGAACAGCGTCTCGGTCGGAAATTCGGGCGCGCAGCGGCAGATCGTCAATGTGGCGGCGGGAACGGTCGGTACCGATGCCGTCAATCTCGGCCAGATGAACAGCGCCATCGCCAGCGCCATGGCGGCTCTGCCACCCTCGGGCGGCGGCGCGGGCAGCCCCTATCTGGCGGTCAGCAGCAGCGGCGCGCAGCCTCTGGCGGCGGGCGAAGATGCGATCGCGCTGGGCTCGCTCGCCAATGCCTCCGCGGCGTTGGGGGTGGCGATCGGCAAGGGCAGCGAAGCCAGCGGCGGCACGGGCGCGCTGGCGCTGGGCCCATCGGCACAGGCCGTCGGCATCGGCGCGGCGGCACTGGGCGCCGAATCGGTCGCCAATGGCAGTTCGGCCCTGGCGCTTGGCTCTGCCAGCATCGCGACCGGCGAATATGCCGCCGCCATCGGGCGCGGTGCACTGGCGCAGGGCAAGGGTTCGGCCGCCGCCGGCTATCGCAGCGCGGCAACGGGCACCTATTCCAATGCCGCCGGATTCGAGGCGCAAGCCAGCGGCAGCATGTCGGGTGCCATCGGCGCGCAATCCCTGGCCTCGGGCGACCGCTCGGTCGCGGTGGGGTCGCGCGCTGCCGCAAGCAGCATCTATGCCAGCGCGGTCGGCTACCGCGCCGCGGCCTCGGGCGACCGCTCCACCGCCAACGGCTTTATCGCCACCGCCACCGCGCTGGGCGCCACCGCGGTCGGCGGCGAGGCGCTGGCCGGGCATGCCTATGCGACGGCACTGGGTTATGGCGCAAGGACCACGGCAAGCAACCAGCTGGTGCTGGGCGGTGCCGGTTCGTCGGTGAAGATCGGCGACATCGGATCCTCGACTGCGGCGCAAAGCGGCCAGATCTATGCCGTGACGGTGGACGAAAACGGCACTTTCGGCCGCGGAAGCGCGCTGGCGGGTGCACAGCAAGTGGCTTCGCTGGGCGTTTCGGTCCAGGCCATCGCCGCCGTGTCGGAAGAACAGTTCAATCAGCTTCAGGGCCAGGTCGACCAGCTGTTCGACATCGCCGCCCTTGACCGCAAGAAGATGCGGCAGGGCATCGCCACCACCGCCGCACTGGCCAATCCGCACTTCCCCAGCGAGGCGGGGCGCACCAGCTATGCCAGCAATGTCGCGCTGTTTCGCGGCGAAATGGGCGTTTCCGCCGGGCTGATGCACCGTATCGCCAGCGACACGCCTTTCGCGCTGACAGCGGGCGCAAGCTATGGCGGCGGCAGCAATACCGCGGTCCGCGCGGGCATCGCGGGAGAGTTCTGAGAACCAGGGCCCGCCATTGCGTTCACCGCCATTGCGTTCAAGCCGCAAAGCTTTACCAAGCCGCGCCTATGGCCCCGCAACGAAAAACAAAGCGCCGCATCTGGCTTCCCCGACTGATGGCGGGTGCCGCCATGCTGCATCCCGCCTACGCCATCGCGCAGGACGATGCGGATGCCGAAAGCGAACAGCCGGCGCCCATCGTGGTGACCGGCGAAGGGCTGGCCGATACCCCCGGCTCGCCGGCCTATGCGACGCGCGAGATTCCGCGCGAACAGATCCTGACAGCCGCGTCGGGCCGGATAGAGGACGTGCTGCTGGGCGTGGCGGGCTTCCAGCAATATCGCCGCTCGGACAGCCGTTCGTCCAATCCCAGCGCGCAGGGCGCGACGCTGCGTTCGCTGGGCGGGAACGCGACCAGCAGGGCGCTGGTGCTGCTGGACGGGGTGCCGATGGCGGATCCGTTCTTCGGCTACATCCCCTTCAACGCCATCGTCCCTGAACGGCTGGAGCGAATCACGGTGACCCGGGGCGGCGGATCAGGCCCGTTCGGCGCGGGCGCGCTGACCGGCACGATCGAGCTGGAAACCGCCAATGCCGCCACGCTGGGCCCGGTATCGGGCCGCGCGCTGGTCAACGACCGCGGCGCCACCGAGCTTAGCGCCACGTTGGCGCCGCAGCTGGGGTCGGGCTTTGCCGTGGTATCGGGGCGCTGGGACCGAGGGCAGGGCTTCTGGACCACTCCGCTGGACCAGCGCGTCGATGCCAGCGCACGAGCCGCCTATGACAACTGGTCGATCGGCGCGCGCGGTGTGATGCCGGCGGGCGCGCAGACCGAGGTGCAGGCCCGCATGCTGGTCTGGCGCGACGATCGCACGCTGCGCTTCGACGGCGCCGACAGCAGCAGCGAGGGGCAGGACGCATCGCTGCGGCTGGTGCACCGAGGCGAGTGGGCAGTGGATGCGCTTGCCTATGTACAGGCGCGCAATTTCAGCAATATCGTGATCAGCTCCTCGCGCTTCACCCCGGTGCTGGACCAGTACAACACGCCCTCCACCGGCTTCGGCGGCAAGCTGGAACTGCGCCCGCCCCGGATGGCGGGCCACCAGCTTCGCTTCGGTGCCGATTATCGCCGCGCTTCGGGCACGATGATGGAAAACGCGATCAGCGCGTTCACTGGCGACATTACCGCCCGCCGCCGCGCGGGCGGGGCGAACGAGGACCTGGGCCTGTTCGCCGAGGATGACTGGACGCTGGGCGCGCTGGTGCTGACGGGCGGCGTGCGCGCCGACCGGACCGCGATCACGGGCGGATATTACCGCTCGGCCGATCCAACTGGCGCGGTGACCATCGACGAGACGTTCGAGGACCGCACCGACTGGACCGTCACCTGGCGCGCCGGAGCGCTTTTCCGCGCGGGCGAGGCACTGGCCCTGCGCGCGGCGGCCTATCGCGGCATTCGCCTGCCGACCCTTAACGAGCTGTACCGCCCGTTCGTCGTCTTCCCGGTCGTGACCGAAGCGAATGCCCAGCTTGAGAACGAGGAATTGCTCGGGTTCGAGGCGGGCGTCGACCTGACCCCCGCACCGGGTGTTCGCCTGTCGCTGACCGCGTTCGACAACCGGATCGACGCCGCCATCGCCAATGTCACCCTGGCGCCAGCGCCGCAACCTGCCCGCGATCGACGCGCAGGGGATCGAGGCGGATGCCAATGTCGATCTGGGCGCTTTCGGGCTGGCGGGATCGGTGACCTATACCGACGCGGTCGTCGACGGCGCGGGCGAAGCTGCGGACCTCGACGGCTTCCGCCCGGCGCAGACGCCGCGACTGGCGGCCAGCGCGACGCTGTGGTGGCAGCCGCAGGACGCCACGCGCCTGTCCGCTACGCTGCGCCATGTCGGCAAGCAGTACGAGGACGACCGCGAGAGCGAGCCGCTGCCGGCGGCCACCACTCTCGACGCCTATGCCGAGATGCGGCTGGCGGGCAGGCTGTCCTTCGTGCTGCGGGGCGAGAACCTGTTCGACGAGACGATAATCACCCGCAATTCGGGCGGATCGATCGACCTTGGCGTGCCGCGCACAATCTGGGCGGGACTGAACTGGGGGCTTTGAAGGCCCGTCAGACCGGGTCGATCACGCCCGCCGCCAGGCACGCCAGGATGACGCTGCCCAGCAGGACGCGGTACACCACGAAAATCATGTAGCTGCGCGTGCTGATCAGCTTGAGGAAGCCCACGATCACCACATAGCCCGATACGAAGGCCACCAGCGTCGCGACGATGGTCGGCATCGCCATGCTGCTCGTGAAATCGCCCCAGTAGTTGTAGAGCTGGTAGAAGCCCGAGGCCAGCACCGCCGGGACCGCGAGCAGGAAGGAATAGCGGGCCGCCGCCTCGCGCGTGTAGCCCATCGCCAGCCCCGCGGTGATGGTGCCGCCCGAACGGGACACGCCCGGGATCAGCGCCATCGCCTGCGCGAAGCCGAAGATCAGGCCGTGCTTCCAGCTCAGCTGGTCGAGCGGGCGGGTGCGCCGCCCCAGGTAATCGGCCAGTCCGAGCAGCAGGCCGAACGCGATCAGCATGGTGGCGGTGATGTACATGTTGCGCAGATTGGTCTCGATCGCGTCCTTGAGCGTCACGCCCAGGATCGCGATCGGCAGCGTGCCGATGATGATCAGCCAGCCCATCCGCGCATCGGCGGGATCGCGGTTTTCGGCCGAAGGCAGAAGCTGGCGGATCCACGCCTCGGCAATGCGCCAGATGTCCTTGCGGAAATAGAGCAGCACCGCAGCCTCGGTCCCGATCTGGATCACGGCGGTAAAGGCCGCGCCCGGATCGCCCGAGGTCAGGAAAGGCCCCGCCAGCCGCAGATGCGCGCTGGACGAAATGGGCAGGAACTCGGTCAGGCCCTGAAGCAGCCCGACGAGAATGGCTTCGATGATACTCATGCGGAAACGATGATCCCGGTGCGATTTCGCAGTTGCACACATGGCTGCGTCGAGCAGGACGCAAGGTCAAGGGCGGTAAGGCTTTTGCCCCCGAATCGCAGGCGGGCAATTCAGAAACTGGTGCCGGCTACAGGATTCGAACCCGTGGCCCCCTGATTACAAATCAGGTGCTCTACCAACTGAGCTAAGCCGGCGTCTGGCGATGCCTTTGCAGAATCGCCGTCGGAACCGCTCTTTGCGTCAAGGCGCGCCGAAGGTCCAGCCCTCGGTGCTAGCGACGGCATCCAGGCCGGGGGGATTCCACAGCCGGTCGTCCTGCGCGGCGATGCGCAGCCACGCGGCGGATAGCAAAGCGTCGGCGCTGTGGTCGTCGACCAGGCCGGTGCCAGCGGGGGCGGCGCTGCCCAGTGCGGACAGCGCCTGGCGCAATTCCTCGTGGCTGCGGATCTTCGATGTGCCCGCGCGGCGGCCCGCGGCTATGGCGGGGATCGCTGTATAGATCTCGACGATGACGCTGCCCGATGGCGGCAGCGGATCGATCGGCCAGATGGGAATGCGCCCGTCCAGCCGGTGCAGCACGCGCATCCCGGTCAGGCTGGACTTGCCGACCTGCGCCGCGCCGACCAGGTTGAAGTTGGAATAGGGCGAACAGCCTAGCGCGGCCTGCCGCTCCTCGGTCACGCGGAAGCGGCCACGCCTGTGGACGGCGCCGGGGGCATGGAAGCGTGCCCCCTCGCGCCCGTTGTGGCGGCGGTAGAAGGCGCTGAGTTCCGGGTGGTCGACGAAGCTGCTGGCGGAAAGATGCGGATCGCCCGCGCAGATGCGGTCGATCATCGCCCATAGCGACCGGGCATCGGGCGGGCTGTCCGCCCAGCCGGGAAAGAATGCGCCGCAATCGGCATGCGGCAGCGAAATGCCCAGGTCGAGCCCGACCAGCGTATCGGCGGGCAGTTCGTCGCGCAGGATTGCCAGCACATCCTCTCGCGACCAGCCCCCCTTTTTTCCGGCGTTGGGGCCTGGATCGACCAGCACCGGCGCTCCGTCTTCGCCATGGGCTACGGCCATTGCGATCCCGCCGGGACGTTCGGTGGCCGCCCCCGACCAGTCGATGGCCACGAAATGGTCGAAGCGGGGCACTACCCCTGCTTCTCGGCGCGCTTTTTCGCCCACCATTCCATCCGCTCGATCACCTGCCGTTCGAAACCGCGCGGGACGGGCTTGTAATAGTCCTGCGGCTCCATCTCGGCGGGCCAGTAGTTCGCGCCGGAAAATCCGCCTTCGGCATCGTGGTCATAGGCATAGTCCTTGCCGTATCCCACATCCTTCATCAGCTTGGTCGGCGCGTTCAGGATGTTGGCGGGCGGCATCAGGCTGCCGGTCTCGCGCGCGTTCCTGAAAGCGGCCTTCTGCGCCTTGTAGGCGGCGTTCGACTTGGGCGCGGTTGCGCAATAGAGGCAGGCCTGCACGATGGCGAGCTCGCCTTCCGGGCTGCCCAGAAAATCATAGGCATCCTTCGCGGCCAGGCATTGCACCAGCGCCTGCGGATCGGCGAGACCGATATCCTCGCTCGCGAAGCGGACAAGGCGGCGCAGCACGTAGAGCGGCTCCTCCCCCGCGGTCAGCATGCGCGCAAGGTAATAGAGCGATGCCTGCGGGTCGGACCCGCGCAGGCTTTTGTGCAGCGCGCTGATCAGGTTGTAATGCCCGTCGCGGTCCTTGTCATAGACGGCGACACGCCTCTGCAGGAACTGGCCCAGCGCCGCGGGATCGAGCGGCGCGTCGATGTTCGCGGCATAGAGCGTCTCGGCCTGGTTCAACAGGAAACGCCCGTCACCATCGGCGCTGGCCACCAGCGCCGCGCGGGCATCGGCGTCGAGCGGGAGGGGGCGGCCGGTCAGCGCCTCGGCACGGTCCAGCAGTTTCGACAGCGCCTCGGCATCAAGCCGGTGCAGGATCAGCACCTGTGCGCGGCTGAGCAGCGCGGCGTTGAGGGCGAAGCTGGGATTCTCGGTCGTGGCGCCCACCAAAGTCACGGTGCCGCGTTCGACGAAGGGCAGGAAGCCGTCCTGCTGCGCGCGGTTGAAGCGGTGGATCTCGTCCACGAACAACAGCGTCTTGCGCCCCGCTTTCTGCATCCCCTCGGCCTCGGCGAAAGCCTTCTTCAGGTCCGCCACGCCCGAAAAGACGGCGCTGATCGCGGCAAAGCGCATGCCGACGCTGTCGGCCAGCAGCCGCGCGATGCTGGTCTTGCCGGTGCCGGGCGGGCCCCACAGGATCATGCTGGTCAGCCGGCCCGCCGCCACCATCCGCCCGATCGCGCCCTCGGGACCGGTCAGATGTTCCTGCCCGATGATGTCGTCCAGCTTCGCGGGGCGCAAACGGTCGGCCAGCGGGGCATCGTCGGTCGGGTGATCGGGCGGGCCGTGCCCTGCATCGTCATCGGCAAAAAGATCTTCCATCGCAGCGAAGATAGGCGTGCCGCGGGAAATTTCACCTATGCTTGACGCGACACCGTTAAGATATATCGTAAGAATAACGAAACGGAGACCATCATGCGCGATCCATGCAGGTCCGGCAGACACCACGAAACACACGGCCAGCGAGGCGACGGCCCGCTCGGCCCCGGCCCATGGGGCGGGGGCTTCGGAAAGGGCTTCGGCGACGAGTTCGGGGACCGCATCCCGCGCGAGCGGGGCAGCCGGATGGGACGCGGCCCCGGCGTCGGCGCGCTGGCAGGCGACCACCGGGGGCGAGGGCGGGGCAGGAGGATGTTCGGTCATGGCCAGCTGCGGCTTGTCCTGCTGGAGCTGATCGGGCGGCAGGAACGCCACGGTTACGAGCTGATCAGGGCGGTGGAGGCGCTGACCGGCGGCCGCTATGCACCCAGCCCCGGGGCGGTCTATCCCACGCTCGCCATGCTGGCGGACGAAGGGCTGATCGCCGAGGCAGAGGGCCATGCGGACAGTGCCCGCAAGCCCTTCACCGTGACCGAAGCAGGCAAGGCGCATCTCGCCGGCGAGGCGGAGAAGGTCGCGCAGATCTTCGCCCGCCTCAAGGCCATGGACGAGGGCGATCCCCGCGAAAGCCCGCCGGTCCGCCGCGCCGTCGGCAATCTGCTGGTGGCCACGCGCAACCGCGCGCAGGCCGCCGGTTTCACCGACGAGGTCGCGCACCGGATCGCCGCTATCCTCGACGAGGCGGCGGGGCGGATCGAGCGGCTCTGATCCCGCCGGCTCTTGGCATTGCGTTCATCTGCGGTATAGGTGACGCCCGCGGGGGCATGGCGGGAGGAGAACGCAAATGGCCAGCAAAGCGGCACGGGTTCCGGGAAGCTTCTGGGTGATCGCCCTGCTCAGCCTGCTATGGAACGCCTATGGCGCGTTCGACTACACGATGACGCAGCTGGATGCCGAGGCGCTGATGGGCCATTTCTCGGCCGAGGAGCGTGCCTATTTCACCAGCTTCCCCGCCTGGCATACCGCGTTCTGGGCGCTGGGCGTGTGGGGATCGGTGGCGGGCTCGCTTCTGCTGCTGGCGCGTTCGCGCTGGGCGGTGGCGGCGTTCCTGGTGTCGCTGGTCGGCGTGGTGGTGACAACCGTCTATGCGGCGGTCAAGCCGATGCCGTCCAGCCTTGGCGGGCCGGGATACTGGTTCGTGTCGGCGGTGATCTGGATCATCCTGCTGGCGCTGCTTGCCTATGCGCGCAAGGCGCTGTCGCGCGGCTATATCGCGTGAAGCGCTGTCAGCCCTTTTCGGCAAGCAGGCGGCGATAGGTCGACAGAACCGCCGAATTGATCCGGTCCCAGCCATAGTTCTCGGCCCGCGCCTCGCCGGCCTTGCCGTGGCGTTCTGCCAGGGCGGGATCGGCGCAATAGGCCTGAAGCGCATCGGCAAAGCCCGCGACGTCGCCCGGCGTCACCAGCGTGCCCGAAACGCCGTCCTCGACCAGGCTCTCGCTGCCCGTGGCGATCGCGGCGACGACCGGCAGCGCGCAGGCCATCGCCTCCAGCGTGACATTGCCGAAAGTCTCGGTCACCGAGGGATTGAACAGCATGTCCATCGATGCGACCGCGCGCCCAAGCTCGGCCCCGGTCTGGTGGCCGACGAAGACCCCATCCTGCAGCCGATCCTCGAACCACTCACGCGCGGGGCCCTGGCCGATCACGATGACGCGGTGCGCGACGCCGCGGCGCGACAGCTCGGCGCAGGTGTCGGTGAAGACGTCCAGCCCCTTTTCCATGACCAGCCGGCCAAGGAAGCCGATCACGCGCTCGTGATCCTCGATCCCCATCGAGCGCCGCCACGCCATGTCGCGCGCCTGCGGCACGAAGATCGAACGGTCCACCCCCCGCGTCCACAGCGAGACATCGCTGTTCATCCGCTGCCGTTTCAGCAGATCGACCATGGATTCGGACGGAGCGACCAGCGCGTCGCAGCGGTTGTAGAATCGCCGCAGCCCCGCGACCATCGCGGGTTCGATGAAGCCCAGATGGTAGTAACGGGGATAGGTCTCGAAACGCGTATGCACCGATGCCAGCACGGGAATGCCGCGCGCGCGGGCCCAGCGAACGGCCGCGTGCGCCGCGATATCGGGGCTGGAGACATGCACGATATGCGGCGCGAACCGCCCCATGTCGCGCTTTACCCGCGGCGAAAGTGCGAGCGGAAAGCGATATTCGCTGCGGCCCGGGATCGGCAGGGCGGGTACGCCCACCAGCTCGCCCGTCGGTTCGAAGGCGGGATTGTCCACCTTGGGCGCATAGGCGCGCACCGTGCAGCCCTGCCGCAGCAGATAGTCCACCAGCCGGTTAAGCGCCTGGTTCGCGCCGTCGCGCACGTAATTGTAATTGCCGCTGAACATCGCGATCCGCAGGTCCATCCTGTGGCCCGCATCCCTGTGGCCCGCATCCCTGTCGCCCGCATCCCGGTCGCCCGTCGACGGATTTGCACCTGGCACGATGGTATCTGCTTCGGACATGGCAGCGGGCCATAGACTCATGATCCCGCTTTGGCGAGGCAGGAACGGAGCGCGATCACCGTATTTCGCCGCGGCATTTTCGTGCAGGCGCCAGCCTTGACATGAATTTGTCAAATATCTGCGACATTGGCGTCGACGGACGTGACGGCACGGGCGGCCATGACGGCAGGTGGCCGGCCCGTTCCTGGCCCGGGCCGAACGCCCGGCTCCGGCAGGGGAACGCTACCTCGCGGCGCTTGTGCAACGGGCGCATCGCTCATAGGGCTAGGGCGCCTCATTTTGGACGGGTGGGATGAAGAGCTTGCGATTCGGTCGCTTAGGTCAAAGCGGTCCTCGCCTGCGGGGGTGGACCCTGCATGATGCGCTGTGGTGGCTGCTTGCCGCCGGGATCGTCATTGCCGCCGTGCGCCTGTTCTGGATGATCGTCACGCCCGTCTCGCCGCTGGGCGAATGGCGGCCCGCCAGCGTCCGCGTCATGTCGGACAGCGCCCGCACCGCGCTGATGACGGGCTTCGATCCGTTCAACCGCAACAACCCCGTCACCATGGCAGAGACCGAGATGGTCGAGACCATTACCGACCTGCCGCTGACGGTCTATGGCATACGCTATAACGCCGCGACGGGCGCGGGCACCGCGATCATCGCGGACAATGACGGCGAACAGAGGATCTACCGCATCGGCGAGGAGGTTTCGCCGGGCGTCACGCTCAGCGCGCTTGAGTTCGACCATATCGTGCTCAGCCGGGGCGGATCGCGCGAATTGCTCTATCTCGACCAGTCGCAGCCTGCGCCCTCGATCCAGCCTTCGGTCCAGCCCTCTGGCCAGTCGTCCTCCCAGTCGCCCACCCAGTCTTCGGCGGGACCGGCTGTCCAGCCCGAAGAGGCGCCGCCGACGCCCAGCTCCATCCGCAACCGCATGAGCGTGGGTGAGCTTGGCACCGGCGTCTCGTTCACGCCCTCGCAGCAGGGCGGCAGGTTTTCGGGCCTGAATGTCGCGCCCGCGGGCGATGGCAGCGTGTTCCGCGCCGCGGGTCTGCGCGACGGCGACGTGGTGGTGGCGATGGGCGGGCAGCGCATCACCTCGCCATCGCAGGCCGCACAGCTTTCCGGTGCGTTCACGCCCGGTTCCCAGGTCAGCCTCACCGTCCGGCGCGACGGACGCGAGGTTCCGGTCAATATAACGGTAGCCCCCTAATGCCTTCTTTCAATCAGGCGCTTGCCGCCGCTCTTGCAACCACCGTCGCGATCTGCGCCAGCGCCACGCCAGCGCATGCGCAATATGTGCTGAACATGCGCGATGCCGACGTGCGCACATTCGTCGCGGATGCGGCGCAGGTGACGGGGCGGACCTTCATCGTCGACGGCCGGGTGAACCAGAAGGTGTCGGTCGTGTCCGACCGGCCGCTGACCCGCAGCGAATATTTCGAGGTGTTCCTGTCCACCCTGCGCGCCAACGGGCTGGTCGCGGTGCCGACCGCCGATGGCGCATTCCGCATCCAGCCGGCCGCCAATGCCGCGTCGCAGCCCAGCCGCGTCGGCAGCCAGGGCGCGCCCGGCAACCAGATGGTGACCGACGTGGTCCGCCTTGGCGCGGTCGAGGCGGAGCAGGCAGTCAATACGCTCAAGCCGCTGGTCAGCCCGGAGGGGTCGATCACCGCGAACCGGGCGGGCAATTCGCTGGTGATCGTCGATTATGCCGATAATCTGCGCCGCATCCGCGCGCTGCTGCAGCAGATCGATACCGACAATAGCGCGACCGAACTGATCGCGCTCAACCATGCCGGCGCGCGCGAGATCGCGGCCGCACTTAGCGAGCTTGTCCCGCAGGGGCAGGGCGGCGCCGCGTCGCTGGCGGGCGTGGTCGCGGTCGACAGTTCGAACTCGCTGCTGCTGCGCGGGGAACAGGCGACGATCGGGCGGCTGGCCGCGATGGCGCGCGAGCTGGACAATCGCGCCGCGGCGGGTAGCGAGATCAAGGTGATCTGGCTCGACTATGCCGATGCGGGCGCGATGGTCGCGATGCTGGAAAAGCTGATCGGCGGGTCGGGCACCTATGTGCCGGTTGCGGTCGACACGGTGCAGCGCACCAGCGGCCTGTCGGCGCTGGGGACCGACGGGGCGGCGGCTGCGCCGGTGGGGGCGGTCGGCGCCGCGGTCGGGGACGGCAATCTGGGCAGCGGCCTGATCGAGCTTTCGGGCGGGCGCGGCACGGCAGTCATCACGCGCTATCCCGGCGCGAACGCCATCGTCATTTCGGCCCCCGTCAACACCCAGCGACAGCTGGCCGAGCTGGTGCGACAGCTGGACGTGCGGCAGGACCAGGTGCTGGTCGAGGCGATCATCGTCGAGATCTCGGACTCGGTGGCGCGCGAGCTGGGCCTGCAGTTCCTTATCGGGGGCGAGGATGTGCCCTTCGCCGTCACCAATTTCACCAATATAGCGCCGAATATCATCGATCTGGCGGGCGGTCTGCTGGCCGACGATTTCGACGAGACCACGACCGTCATCAATGGCGACGTCGTCACCACCAGCACCAACAGCAGCGTGTCCGACCTGCTGCGCGAAAATGCGGTGCAGGCGGCCCTTGGCACGCGTGGCGGGCTGGGCGGCTATGGCACCAAGTTCGGCGGCAACAATTACCTGGGCGTGCTGATCAACGCGGTGGAGGAGGATTCGGATTCGAACATCCTGTCGACGCCGCATATCACCACCAACGACAACGTCCCTGCCTCGATCCTGTTCGGGCAGGAGATCCCCGTCTCCACCGGCGAGGCGCTGGGCGACAATTTCGACAATGCGTTCCGCACGATCCAGCGCCAGAACGTCGGCATCGAGCTGGACGTCACGCCGCAGATCAACGCGGGTGACGAGATCAAGCTGAACCTGCGGCAGGAAGTGTCCTCGATCGCGGGGCCGGTGTCCGACGATTTCAACGAGCTGATCATCAACAAGCGCGAGATCGCGACCACCGTGACGGTCGGCAATGGCGAGATCCTGGTGCTGGGCGGCCTGCTTGACGATAACGAGCGGCGCACCATCCAGAAGGTGCCTCTGCTGGGCGACATTCCCGTGATCGGCGAATTGTTCAAGTCGCGCGGCAAGAGCCATGTGAAGACCAACCTGATGGTCTTCATCCGCCCCACGATCCTGCGCACTGCCGCCGATCGGCAAGCCGTGACCGCACGCCGCTATGGCGCGATCCGCAGCGCGCAGTATAATTTCGATCCCGACCGCGAACCGGCAATCGACGAGCTGGTCATCGATTACATGGGCGCGGTGCCGCCGACGATGCCGGTGACGCCGAACGACACGGTGATCACCCCCGCACCGATTGCGACTACGCCGGTTCCACCCTCGACCGCGCAGCAGTAGAACAGCGCCATGGCCACCGATCCCCACGCAGAGGTTTCGCTGACGGACGATGTCTCGTTCGCCGGGGGAGAATTCGCGCCCGGGGAGTCCGTGGTGTCGGAGCGGGTCGCGGCTGGCCTGACCTATGCCGAGGCGCGCGACAATGGCGTGCTGCTGGTGGAGGACGAGGAGGGCGAGCGCCTGGCGATGCGGCATTCCGCCGATCCGCTGGTGCTGCTCGACCTGCGCCGCCGTTTCGGACGGCCCCTGCGGGTAGAAAGGGTGGAGCCGCAGCGTTTTGAGGCGCTGCTGGCCGAAACCTATGGCGATGCGGGGTCGCTGGCCGCGGATTCGATGGGGTTCGAGGCTTCGTCGGACACCGACATGATGGGCCTGCCCAGCGCCGAGGACCTGCTCGACAGCGCAGACGACGCGCCCGCCATTCGCCTCATCAACGGGCTGATCGCGCAGGGCCTGCGCGAAGGCGCGTCGGACATCCATATCGAGCCTTACGAACAGGCGCTGGTTGTGCGCTTCCGCGAGGACGGCGTCCTGATCGAGAAATTGCGCATGCCGCCGCATGTCGCGCCCGTGCTGGTCAGCCGCATCAAGGTCATGGCCCGCCTCGACATCGCCGAACGCCGCGTGCCGCAGGACGGGCGCATCGGGCTTTCGCTGGGCGGCAAACTGGTCGACGTGCGCGTTTCCACCCTGCCGAACCGCGCGGGCGAGCGCGTGGTGCTGCGCCTGCTCGACAAGGACAATGCGGGGCTGACGCTCACCGATCTGGGCCTCGACGACAAGGCGCGCGAGGTGCTGGAACGCGCGCTGAAGGAACCCAATGGCATCGTGCTGGTCACCGGCCCGACCGGTTCGGGCAAGACCACCTCGCTCTATGCCGGGCTGCGCAGCCTGAACGACGGACAGCGCAATATACTGACTGTGGAAGACCCTGTGGAATACGCTGTGGACGGGGTGGGGCAAACGCAGGTGAATTCCAAGGTCGGGCTGGACTTCGCCGCCGGGCTGCGCGCGATCCTGCGGCAGGATCCCGATGTGGTGATGGTCGGCGAAATCCGCGACAAGGAAACCGCCGATATCGCGGTGCAGGCCTCGCTGACCGGGCACCTGGTGCTCTCCACCGTGCACACAAATGACAGCATCGGCGCGATCACGCGCATGCGCGACATGGGGGTCGAACCCTTCCTGCTGGCCAGCACCCTGCGCGGCGTGATCGCGCAGCGCCTGGTCCGCCGCCTGTGCCCGCACTGCAAACGCGAGGCGGAGATCGATCCGGCGCTGGGCGCGATCCTGGGCATCAAGCCCGGCCGGCCCGTCCATGAGCCGGTCGGCTGCAAGCAATGCGGAGAGACCGGCTTCACCGGCCGCATCGGCGTGTACGAGGCGGTGCGCATCGACGACACGATCCGCCGCATGATCCACGATAATGCGGACGAGGAACGCATCGCCGACTATGCCTTCGGCAAGACCGCAGACGGCAATCGGCGCGGCCAGCGCCTCGCCCGCGCGGCACGGCGTCTGGTGCTGGCGGGCGTGACCTCTGCGACCGAAGCCGCGCGCGTCGCACGCCGCGAAGACGAGCAGCCCTGATGGCGAAATACGCCTATCTCGCGGTCGATCCGCAGGGGCGCGAAAGGCGCGGTGCGGTCGATGCCGCCTCCACCAGCGCCGCGCGCGAACAGCTGGCGAAGCGCCGCTGGCACGTGCTGCGCGTGGACGAGAAGCTGGCAGGCCCTGCGCCTGCCAAGCCGGGCGGTTTCGCCCTGCCGCTGCTGGGCCGCAGGCTGACGACCAAGCAATTGTCGCTGTTCACCCGGCAATTGTCCTCGCTGATGATGGTCAGCCCGCTTGAGGAAGCGCTGCGCACGATCAGCCGCCAGACCGAAAAGGACAAGGCGCGCGCGATCCTGACCAATGTCCACGCCGGCATCGTCGAGGGCCAGCCGCTGGCCGAAGCGCTGCGCCGCGAGGAGGCGAGCTTTCCGCCGGTCTTCCGCGCAATGATCGCGGCGGGCGAGAATTCGGGCAGCCTGCCCAGCATCGCCGAGCGCTTGGCCGACAGCCTTGAATCGCAGGCCGAGATCCGCGGCAAGATCATCGCCGCGCTCGCCTATCCGATCATATTGTCGCTGGTGGCGGTGGCGGTGGTCACCGGGCTGATGGTGTCGGTCGTGCCGCGCGTGGTCGAACAGTTCGACAACGCCTCGCGCCAGTTGCCGCTGCTGACGCGCATCGTGATCGCTTTGTCGGAATTCCTGTCGGCCTGGTGGTGGGTGCTGCTGCTGGTCATCGCGCTGTGCATCCTGGGTTTCCTGCGCGCGCTTAAGAGCCCCCCGTTCAAGCTGCGCTTCGATACGCTGCTGCTGAAGACGCCTTTCATCGGGCGGCTGATCCGGGACATGCATGCCGCCGCGCTCGCCCGCACGCTGTCGACCATGATCGCCGCTCGCCTGCCGCTGGTCGACGGGCTGCGCCTTGCCAGCCGCACCGTGCACAACGCGGTGCAGCGCCGCGCGCTGGAGGTCATTACCGAGAAGGTGCGCGCGGGCACCTCGCTATCGACGGCCATGCGCGAGGCGGGGACCTTTCCGCCGCTGCTCGTCTATCTTGCCGCCAGCGGCGAGGCGGCTGGCCAGCTCGGCCCCATGCTCGAACGCGCGGGCGAGTATCTCGAACGCGAATTCGCCAGCTTCACCGCCGCCGCCATGGCGCTGCTGGAACCTGCCATCATCATCCTGATGGGCGCGGTGGTCGCCACGATCATCCTCGCCATCCTGCTTCCCATCCTGCAATTGCAGGAACTGACCGGACTTTGAGATCATGACCAAGACACCCGAAGACATTCTCAGGAACCGCGCCAAGAAGCGCCGCCAGAACCGGAAGCGCAACGGCTTCTCCCTCGTCGAGCTGATGGTGGTGCTGTTCATCATCGGCCTGCTGGCCAGCGTCGTCATCATCAACGTGCTGCCCAGCCAGGACAAGGCGATGGTGGTCAAGGCCGAGGCCGATATCGCCACGCTGAACCAGGCGCTGGAAATGTACCGCCTCGACACCGCGACCTATCCCGGCCCGTCGGACGGGCTGACATCGCTGATGACGCCGCCCGCCGACCTGATGATGCCGCAGAACTACCGTTCGGGCGGCTATATCAGGGAACTGCCCACCGATCCGTGGGGCCGCCCGTACCAGTACCGTGTGCCCGGCACGAACGGGAAACCCTTCGACGTCTATTCGCTGGGGGCCGACGGACAGCCCGGCGGCGACGGCGAGAATGCGGACATCATCGGCTAGGCCGACCGATGGCGCGTTTCACTCCCAGCCTTCCCGAGCCCGATGAGGCGGACTCCGCCGCGGGCCTGATCGTCCTGCTGGGCGAGCAGCCGCGCGACGCGTGGCGCTGGTGGCGTGTCACTGCCGACGGGCTCGAAAGCGAGCATCGCCACACCCCCGGCGCCGATGCCCCGTGGGGCGACGCAGAGCATTCGCGCGTGGTGGCGCTGGTCCCCGCGGTCAGCGCGCCCGTCCGTTTCGCCCCGCGCGGCGACATGCCTGCCGCGCAGGCGGTGGCCGCGGCCCGGCTTGCGCCAGCGGGCCTCGCCTCGGACCGGCCCGCCCATGTCGCCGCGGCGGCAGAGGGCGACCGCATCCTTACCTGCCGCGCCGCTCAGTCGGACATGGATCTGTGGCTGGCAGAACTGGCCACGGCGGGTCTCGACGCCGATGCGCTGGTGCCTGCCGTGCTCGCCCTGCCTGCGCCTGCGCCGGGCGAGGTCGCGCTGGGCGAGATCGGCGGCCAGTCGCTGGCCCGATCCGCCGAAGCGGCCTTCGCGGGAGAGGCCGAGATGGTGGATGCTCTGGCCGGCGATGCGCCGCGTGTCGACATCGGTCCCGACTTGCTGGCCGACCGGTTGGCGGCGATCTGGCGGCAGCCGCCGCTCGACCTGAGGCAGGGGGCCTATGCCCGCCCGCGCGTGTCGTTCTTCCGCCTGCCCGACTGGGCGGGCCTGGCGCGCATGGCGGCGGTGCTCGCCCTGCTGGGTTTCCTGATCCTGGTGGTGGAGATCATCCGCCTCGAACTCGACAGCACTGCGCTTGAGGACGAGGCGCTGCTCGCCGCGCAGCAGCGCTTCCCCGCCGTCACCGATCTCGCCAGCGCCGAGGCGCAGGTGAATGCCGAACTGCTGCGGCGCGGGGCGGGCGGCGCAAGTTTCGAGGCGGTGGCCCCCGCCGTGTTCGCCGCGATGCAGCCGCTGCCCTCGCTGCAATTGCGCTCGCTTGGCTGGCAGGGGGACGGCACGCTGGCGATCCGCGCCGCCGCGCCGCGCGTGGAGGATATCAACAGCATGCTGATCGCCCTGCAGGCCGATGGCTGGGAAGTGACCGTCCCGCCCGAGATCGCGCCCGACGCGACCGGCGCGACCGTGGTCGACATCACGGTGCGCGCGCCATGACCGCGGCGCTGCAACCCTTGCGCGACTGGTTCGCGGGGCTGTCGGGGCGAGAGCGCTGGCTGGTGGGCATCGCAGGTGTGCTCGCGGTGCTGGTGATCGGGATCTATGGCGTGGTGCTGCCGCTGGGCGCGGCGCATGACGCGGCGCATGTGCGCCACCGCGAGGCCGTGTTCGCGTCGACGCGCGTGCTGGCGCGGCTCGATGCGCTGGATAATGCGCCCGCCGCCGCGCCAACCGGCACGGGCCCGGTGTCGCAGGCCGTGGCCGCCATCGCCGATGCGCAGGGGCTGGTCCTGCAGGCCAATACCGCGCGCGGCAACGATGCCGCGCAGATCAGCGTCGCGACCGCCGCTCCGGGCGCCGCTTTGGCGCTGCTCGAGGCGCTGGCGGCGCAGGGCATCGCGGCAGAGCAGGTGACGATCACGCCCGCCGCCGACGGCTCGGTGTCGCTCAGCGCTTCGCTTCGCAGGGGGATGCCATGATCGGGCGATGGATCTTCGTTCGCGACAATCGCCTGACGCGCACCACGAAGCTCGTGCTGCTGGTGGCGGCGATCGCCGCGCTGCTTGCCATGCTGCCGCTGCGGCTGGTGCTGGGCTGGGCCGATCCCGCGGGCCGCACGCTGAAAGCACAGGCGGTGGAGGGGATCGCCTGGGACGGAATGGTCGGCGAACTGCAGCTGGGGCAATTGCCGCTGGGGTTGATGGAAGTCGACCTGATGCCGCTGCCGATGCTGATCGGCCGCGCGCAATTCGCGCTTGAGCGCCCCGATTTCCTCGGCGCGCGCCCATTCAGCGCGCGTGTGCGGGGCAGCGGCGGCGATCTGGCGATCGTCGATGCCAGCGGAGAAGTGCCGCTTGGCGGAATGATGGCGCCGCTACCGGTTCGCACGCTGACGCTGAACGGCTTCTCGGCGCAGATGGAGGACGGGTCATGCGTCTCGGCATCGGGCACGCTGGGGCTGGTCGTGCCCGCGATGGGCGCGATGATGAACGCTGAAACCGTGCTGGCGGGCGAAGCGCGCTGCGAGGAGGGTGCCTTGGTGGTGCCGATGACCGGCCCATCGGGCGCGGAACGCGTCGATTTCCGGATTGCGCCCGATGGTCAGTGGAACGCGGTCATGTCGCTGGTCGGGCTGCCGCCCGAACTGGCGGCACCGTTGATCGAGATGGGATTCCAGCAGCGTCGCAACGGCGTGGGACTGACGGCGAGCGGTACGCTCTGACGCCAGCCCCGTCGCGCAGATTGCCGGATCAGCCCAGCGTGGCGGCGAGGAACCACGTGCGTTCCTCGGCCTGGTCGGTCCATTCGTCGATCAGTCCGTCCGTCGCATTGTCGCCAGCTTCCTCGGCCAGCTCCTTCAGCTCCTTCAGGGTCTTGACCATCTGCGCGTTGTCGTCGCGCAGCTGAGCGACCATGTCCATCGCTTCCAGATCGGCCGACGACTGGTCCTCGACCTTGGTCTTTTCCATGATCGAACCGATGGAGGTCAGCGTCTTGCCGTCGATCTTGCGCACGCGCTCGGCGATGATGTCGACATTGCCGAAAATCTCCTGCGCGTGATCGTCGAACATCAGGTGAAGTTCGCGGAATTGCGGGCCCGTGACGTGCCAGTGGAAATTCTTGGTCTTCATGTAGAGAGCCAGATGATCGGCCAGCAGCCCGTTGAGCCCGTCGATCAGCGCTTTTTTCGCATTGTCACCCATGTGATCGTTTCTCCTGGTCCAGTGTCGTTTGTGTTAGGGGGCGGATATGGGTACTCAACGCGCCCGCACAAATCGGGTTTCGCGTTTTGTCCATGTTTCTCTGATCGCTTTTCTCGATTTAATGCCAAACGGCCCCGGCGCTCTTCCATCGCATGGCGATTGACCGGCGTGACCGCTTGCCGCTAACGGCGCGGGCAATCCATGATCCAGCGCAAATTCCCCCTATGAACCGCGACCCGGCCCAGATCGTAGCGCTCGGCGACGCGATCGTCGACGTGCTTGCCCAGCGCGGCGAGGATTTCCTGGTCGAATGCGGCGTGCCCAAGGGCACGATGCGCCTGCTGGCCGATGGCGAGGCGGAGACGCTGGCCCGCGCGATGGCAGACAGCGGCGCGGTCGAGGAAGTGCCCGGCGGTTCGGCGGCGAACAGCCTGGCCGGCGCAGCGGCGCTGGGCGCGCGCTGCCGCTTCATCGGGCTGACTGGGGGCGACCGGCTGGGGCGCCTGTTCAAGCGGCACATGACCGATCTGGACATCGCGTTCGACACGCCCGCGCATGACAGCGCGCCGACGGGCCGGTGCTTCATCCTGGTCACCCCCGATGGCGAGCGCACCATGCAGACCTCGCCCGCGGCGAGCCATTGCCTGACCGCCGACGCGCTGGACGAGGATGCTATCCGCGGCTGCGACACATTGTTCCTCGAAGGTTACCTGTGGGGCCCCACCGCGCCGCGCGCCGCGATGCGCCGCGCGATCGAGATCGCACGGGGCGAGGGGCGGCGCATCGCCTTCACCCTGTCCGATTCCATCGCCCTGCCGGGCCGGCGCGATTCCATCGTGCAACTGGTGCGCGACGGCGGGGTCGACGTGCTGTTCGCCAATGAGTACGAGGCGAGACTGATGTCGGGCATCGACGATTTCGATGGCGCGATGCGCTTCCTGTCGGACATCTGCCCGCTGCCCGTGATCACGCGCGGAGCGGCCGGGGCGGTGGCGATGTCGCAGGGCGAACTGATCGCCCGCCCCGCCGCAAGGCCCGATGCGATCGTAGACACCACCGGCGCGGGCGACCAGTTCGCCGCCGGTTTCCTGGCCGCGCTGATCGCCGGGCGCGATGTAGTGCAATGCCTCGACACCGGCGCGCGCAATGCCGCCGCGGTGCTGGGCCATGTCGGCGCCCGCCCTCTCAAGAAAATGGAGCTTTGATCGTGGCCGCACTGAAATCCCTGGCCGTCTATTGCGGATCGGGCATGGGCCAGAACCCGGTCTATGCCGCCGCCACGCGCGATCTGGGCCTGGCAATGGCGAAGCGCGGCATCGACCTGGTCTATGGCGGCGGCCGGTTGGGCCTGATGGGCATCATTGCCGACACCGTGCTGGAAGCGGGCGGCAAGGCCTATGGCGTGATCCCCGATGCGCTGCACAGCCACGAGGTCGCGCATCTTGGCCTGACCGAACTGCACCGGGTCGCCGACATGCACCAGCGCAAGGCCAGGATGACTCAGCTGGCCGATGCATTCGTCTGCCTGCCGGGCGGCATCGGCACGCTGGACGAGCTGATGGAGGCGTGGACGTGGAACGCGCTGGGCTATCACGCCAAGCCGTTCTGCCTGCTCGACATCAACAACTACTGGCAGGGTTTCGCGCAGTTCTGCGACACGGTGCAGGACGAAGGCTTCATGAGCAGGGAACGCCGCGCGCAATTGCTGGTCGCGCCCGACATCGAAAGCGCGCTCGACATGCTGGCCGACGCTGCCGAGAAGGCGAGCGCCGGTCCGGTCTGGTAACGGCCCGTCCGGTAAGGCGCTTCAGGCGGCGGGCGGCCCCGACGTTTCCTCAAGCCGCCGGATGATCCAGCGCACGGCGGGATCCTCGACATTGACGGAAATCCAGGTGCCGTCAGGGGCAAGGCTTTCCTCGTCGCAGGATGTCCTGCCGTTGCTGCTGGTGGTGCAGAACACACCCGGTTCGGGCGTGGCCCAGGTGCCGGTTTCCACCAATTCCCCGTCCATCAGGTTGCGATAGCTGCCATCCGGCAGCACTTCCTGCACGATCACAGCGCCGCTGTCGGCCGAGCTGATCTCGAACCGCCCGGTCGCCGCGCCGCCATCGGCAGCGGGATAGACCGCCGCCCGCGCAGGCCCCTCCGCCGCTTCCTCGCGCCGATCTTCCGAGCAGGCGGCAAGCGCAAGTGCCGGGAAGGCCAGCGCAAGGAAAAGCGGGGCCGCGCGCATCAGCCGTCGGCGAGCACTTCGGAACCCATCACGCGGTTGACCGTCCAGGCCTCGTCCGGATTGGCGACGTTGGTGGCGATCCAGCTGCCATCCGTCATTGCATTGGAGTAACAGGTGGCGTCCGCTTCGCCTTCCATGGTGACGCAGAAATTGCCGTCTTCCATGGTCCATGTGCCGGGCACCGTACCTTCACCGGCCACCACGTTGACCAGCGTGCCGTCTTCCTTGACGTTGCGCATCAACCTGGCGTCGCCGCCGACTTCGCTGACCTCGAACACGCCGTAGAGCGGCAATCCGTCAGGAGCCATCATCGACGTCTCGGCAGGCGTCAGGCTTTCCTCTTCCGCCGCGGGGGCGACGGGCTCCTCGGCAGCCTCGCACCCGGCGAGCGCGAAAGCGGCGATGGCGGCAATGCTGGCAAATCTGTGCATGGCGTTCTCCCTCTTCATTGGTGTCTGCATCCTATATGACGCAGATCGCCGGGCAAGCCAATGCGCGGATCCGACCGCCCCCTGACGGCGACCCTCCTGGGCCGCCGACAAGGAAATCAGGCGACCGCCAGCGATTCGAACACCGACTGGAACAGCGCGCGGCCGTCGCTGCTGCCCTGCTCGGGCTCGATCGCGCGTTCGGGGTGGGGCATCATGCCCAGCACATTGCCCCGCTCGTTCAGCACGCCCGCGATCTGGCAGGCCGACCCGTTGACCGGCTCGCCATAGCGGAACGCGATGCGGCCTTCGCCTTCCAGCCGGTTCAGCACATCCTCGTCCGCGAAATAATTGCCGTCGTGATGGGCGACGGGGATCTGGATCGTATCGCCCTTCTCATAGCCCTGCGTGAACAGGCTCGACGCGTTCTCCACCACCAGCGGCACGGTGCGGCAGACGAAGCGGATGCCCGCATTGCGCATCAGCGCGCCGGGGAGCAACCGCGCCTCGGTCAGCACCTGGAAGCCGTTGCACACGCCCAGCACCGGCACGCCGCGCTCCGCCGCAGCCACGACCGACCGCATGACCGGGCTGTTCGCCGCCATCGCGCCCGAACGCAAATAATCGCCATAGGAAAACCCGCCCGGCACCGCGATGAAATCGATGTTGCCAGGCAATTCGGCATCGCCGTGCCAGATGCGCAAAGGCGCCTTGCCCGAGACCTTCTCGAGCGCGACGGCCATGTCGCGGTCGCAGTTGGAACCGGGGAAGGTGATGACGCCAGCGGTAAAAGCCATCGGTCAGGTGTCCTTGGTCAGCTCATTATTCGTCAGGAAAGCTTCTCGACGCGGTAATTCTCGATCACCGTGTTGGCCAGCAGCTTGTAGCACATTTCGTCCAGCGCCTCGTCGCTGGTGTCGTCGGCGACTTCCAGCGCGATCTCGCGCCCGACGCGCACGTCGGTCACGCCGTCAAAGCCCAGTCCTTCGAGCGCGTGATGGATCGCGCGGCCCTGCGGATCGAGCACGCCGGGTTTCAGCGAAACATGGACCTGCACCTTCATGATCGGTGACCTTCTTGCAAAATTACGGGGTTCAGCCTGCCGCAGCCCCTATGGCCAGAAGCGCGCCGGTGCAAGCATGCTGTGGCGCGATCGGGTCACGGAACGGGGGAAGGCGCTCCCTCGGGCACGACCAGAAACTCCAGCGCACGGTCCGGGGCGAGCCATTGGTGCGCCTCGGCCTGCAATTGCTCTGCCGTGACGGCGCGGGCGCGGTCCTGCGCGCGGGCGAGTCGCTCCAGCCTGCCGCTTTCGCTCTGCGCGCGGTCGGCGACCGCCAGCCAGCCCGAATTGGATTTCAGCAGATTGTCATAGGCCGCCACCAGCGGCGCGCGCGCCCGCTCGACCATGTCGGCGGGGATGGGTTCGCTGCGCAGCGATTCGATCGTGGCGGCCAGCGCGGCGCGTGCGGCGGGCAGCTGCGCCAGTTCGACCTGTGCCCTGATCGAGAACATGCCCCAATCGGGCCAGATCTTGCTCATCGCATTGCTGACCTGCGGCGAATAGGCCTGGCCCAGCCGCTCGCGCAGTTCCTCGGTCACGGCGATGCGGGCGACGCGCTCCAGCAGTTCCATGCGGATTTCCCGGTCCGGATCGCTGTCGTCGGTGGTCGGCCAGATCAGCTCGACCAGCGACTGCGTCGGCTCGCCCTCATGCCGCAGCACCACCGCGCCGCGCCGGTCGGTGAATTGCCGCTGCAGCGCGGCAGGGGCGGGGGTGTAATCCTCCTCGCGCCTGGGCAGCGCGCCCAGGGTCCGGCCCACCAGCTCGATCGCCCGGTCCTCGTCCACGTCGCCGACAATGGCGATCTCGATCGGGCCGCTGGCCAGGCTGGGGCCGATGGCGGCGCGCAGCTGGTCGAAATCGAGCGCGCGATAGGCGTCGATCTGCTGCTGCGAAAAGCGCGGATCGTTGTCGCTGATCACCGCGCCGCGCCCGCTTGCCAGCGCAGACCCCGGCGTGGCGCGCAGCCGCGCGAAATAATCGGGCAGCGCATTGCGAAAGCGGGTCACCGGCTCGGTCCGCCAGCCCGGATCGTTGATCAGCGCGGCCATCAGCTGCAATTGCAGTTCCAGATCCTCGGCCCGCGTCGAACCGGACGAGATCAGCGCATCGCTCGACGCGCCGAGGTCGAAGCCGACGCGCTTGCCCGCCAGGATCGACGCAAGCTGGTCCGCCTCATGCTCGCCCAGCCCGCTGGCGGGAATGCGCGATGCCAGTTCGACCGCGTTGGGCCGCTCGCGCGTTTCCAGCAGCTTTCCGCCCGGGATCGTCATGCGCACAAGCACCTGGTTGCGCGCCAAGTCGGTATGCTTGACATTCAGCCGGACATTATTGGCAAAACGCACCGTGCGCACGTCGAACACCGGCTCGCGCGTGTCGAGGACGACGGTGCCGGGCGTGCCGAAATCGGTGTAGGCGAACGGCTGCGTCTCGATCACCGCCTCGTCGGCAAGCGGGGCTTCCATCGCCTCGGTCCATGCGCGGCGCAGCGCCTGTTCGCCGCCTTCGGGTGCGCTGCGTCCGCGAAAGCGCAGATGGGCGTCCTCGTCCAGCGGCACGGCTTCCTCGCGCAGCGCGGCCAGCACAGCGTCGGGGGTAATCTCGGCGCGCATCGCGAAATAGCGTTCGGCGGCTTCCGGCCCGGTCGTCGGCACGCGGCCTTCGCCGACCCAGCGCAGGATGCGATCGACCATGAAGTCGTTGGTGCGCGTCGGCTCGCCGACCATGGCCGCCTCGTATCTCTCGTCCAGCTCGGCAAGCTGCTCGGCGATCTCGGCTTCGGAAAAGCCGCGTTCCAGCGCGCCGCGATATTCGGCCACCGCGGCCTGCAGCCCGGCCTGCCACTTGCCGTCGACGCTGTCGACGATCAGCCGCGTCACCCGCGCATCGCGAAACACATTGCCCGAACCGAAGCCCGCCGACTTGAAGGGCGCGCCCGCCTGCCTTGCCAGCCGCGTCAGCCGCCGGTTCACCGCGTCATAGCCGATCTGCCGCAGCACGGTCGCACGCCGCTCCTCCGCCGTGTCGAGCGGCGTCTGCGCGGGGGCGAGGGCAAAGGCGGTAAAACGCTCGGACAAGGCGGGGTGGAGGTGGATTTCCTCGGCTGCCGGACGGGTGAAATCCACATCGCCGTAATCGCGGGGGGCAGGGGGCGGCGCATCGCTTTGCCAGTCTGCGAAATGCGCGGTGATGGCAGCCTCGACCGCATCGGGGTCAAGGTCGCCGACCACGATCAGCGCGGCATTCTCCGGCCGGTAGTGAGAGGCCCAGAAGGCGCGCAGATCCGCAGCGTCGGCGCCGCGCAGCGTCTCCTGCGTCCCGCCCGCCCAGCGATCGACATAGCGGGCATCGGGCGTCTCGAACCGGTAGCGGTCGAGCGCTTCCTCAAGCTGGTAGTTGGCCCGGTCGCGCCGCTCCGCCAGCAGCACGCCGCGTTCGCGTTCGACTGCCGCGGGGTCGAAATCCAGCTCGCTCGCGATCTCGCGCATCAGCATCAGCGAGGTATCCAGCAGCGCTGGATCGGTGCGCGGCAGGCGCAGCTGGTAGATCGTATGCTCGAACCCGGTCGAAGCATTGGTGTCCGCCCCGAATGCCAGCCCCTCACGCTCGAGCAGGGCGATCATCTCGCCTTCCTCGACATTGGTGGAGCCGTTGAAGGCCATGTGCTCGACATAATGGGCAAAGCCGCGCTGCGCGTCCGCCTCGTCCAGCGATCCGGCGTCGAAGGCCAGGCGGATCTCGGCGGTGTCGGCGGGGGTGGCATTGGGGCGGAATGCCCAGAACAGCCCGTTGGGCAGGCGGCCCCAGCGGATCGCAGTGTCGGGTTCGAGATCGCTTTGCGCCAAAGCCGCTTCGGGCAGGGGATAGCCGCTGCGGTTGACTTGTATCGCCGGGTCCTGCCGCGCATCCGCGGAAGGGACGACCGGCGATGTGACGGACGCCAGGGGCGCGGCGCATCCGCCCAGTGCCGCCCCCAGTAGCGTTAGCGGCAGCACGCCGAACGCAGGACGCTCAATCCGCCGACGCAGGCCCGATCGGTCAGCCAATCCGGGCCGCCCGGCGACTCACCATCCTGCCGCGCGATGCGGCGGTCCGTTCCTGAAATCCTCTTCCCATCACGTTATAAAACTGCGGCCCTTATTTCTTTCCCCGCAGCTTGCGATGATGGTTGATATCGAACACCTCGCTCGGCCCGTCGTCCTGCAATACGCCCAGCCTGCGGGCGACTTCCTGATAGGCGTCTTCCTCGCCGCCCAGGTCGCGGCGGAAGCGGTCCTTGTCCAGCTTTTCGCCCGTGGTCATGTCCCACAGGCGGCAGCCGTCGGGGCTGATCTCGTCCGCCAGGATCACGCGGCTGTAATCGCCGTCCCACAGCCGGCCGAATTCCAGCTTGAAATCGACCAGCCGGATGCCGACCGCCGCGAACATCCCGCACATGAAATCGTTGATGCGGATCGCCATGGACGAGATGTCCTGCATCTCCTCGTTCGAGGCCCAGCCGAAGCAGGCGATATGCTCTTCGGCGATCAGCGGATCGCCCAGCGCATCGTCCTTGTAGTAATATTCCAGCAGCGTGTGCGGCAGCGGCTCGCCCTCTTCCAGGCCCAGCCGCTTCGAGATCGACCCCGCCGCGACATTGCGCACCACCACCTCGATCGGGATGATGTCGACTTGGCGGACCAACTGCTCGCGCATGTTCAGGCGGCGGATGAAATGGGTCGGGATGCCGATATGCGACAGGCGGGTGAACACGAACTCGCTGATGCGGTTGTTGATCACGCCCTTGCCGTTGATCGTGCCCTTTTTCTGGGCGTTGAACGCGGTGGCGTCATCCTTGAAATACTGGATGATCGTGCCCGGTTCGGGGCCTTCGTAAAGGATCTTGGCCTTGCCTTCGTAGATCTGACGGCGACGCGACATCGTGACTTCGCTTTCCAGGCTGTGCCCGTGATCCGCCGGATATGGGGCGGGGGGCGGAAAACACCAAGCCCCGGTCTGACCGGCCCCGTGGGCACGGGGCGCGGACACGGCCGGGGCGTTCCCGGTGGCCTATAATGGAAGCCCGCCGCAAAAGCAAAGCACGCGTTGGGGCGCGCATCTCGCGGCAGGCTCGGCGGTGCGGGAGGTCAGAACCGCTTGCGAAACTCGATCTCGAAAAAGCGGCCTGCGGGATCGATGAAATCGGGCAGTTAATTGACCGGTACGGTGCCGTCCGCATCAGTCACGCGCTGCTGCGCATCGAAAATGTTATCGACGGAAAGCGATACGCGGCTGCCCTTGAAGAAGGGCACCGCCTCGATCAGCGCTTCCTGCTGTTCCAGGTCGGCGAACAGGCGCAGGTCGAAGGTGGCGATGGGTGCAAAGCCTAGGCTGCTGCCCGATCCGCCGGTGTTCGCGATGCTCGCCCCGCCCAGGTAATCGCCCGACAGCCGCGCGCCGAAACCCTTGTAGAAGACGCGGCCCGAAAGCTCCAGCTCGTGCCGGGCGACGGGGGTGGCTGTCAGGGATTCGCCCTCCAATAGGTCCAGCACGGGGGTGCCATCCGCGATCCGCACGGTCTGTTCGAACCGCACCGTGTGGTAGAGCGCCAGCCCCCAATGCCCGCCGCCGCGTCCCCCGGGCGCAAAGCCCGGAGCGCCGCCGCCGCGCCCGCGCTCTTCTCCATCCTCGCCGGCGGAGATCCGGTCCGAGATGTCGATGCCATAGCGCAGCCGCCGCCCGTCCTGCTGCGCATAGGTCACGGGCCGCTGGTCGATGCCGACCAGATTGCCGTCCGCATCGCGCAGCACGCGGCCGGGAAAGGCATTCTCGATCGAGGGGGTGAGCGCCGGAAATCCGCTCGACACGTCGGTCGAGCTTTCGTCGTAATATTCGACGATCAGGTTCGACCGGCGCAGGAACGGCAGGTCATAGGTCGCGCCGATCTTCCAGTCTCGCTGCTTTTCGGCCACCAGGTCGGGATTGCCGCCGGTGACCAGGTCGACCAGCACGGTCTGCCCGGTCGCGATGTCGAAGATCGTCACCCCGCTGGTGACCAGCAAAGGCGCGCCAAGCTGCGTCAGGCTGGGCGCCCGCTCGGTGTAGATATGGCTGACCTGCAGGTTCAGATCGTCCAGCGGCGACCAGTTCAGCCCCGCGCTCCAGTTATAGAGCGTGCCGAAATCCGACAGCCGATTGAACCCGCCCGACAGGTCGAGCGTGATGTCGCCCACCGCGGCCAGCACATTGTCCCGGCGGCTGGTGAGCGGAACGCCCAGCGTGAATCCCGCATTGGCGTCGCCGCGCGTCAGGTCGGTGGCAAGGCCCGGATTGTCGCTGCTGCGGCTGTCGATGTTCGACCAGTCGAACCCTGCCTGCAAGGTCACCGCCATCTGCCCCGCGGGCAGCCACAGCGGCCTGCCGGTCAGCGTGGCCAGCGATGTCGCATCCTCGGTGTTCGAGAAGCTGGCGTTGGACCGCTGGTCCGGCACGAAGGCGAGCAGGTCATCGACCGGCGCGCCGATCCCCACCTGACCCGCCAGCACCGCCGCCTGCAGCGCCGATACATCGGTGGCTGCCGTGCTGCGCGAGACCGTATCGTCATGCACCCAGCGGCCCGTCACCGTCAGGTCCCAGTCGCCGACTCCCTTGTTATAGGTCGTGCCCAGTTCGAACCCGGCAGAGCGGCTGTCGCGCACCCGCGCGCCGCGACCCAGCGCCTCGGACAGCAGCGTGCGCTGCGCCGCCCCGCCGCTGGCGTCGGTCAGCAGGGCGGTGTCCGGGCCGTTCAGCGACAGCGAATCGCTGCGCGTGATCGTGCCGTTGACGGTCAGCGATCCGCCGGTCCCGTTTTCGCCGAAGCCGCGCGTCCACGCGCCGTTCAGCGTCAGGTCGCGCGTATCGGCGACCAGCGAACGGTAATCGGCGGGGTTCAGGTCGCCGAACACCGGATCGAAGCCATAGGACGATACGCCGCGCTCCCCCTCGGTCAGCAGCGAACTGTCCTCCGCCTCCACCGCGAGGTTCAGCCGATTAGGTCCGTTGATCGAAAGGACCGAGGCCTCGATCTCGCTGGTGTGATAGCCGCCGCCGCCCGGCACGCCATATTCCAGTTCGATCCCCTTGGACGCATATCGCTCCTTCAGGATGAAGTTGATCACGCGCTGATCGGGGCGAAAGCCGAAGCGGATGGCTGCTTCCTCGGGCAGGACCTCGACGCGGGCCAGCGCCTCGGGCGGATAGTTGCGGAGTTCGCGAAAGCCCGACACGCGCTGCCCGTTGACCAGGATCGCGGGCCGCCCGCCCGATCCGCGCCCCCGGCCCGATCCGGTCTGCGGGGCAAGCTCTTCCAGCAGTTCGACCAGCGAGCTGGCGCCGATGCTCAGGATCTCGTCCTCGTCCAGCACGGCGACGGGGGCCTGCGGAATGTCCACGCTGCCGCGATTGACCTGCGGCGCGGTAACAATGATGTCGTCGGCGGTCCCGGCATCCTCTTCCGGCGCGGCGGGCTGCTGGCTGGCGGCATCGGCATCGCCGGTCCCTGCCTCCGCGGCAGCGGCGGGCAGGGCCGCGACGGCAAGCAGGCTGACGGCGGCGCGGGCGAACGCATGGGCGCGCGGCATGGCTGGTGTTTCTCTCATGGGACGGGATTGCACGGTCGGACGGGGGCGGGCCAAGTCGCCCGGTGTATCAGTGTGTCGCAATGCAGCGTGAGCCGTTTGGATCCCGGCCGCGATCGGGGAAAGGCGTTCCGCCGCAGGCGCTTGCCGTGTGCCGAGGAGCGGGCGCGGAATGGCGGACCGGGGCGCGCGGCGTTGAAAAGCAACTGCGGGCTTTCCATATGGCGCTGGCGCAGCTATGGGGCCGCGCAGGTTTTTGACGCAAGACCATTTCTGGCAAATTGATTGAAAGGATGGGCGCCTGGCGCCCTGGCATGGCGAAAGAAGAACTTCTCGAAATGCGCGGTACGGTTGTGGAGCTTCTCCCCAACGCGATGTTCCGCGTGCGCCTGGAAAACGATCACGAGATCCTGGGCCACACCGCCGGCAAGATGCGCAAGAACCGGATCCGCGTGCTGGTGGGCGACGAAGTGCTGGTGGAGCTGACGCCCTACGACCTGACCAAGGGTCGGATCACCTATCGCTTCATGCCCGGCCGCGGCGGCCCCGGGCCCAGCTAATCCCTCGCGCCGGCATGACGGCTCCTGAACTCATACTCGCGTCTGCCAGTCCGCGCAGACGCGAGCTTCTGGCGCGTCTGGACGTTCAGCCCGCGCGCGTCGCACCCGCCGACATCGATGAGACGCCCCGCAAGGGCGAATTGCCGCGCCCCTACGTGCAGCGCATGGCGCGCGAAAAGGCGCTCTCCGTCGCCTCCGGCGGAGGGGCCGTACAGGCCGACGAAGGCTTCGTGCTGGCGGGCGACACGGTCGTCGCCGCAGGGCGCCGCATCTTGCCCAAGGCGGAGGACGAGGCGACCGCGCGCGAGTGCCTGGCGCTGCTTTCAGGCAGGCGGCACCGCGTCTTCTCCGCCATCGCCCTCGCCGCGCCCGATGGCTCTGTGCGAGAGCGGATGAGCGAGACGATCGTGCGCTTCAAGGTACTCTCCCAGCAGGAGATCGACGCCTATATCGTGGGCGGCGAATGGCAAGGCAAGGCGGGCGGCTATGCGATACAAGGCCATGCCGAGGCGCTGATCGCGTGGATCCAGGGCAGCCATTCTGGCGTTGTGGGCCTGCCCCTGTTCGAAACGCGCGCGCTGCTGAAGGCGGCAGGTTTCGTCATTGGCTGACTGGCTGATCGAACGCGGCATCGGCGAAACCCGCGCCGCGCTGGTCGAGAACGATGCCATCGTCGCCGCAAGACTCACATGGCCGGGCGAACTCGCCGCAGGAGCAGTGGTCGAGGGCGTGCTGGCATCGCGCGCGTCCGGCTCTGCACGCGGCACGGTTCGGCTGGACAGCGGCGAGGAGGTGCTGGTCGACCGCCTGCCGAAAAGCGCCAGCGAAGGCGCGCCGATCCGCATCCTCATCCACCGCGCGCGCATCGACGAGGGCATCCGCTCCAAACGCGCGCAAGGCCGCCCGACTGACGAACCCTTGCGCCCCGCCCCCACGCTGGAGGAACGGCTGAGGGGCGAGGGGCATGAAGTCCGCATCGTTCCCCGCTTTCCCGTGACCGGCTGGTCCGAACTGATCGCCGAAGCCTTCGAGCGGCAGGTCGGGTTCGACGGCGGCGCGTTGCACCTGTCGCCCACGCCCGCGATGACGCTGATCGACATCGACGGCACGCTGCCGCCGCGCGCTCTGGCATTGGCGGCGGTGCCCGCGATTGCCGCCAGCCTGATGCGGCTCGACATCGGCGGGTCGGTCGGCATCGACTTTCCGACGCTGCAGGACAAGGCCGACCGCCGCGCGGTGGATTCGGCGCTGGAACAGGCGCTGCAGGGCTTTGCGCATGAGCGTACCGCGATGAACGGCTTCGGCTTCGTGCAGATCGTCGCGCGGATGGAGGGGCCTTCGATCCTTCACCGCGTGACCCGCCACCGGCTTGCCGCCGCCGCGCGCCTGTTGCTGCGCCGCGCGGAACATGTCGCCGATCCGGGCGCGATCCTGCTGACCGTGCATCCCGCGCTGCAGGCGCGGCTGAAGGCGGAATGGATCGGCGAGCTGGCCCGCCGTACCGGACGCGAAATCCGCATCGGGGTCGATCCCGCCCTTGCACCCGAAGCGGGCATGGCGCAGGCGGTGCCCCTATGAAGACGACTCCGAAACGCGCCGTGCGAAGCTGCCCGATCTGCGGCAAGCCGCGCTCCGCCGACCATGCGCCGTTCTGCTCGACCCGCTGCAAGGACCGCGATCTGGTCCAGTGGCTGCAGGACGGCTACGCCATCCCCGGCGAGCCTGCCGATATTCCCAGCGGGCGCGAGGACGATGGCGCGGACGAGGATTTCTGACCGAAATCCGGGCCTGCGAAAAAACCCGCATTTTGAGGTTTGACAGCAAGCGCGGCTTTGGCCATAGGCGGCGCTCCCGACGCCAAGCGCGATTCAATCCGCAGGTTTCGGGTCCGCCTTTTCTGGCGATGCCTGGGTAGCTCAGTGGTAGAGCAGACGACTGAAAATCGTCGTGTCGGTGGTTCGACTCCGCCCCCGGGCACCACTTCCACAGGAAGTGGTCCCCCTCCAAACCAAAGTCAGGTTCGAATGAAATTCGAACCGTTGCACCATTTCCCCTCATTACCTGAAACAACGGACGTGGTGCGCATTCCCGCGCTTTCCATCCGCCCGTCCAATCCCTATCTGACCCCTCGATGACCCGTACGCCTGCCGGAACCCCGCCCCATCCCAAGGGCGCCGATCGCTTCAACGAGGACAAGGCGGCCTATACGGTGCGTGGCAGCCAACCCGACCTTCAGGCGGGGCTGGCCGCGATCCGCGAGGTTCAGCGCACTTTGCCCCCGCGCCCCGGCGTCTATCGCATGGTCGATGCGCGCGGCGACGTGCTCTATGTCGGCAAGGCGCGCGCGCTGAAGAACCGCGTAGCCAATTATCTGCAGGTCGACCGCCTGCCGATGCGGCTGAAACGCATGGTCGCGCAGACGCGCGAGATGACCATCGTGACCACCAACAGCGAGGCCGAGGCGCTGCTGCTGGAAGCGCAGCTGATCAAGCGGTTCCGCCCGCCGTACAATGTGCTGCTGCGCGACGACAAGAGCTTCCCCTTCATCCTGCTGCGCGCCGACAACGACTTCCCGCGCATCATGAAGCATCGCGGCGCGCGGCGGGCCAAGGGCAATTACTATGGCCCCTTTGCCAGCGCCGGATCGGTCAACACCACGATCAACGCGCTGCAGAAACTGTTCCTGCTGCGAAGCTGCACCGACAGCTTCTTCAGCCGCCGCGATCGTCCCTGCCTGCTCTACCAGATCAAGCGGTGCAGCGCGCCCTGCGTGGGCCGCATCGACAAGGATGGCTATGGCGAGCTGGTGCGGCAGGCCAAGGACTTCCTGGCGGGCAAGTCCAGCGCGGTGCAGCAGGAAATCGAAGTCCAGATGGCCGAGGCGGCCGAGAAGCTGGATTTCGAGACCGCCGCCATGCTGCGCGATCGCCTCCGCGCCGCAACCTTCATCCAGGGGTCGCAGGCGATCAACGCGCAAGGCGTGGGCGATGCCGATGTGTTCGCCATGGCCGAAAAGGGCGGCCAGATCGGCGTGCAGGCCTTCTTCATCCGGGGCGGGCAGAACTGGGGCCACCGCGCCTTCTTCCCCCGCCACACCGAAGAGCTGAGCCACGAGGAGGTGTTCAGCGCCTTCCTGGCTCAGTTCTACGAGGAAGTGCCGCCCGCGCGCACCATATTGCTCGACCGCGAACTGCCTGAGCGCGAATTGCTGGAAGAGGCCTTCGGCGCCATTGCCGAGCGCAAGGTCGAGATCAGCGTCCCCCAGCGCGGCGACCGCCGCCGCCTGATCGAACAGGCCAGCCGCAACGCTGCCGAAGCGCTCGACCGCCGGCTGGCCGAAAGCGGCACGCAGGCGAAGATCTGGCGCGAGATGGCCGAATTCCTGGAACTGCCCGATATTCCGCAGCGGGTGGAAGTGTACGACAACTCGCATATCCAGGGCACCAATGCGGTCGGCGCGATGGTGGTCGCGGGGCCCGAGGGATTGCTGAAGAACCAGTACCGCAAGTTCAACATCAAGACCGCGCAGACCAACGACGATTTCGCGATGATGCGCGAGGTGCTGAACCGCCGCTTCGCCCGCGCGCTGAAGGACGATCCCGACCGCGAGACGACCGGGAAGGGCGATGCGGCCTGGCCCGATCTCGTGCTGCTCGACGGCGGCAAGGGGCAGATGTCGAGCGTGATGGACACGCTGGAGGAGCTGGGGATCGAGGATGTGCCCGTCGTCGGCGTCGCCAAGGGCCCGCATCACGGGCGCGAAGGGCGCGAGGTGTTCCATTTCCCCGACGGGCGCGAAAAGACCCTGCCGACCAATTCGCCCGTGCTGTTCCACCTGCAGCGCCTGCGCGACGAGGTGCACCGCTTTGCCATCGGCGCGCACCGGGCGAAGCGCAGCCGATCGATCCAGGCCAGCCCGCTGGACGAGATCCCCGGCATCGGTCCCGCGCGCAAGCGGGCCCTGCTGCTGCATTTCGGCACGGCGGGCAAGGTGCGGGCCGCTGCCCTAAAGGACTTGTTGCGCGTGCCCGGCGTTTCGGAACATGTCGCGCGGCAGATCTATGATTTCTATCACCCCGGCGGTTGATGTCGCGAAGGGGGTGACGGATGGGCCGCGCTTCCCTATCCCGGCGCGAACAGCCAAAGAAAGTGACGCCAATGAGCAGCCTTGTCGGCCCCGATGAAGACAATCCCCGCGGCAAGCCGCCGGTGCCCCAAGAGGTTCAGGACGCGATCCGCACGCTGATCCGGTGGACCGGCGACGATCCTGAGCGCGAGGGCCTGCTCGACACGCCGCAGCGCGTGGCCCGCGCCTGGAAGGAATATTGCCAGGGTTACGGCGAGGATCCGGCGATCCATCTGTCACGCATATTCGAGGAAGTGGGCGGCTATGACGAGGTCGTGCTGCTGAAGGACATCCCGTTCCAGTCGCATTGCGAACATCACATGGCGCCGATCATCGGCAAGGCGGCCATCGCCTATCTTCCGCGCGACCATGTCGTCGGCATTTCCAAGCTGGCGCGCGTGCTGCACGGCTTCGCGCGGCGGCTGCAGATACAGGAACGGCTGACGGCGGAAGTCGCCGAATGCATCTGGAACCATCTGAAGCCCCACGGTGTCGCCGTGGTGATCGAGGCGAGCCACGCCTGCATGACTGCGCGCGGCGTCCGCACGCCTGGCGTCAGCATGGTGACCAGCCGCATGATGGGCACGTTCCGCGACGACGAACGCAGCCGCAAGGAAGTGCTCTCGCTGATGGGTTACTGACGCCTGCCCGTCACCGGGGCGCATAGCCATGCGCGCCCAGCACCTCGCGCACGCGGGCAAGCGCGCAGTCCAGCGGATCGTCCACGCCCATCAGCGCGAAGCTGCCGGTGACCGCAAGGCTGCAATGCCCGTGCACTACCGCGATCAACGACCGCGTAAGGCGTGGAATGGCGGCGGGCGTATCTGCGGGCAGGGCAGCGCGCACCTCGCCTTCGACGATTCGGGTCAGCGCCTCGCGCTGCGCCGTGTCGGCATCGGGCAGGGTGAAATCGGCGGGCAGATGATGTTCGTAGATCGCGGACCAGAGATGCGGGTTTTCTTGGGCGAAGGCGAAATAGCCCGCGACCAGCGCGCCGATCCGGTCCCGTTCGCCCGCGTCCAGCCGCGCCCGTAGCTGGTCCGCCCACAGCGCGAAAGTGCGCGAATTGATCGCGGCGATCAGATGGTCGAGCGATCCGAACACATTATAGATCGTGCCAACCGAATAGCCCGCCTGCTTCGCCACCTCGCGACCCGAAAAGCGGGCGAGGCCGGTCTGCGCCAGCAAATCATGCCCCAGCGACAGCAGCAATTCGTGCAGCTCCTCGCGCGTGTGGTCGGATCGTCTTCCCATCCGGCCGGGATAATCGGGCAATTGAACAATGTCCAATTTTTATATTGAACGCCGTCCAATTATGACCTATTGCGCTGGGCCAGACAGTCGCGCCAAGCTGCATCCGGGGTAGCCGCGGCGGGTTCGGGGGAATGCGGTCATGGAATTTGTCCTTCTCGTCGGCGGTGCGGTCGCGCTTTTCCTGCTGTGGAAACGCGTCGACCGGCTGGAGGCCGAGCTTCGCGACCTGCGCGCCGCTGCCGAGACCCTGCCGGTCCCGCAGCCACAGCCCGAGGCCCGCCCCGCCGCCACCGTTCGTCCCCCGGCCATGGTCGTGCCCAAGGTAGCCCGCCGCGAACCGCTCCCGGCCGTGCAAACGCCGGCCTCCGAATTAACCTGGCCCGAACCCACTGGGCCCGAGCCCGCCCGCAAGCGCTTCGCGTTCGATTTCGAGGAATTGTTCGGCCGCCAGCTGCCCATCTGGGCAGGCGGCATCACGCTGGCGGTCGCGGGCTTCTTCCTCGTGCGCTATGCGATCGATGTCGGCCTGTTGAGCCCGGCCGTGCGCGTGGTGATGGGGCTGGTGTTCGGCCTCGCGCTGATCGCCGGGGCGGAAGCCGCGCATCATTTTCGCATCCGGGTCGCCGATCCCCGCGTGCCGCAGGCGCTGTCGGGGGCGGGGCTGGCGGTGCTTTACGCCAGCGTGTTTCTGGCGGGCACGTTCTATGGCCTGATCGGCACCGGCACCGCCTTTGTCGGGCTGGCGCTGGTGACGGCGGCGGCGATCGGCCTGTCCTTCCGCTTCGGCCTGCCCAGCGCGGTGCTGGGGCTGGTCGGCGGGTACGCCGCACCGGCTCTGGTCGGGGCCGAGGAATCGAACCTGCCGCTGCTGGCCTTCTATCTGGCGCTGGTGGCGGGCGGGCTGGGGCAGGCCGCCCGCAGGCAGGCCGGATTCGCGCAAGGGGGCGGCTGGTCCCATGGCGGCTGGCTGGGGCTGGCGGGCATCGTCGGCGGGCTGGGCTGGGGCCTGATCATGCTGATCGCGCAGCCCAGCGGGCCGGGCGACGTGGTGGCGACCGGTTTCTATTTCGTGGTGCTGGGCGCTCTGCTGCCCGCGCTGGTGCTGCCGGACTTGCGCGAAAGCCGCTGGCTGCGGCTGGCGGCAGGCGGCTTCGCGTCGCTGCAGATGGCCGCGCTGCTGGAAACCACGGGTTACGAGCCGCTGTCCTGGGGCCTTTATCTGCTTCTGGGCGCGGCCTTTGCCGGGTTGGGCTGGCGCAATGCCGGCCTGCGCGAGGCTTCGGCCATCGCGGGCGGCGTCGGCGCGTGGATGCTGGGCTTCTGGTACGATCCCGATCCCGCGCACTTCGCCCTGGTCGCGGCGGCGATGGCGCTGCTGTTCGCGGGCGTGCCGCTGGTCCATCTCTGGCGCGGGCAGGCCAGGGGCGCCGATGTCGCGGCGCTGGCGGCGGTGCCGCTGGCGATCTTCATCGCGGCGCTGTGGCATTTCGATGTGTCGGCCGGACCGGTGGCATGGCTGTTCGGGGCGGCGGGGCTGATGCTTGCCGCAATGCCCGCGCTGGGTGCCTACCGGATCGGCCCTGTCGCAGGCTGGCGCGGCGTGGTGTTGCAGCTTTCCGCGGTGTGGACCGCCTATGCGGCGATCACCCGCATCGCGCCGACCGACAGCCTTGCCTGGATCGCGGGCGCTGCTGCCGTGGCGCTCGCCTTTGGTCTGCCCGGCCGGCGCTGGGCGGCGCGCGCGGCGCTGGCCGTGGCGCTGGTCTGGGCGCTCTGGCCGCTGGGCTGGTGGCTGGGGGCGGCGGCGGAATCGCTGCCGGGTTCGCCGTTGCTGGTGGGCGAATTGCCGGCCGCGCGGGATGCGGCGCTATATCTGCTGCCGGGCGCGCTGGCCGCATTGGTGCTGGGCTTTCGCGAACAGGGCAGGCGAGCGCTTGCCGCGCGCATGGCCGCCGCGCTCTCCGCCATCGCGGCGGCGCATATCCTGTTCAAGCAGGTCTTCGCGATCCACGATCTTCCCGAATTCGCCGCGCTGGGCCTGGCCGAGCGTTCCGCGTGGGAGGGTCTGCTGCTCCTCGCCGCGCTGGCCTTGCTGCGGTTGCCCGCGCGGTGGTCGCCACGTCCGGAACTGGCCGCGGCGCTGGCGGGCGCTTCGCTGGCGCATTTCGCCTATTACACCGGCATCGTCCATAACCCGCTATGGAGCGCGCAGGCGGTCGGACCGACACCGGTCGCGAACCTGCTGGCCGTCGCATATGGCGTCGGGGCGGCGGCGGTCCTTTTGCTGCGCCGCGCTTTGATCCTGCCCGATGCGGCGCAGCGCCCATTCCGCGTGGCGTGCGATGCCGCGCTGATGCTGATCATCAGCCTGTTCGCCCTGTCCGAACTGCGGCAGGCATTCGCCGGCACGATCCTGACCGATCCGCCGGTGGGGCAGGCAGAGGATCTGCTGCGATCCCTGCTCGGCATCGTGCTGGCGGGCGGCTTCCTGCTGTGGGGCGCGCGAAGCGGCACGCGCAGCTGGCGCATCGGTTCGCTGGTTCTGATGCTGGTCGCGGTGTGCAAGGTGTTCATCTATGACACCGCGGGGCTGGAAGGGCTGGTCCGCATCGCCAGCTTCCTGGCGCTGGGCTTCAGCCTGATCGCCATCGGCTGGTTCTATTCGCGGCTGCTGCGGGTGGCCCCCGGTGCAGAGGGTGGGGGCGCAGCGGAAGGGGCGGCTATGCCTGCACCCCCGCCCGGTCCCGCCGCAGTTCCGCCCGGTTCCAGCGCAGCGAGCTGAAGAAGGCCAGCCCGATCAGCACCGCGCCGATCAGCCCGGTCACGACCTCGGGAATGTGGTACTCGACGTTCAGGAACATGATCGCGGCCAGCACCAGGATCGCATAGAACGCCCCGTGCTCCAGGAAGCGGTACTGGCTCATGGTGCCCTGATGGACCAGATAGATCGTCATCGAACGCACGAACATCGCGCCGATGCCAAGCCCGATGGCGATCACGAACAGATTGGTCGACAGCGCGAAGGCCCCGATCACCCCGTCGAAGGAAAAGCTGGCATCCAGCACCTCCAGGTAAAGGAACGAGGCGAGGCCGGATTTCGCGGCCATGCCGGTTGTCTCCTCGGGCGCGCCCAGCACGTCGCCGATCATCTCGACCGCGATGAAGGTCAGCAGTCCGAACAGCCCGGCGGTCAGGAAGGTCAGCCGCTCCTCGCCCGCCAGCAGGGTGGAGGTGCCCCAGATCGCCAGGATCATCACCCCGATCTCGAACGCCTGCAGCCGCCCGAATTTCGCCAGCGGCCCCTCGATCACGCGGATCCAGTGGATCTCCTTGTCGGCGTCGAAGAAATATTTCAGGCCGACCATGCCCAGGAACGCGCCGCCGAAGCCCATCAGCCCGGTATGCGCCTCTCCCATGATCTGCGCGTAGCGATCCGGTTCGTTGATCGCCAGCATCAGCGCGCCCCATGGCCCCAGCGATGCCGCGATGGCCACGATCACGATGGGAAACACGATGCGCATGCCGAACACGGCGATGGCGATGCCCCATGTCAGGAAGCGGCGCTGCCACAACGGGTCCATGTCCTTCAGCACGGTAGCGTTGACCGCCGCATTGTCGAACGACAGCGATGTCTCCAGCACCGCCAGCACCGCGCAGATCCACAATATGGACAGCATGCCTTCTATCGTGCCGGTATATTCCCAGCCGACGAAAGCGCCGAGCGCGAGCGCGACGACGGTGAAGATGATCGAACCGGTGAAATGTCTGAGCAAGGAAGGCTCCGCCATGTGGGAGAATCGGACGATGTGCCCGGGCGTGCGGCCCGGATGGCACAAGGCCGCCTAGATATAGACGGCCCGCGACAGATCAAGCGCGTCGGTGGCTCTCCGGTTCCCGCGCGCCGGTTCCCGCGCCAAGGTTCCCGCGTTCAGGTTCCCGCGTTCAGGGGCGGGCTTCAGGGCCGGGCGGCATCGACAGGCGTTTCGGCCTGCCATGCGCCGCCCAGCGACTTGTAGACCGCGACCGCGGCATTCGCCGCCTCGACCCGCGCCGATGCCAGCGACTGCTCGCGCGCCAGCAGTTCCAGCCGCGCACGGTCGAGTTCGAGCCGGTTGTCCTCGCCCCGCTCGAACCGCTGCCGCGAAAGCGCGAAGGCCCGCTCCTGCGCTTCGGCGGCCTGGGCGGCGGCGGCTGTGCGGCTGCGCGCTTCCAGGAAGCGGTTGACCGCGCCCTCGCTATCCGCCAGCGCTTCGGCGACCGCCTGCTGATAGGCGGCGGCGGCGGCATCGGCGCCCGCATCGGCGGCGCGGATCCGGGCGCGGATCTGCCCGCCCGAAAAGATCGGCCAGCTGAAACTCGGCCCGATCGAAAAGCGCGTGGAGCCGGGATCGAACAGATTGCCGGCGTCCTGCGCCTGCGTGCCGAGCCCTCCGATCAGCGAGAAGCGCGGGAACAGGTCGGCGGTGGCGGCGCCGATCCGCGCGGTGGCGGCGGCCAGTTCGCGTTCGGCCCGGCGCACGTCGGGTCGGCGGCGCAGCAGGTCGGACCGCAGCCCGACCAGGATCGCTTCGGGTGCGGCGGGAATCGGCGCGGCGGCGGCCAGATCGGGTAGCAGGTTTTCGGGCGGGGTGCCCATCAGCGCGGACAGGCGATAGGCGGCGGCGGCTTCCAGCGCGCGCGCCTGCGCGGCGGCATCGGCGGCGCTCGCGGCCTCGGCGCGCATCGCCTCGGCATCGATGCGGCTGGCTTCGCCCGCCTGGAACAGCTGGTCGGTCAGCGCGGCCAGGTCTCCGGTCGCGTCCTCGCGCCCGGCGGCCAGCGCCGACACCTGCTGCGCCGCGCGCAGGTCCACGTATCCGCGCGCGATTTCCGCGGTCAGCTGGACCAGCGCATCCTGATAGGCGGCCTGCGCGGCCTCGGCCTGTGCCTGCGCCGCCTGCGCCTCACGCGTGCGGCGGCCCCACAGGTCGATTTCCCAGCTGGCATCGAAGCCCAGGTCGAACAGGCTGTAGCGGGGATCGAAGCCGGGAAAGGCGCCCACCGGCAGCAAGCCGTTCTCGCTGATCCGGTTTTCGGTCGCCGCGCCGCTGGCAGAGACCTGCGGCGCCCGCGCGCCCAGTACCGCGTCGCGATTGGCACGCGCCTCGGCCAGCCGCGCACGCGCTTCGGCCAGAGAGGGTGCCTCGGCCATGGCGCGGGCGATCAGCGCGCTCAATCGCGGATCGTCGAAGCGGTCCCACCAGGCAGGCTGGATCGCGCCGGTGTCGGCAGGCTCGATCCATGTGTCCGACACCTGCGGCACCGGCGCGTCGTAATCGGGTCCGACCGTGCAGCCGGCAAGGGCCCCCGCAAGCAAGGGGGCGGCCAGCAACAGGGGAAGGGCGGGGCGGAACATTCGCATTCACTCCATGCGCGCGCGGAACAGCCAGCCCGACACGCTGATCGTGACGAAGGCGATCAGGACAAGCGGCCACAATAGCGGCAGCATGTCGGACACCGGCATGGCTTTCAGGAACTGGCCGATCGAGATTTCCATGAAATAGCGCGCGGGGTTGATAAAAGTGATCGCCCGAAGCCAGTCGGGCATGTTCTCAAGCGGGCTGGCGAAGCCCGACAGCAGGATGACCGGGATGGTCGCCACGAACGATCCTAGGAACGCCTGCTGCTGCGTGGTCGACAGCGCCGACACGAACATCCCCAGCCCCACCAGCGAGACCAGATAGATCGACAGCCCGACATAGAACCAGCCCAGCGAACCGGTGAAGGGCACGCCGAACACCAGCGGCGCCAGCACCAGGAACACGGTGCCGTTGAACAGGCCCACGCAGAACGGCGGCACCATCTTGCCGATCAGGATCTGCGGCACGGTCAGCGGGCTGACCATCAGCTGGTCGAACGTCCCCATCTCACGCTCGCGCGCGACGGTCTGCGCGGTGACCGACAGGCCCGACACGGAGACGATCACCACCAGCAGGCTGGGCATGTTGAACCAGATATATTCCAGGTTCGGATTGAACCAGTTGATGGCAACCGCGTTCTGCGGCGGCGGAGTGGACGAGGGGCGCAGTTCCGGCCCCGCATCGGCGGCGATGCGCGTGAGATAGCCGCCCACGATCTGCGCCGCGTTCGACCGCCTGCCGTCCAGCACCACTCCCACCGTCGCCGGCTCGCCTCGCGCGACCTGGCGGTCGAAATCCTGCTCGATCACGATGGCTGCCAGAACTTCCTGCCGGTCGATGGCGCGGCGCAGATCGTCGGCGGATTCCAGACGGCGGATCTCGCCGAAGGTACGCGCCCCGGCGATGCGCTGGATCAGCTCCGTACTGGCGGTGCCGTTCGACCGGTCGAGCACGCCGATGGCGACATTCTCGACCTCCAGCGTAACCGCGAAGCTGAAGATCAGCAGCTGCAGCAGCGGCGGCAGTACCAGCGTGATGCGCGCCTTGGGATCGCGCAGCAGCGCCCAGAACTCCTTGACGATCATCGCCTTCAGCGCGCCGTTCATCGGTCCAGGCTCCCCATCAGTCCAGGCTCCCCATTAGTCCAGACTCCGGCGCGTGAAGCGGATGCACAGCGCGAAGAAACCCGCGCCGAACAGCAGCATGATGCCCACATTGGGCCAGATCATCGGCCAGATGTCGCCCGCCAGGAACACGGTCTGCAGCAGCGGAACGAAATAGCGCGCGGGCACGATATAGGTGATCGCCTGGATGACGGGCGGCATCGACGAAATCTCGAACATGAAGCCCGACAGCAGGAAAGTGGGCAGGAACCCCGACAGCAGCGCGATCTGGCTGGCGACGAACTGGTTCCTGGTCGCCGCCGAAATGAACAGGCCCTGCCCCAGCGCGGGCATCAGATAGGCGACCGCGATCACGAACAGCGCCAGCGGCGAACCGCGCAGCGGCACGCCGAACACGGTCACCGCCAGCAAGGTGCACAGCGCCATCGAAGCCAGTGCCAGCACGAAATAGGGCACGATCTTGCTGATCAGGAACTCGGCCATGTGCATCGGCGTGGCCATCATCGCCTCCATCGTGCCGCGTTCCCATTCGCGCGCGATCACAAGGCTGGTCAGCAGCGTCCCGATCATCGTCATCACGATGGCGATGGCGCCCGGCACCAGGAAATTGCGACTGGTGAGCGAGGGATTGTACCAATAGCGCAGCGACAGATCGATCGGCGGAGCGGCATTCACGCCGCGCATGGCCGCCTCGTTCGCCATCCAGCTGTTCAGCAGACCCTCGGCATAGGCGCGGGTGAAATTGGCGGTATTGGGCATCGACCCGTCGGTGATGATCTGCACCGGCGGCGGATTGCCGCGCGCATAGCCGCGCCCGAAATCCTGCGGAATCACGACGATGCCGCGGATCTCGCCGCTGACCATCCGGTCCTTCAGCGGCTGGACGCTGCGCGCGGTGATGACCTGAAAATTGGGGTTGTTCTGGTACGCGCCCGCCAGCGACAGCGCGGGCGCGCTCGAATCCTCGATCGCGATGCCGATGCGCGTATTGTTGGAATCGAGATTGAGCGCATAGCCGAACAGGAACAGCAGCAGCAGCGGCAGGATGAAGGCAATCAGGAAGGTCGATGGATCGCGCATGATCTGGGCGATTTCCTTGGCGATCATCGCGGTCAGCCGACGTCGGTCGATCAGCGGGCCACTCACGCCGCTTCCTCCTCGTCGCTGCCAGGGCGCTGCGCGTCGCTCGCCTCGATCATGGCGATGAAGGTGTCCTCCATCGTCGGATCATCGAGACCGGCCATGTGGGCGGCCTGCTGTTTCAATTCGTCAGGCGTGCCGCTGGCGATCTGTTCGGAGCGGTAGATCAGCGTGATCGCGTCGCAATATTCGGCCTCCTCCATGAAATGGGTGGTGACCAGCACTGCCACGCCCTTTTCGACCAGCCCGTTGATATGCATCCAGAATTCGCGGCGGGTGACAGGATCGACCCCGCTGGTCGGTTCGTCCAGGAACAGCACCGGCGGTTCGTGCAGCACCGCGGCGGCCAACGCCAGCCGCTGCTTGAAGCCCAGGGGCAGCGTTCCCGCCGTGGCTTTCATCCGCTCGCCCAGCTCGAAGATCTCGGTTACCCGCTCGACCGCGCGGCGCGCGTCGCGGCCCTCCAGCCCATAGGCGCCCGCAAAGAAGTTCAGGTTCTGCGCCACCGACAATTCACCGTAGAGCGAGAATTTCTGCGCCATGTATCCCAGCGCCGCCCGCGCCCTGCCGCCCGACGCGCGCAGATCGTGCCCCGCCACCGCGCCAGAACCCTCGCTGGGGGACAGCAGGCCGCACAGCATCTTGAAGGTGGTCGACTTGCCTGCGCCATTGGGCCCCAGCAGGCCGAAGATCGATCCGTAGGGCACCGAAAAGCTGACGTCATGCGCGGCGGTGAAATCGCCGAAGCGGCGGGTCAGCCCCCGGGCCTCGATCGCGGGACCCTCGCCCGCCTCGATCGTGCGATAGGCCTCGGCCAGCGCGCTGGTGCCCTTGGGCCCGCCGCCCAGCCGCTCGATGAAGCCATCCTCGAACCGGGGCTGGGCGCGGGTCAGTTCGAACCCGCTCTCGCCCTTCAGCTCATCCGGGGTCTTCAGCAACAGGCGGACCGAACGGCCCTGGATCGTCCCGTCCAGCACCCCGTCGCGGTCGAGCATCTGGGTCAGAACATGGCGGCGGCGATCCTCGAACCCGGTCAGCCGGACCACGCGGTCTTCGACCGAACGGGTAAGCTCGGCCGGGTCGCCGCTGAACAGCAGTTCGCCTTCGCTCAGCAGATAGACGTGATCGCATTTCTCCGCCTCGTCGAGATAGGCGGTGGACCACAAGACCCCCAAGCCATCCGTAATCAGCTCCTGCACCATCGCCCATAATTCGCGGCGCGAGATCGGGTCGACGCCGACGCCCGGCTCGTCCAGCAGCAGCAGGCGCGGGGTCTTTACCAGCGCGCAGGCCAGGCCCAGCTTCTGCTTCATGCCCCCCGACAACGCGCCGGCCAGCCGCTCGCGGAACCGGGCGAGGTCGGTGAAGTCGAGCAGCCGGCCGAACGCCTCCTCCCGCTCATCGGCGGGCAGGGCGCGCATGTCGGCATAGAGGTCGAGGTTCTGCTGGACGGTCAGATCCTCGTACAGGCCGAAGCGCTGCGGCATGTAGCCGATATGCTCCAGATCGCTGCCGGGCTTGCCGCCCAGCACGCTGACCGATCCCTCGTCCGGCGCCATCAGCCCGGCCAATATGCGGATCAGCGTCGTCTTGCCCGCGCCGTCCGGACCGACCAGCCCGGTGACGCGCCCCGTCGGAATCTCCAGCGAAACACGGCCGAGCGCAGGCTTCTCCGCCCCCGCGAAGCGCTTCACCAGATCCCGCGCGCAGGCGACCGCGCCAGAATCGGAAGCGGAACCGGAACCGGGGGAGGGCGCAGCGCCCGGCATGGGTCAGTCCTCCACCGCCGGGCGGGCCGCGGGGATGGTCACGGTGACGGGCTGGCCCTGGCGCAGCGCCTCGTCCGGATCGTCGACCACGATGCGCAGGCGATAGACGAGGTCGGTGCGCAGATCCTCGGTCTCCACCGACCTGGGCGTGAATTCGGCGCGCGGCGAGATATAGCCGATGGTGCCCTGATAGGTGTCTGGATTGCCGTCGGCGGTCACCCGAACCTTCATGCCCGGATTGATCCGCGCCAGATCGGTCTGCGCGATATAGGCGCGCACCCGAAGCGGGCGGTCGATCGCGATGGTGAAGGCGGTCACGCCGGGCGCGACAAGGCTGCCCGGCTCGACCGACCGGGTGACGACCGTCCCGTCCACCGGCGCTTCCAGCCGCGTGTAGTCGAGGTCGGTGTCGATCGCGGCGCGCGCGGCGCGTGCGGCTTCAAGCTGTGCGCGGGCGGCGGCGATATCCTCGGCGCGGGGCCCTTCGGCGGTCAGCGACGCGCCCTGGTTCGCCTCGGCAAAGCGGGCTTCCGCGCTGCGCAGCGCGGTGACGGTCTTTTCCCACACGGCCCGGCTGATCGCGCCCGATTCGACCAGCGGCTGGCGGCGTTCGTAATCGGCCTGCGCATCGTTCAGCGCCGCGCGCGCAGCGGCCTGCTGGGCATTGGCCTGCCGGATCTCCTGCGGCCGGCTGCCCGCCTGCAGCTTCGCCAGCTGCGCGCGCGCCTGCGCCAGCTGCGCATCGGCCTGCGCCAGCCGGTCCTGCGCCTGGCTGGGGTCCAGCACCGCAAGCAATTCGCCTTCCGCCACGCGCTCGCCTTCCTCGACCGGGACGCGGCTGACGCGGCCCGATGCCTGGAACGCCATCTCGACCTCGCGGATGTCGACATTGCCGTACAGGGTAAGCGGGCCGTCATCCCCCTTCAGCAGGCCGAAGCCCGATGTGGCGATGGCGGCGATGATCAGCGCGGCAAGGGCGATCCCGGCGATGATGCGGCGGTTCATGTCAGTCGTGCTCCGGCTGGGCGATAGGTTCGGCAAGAAGGATGCAGCGCGTATTGGCGACGAAGCGCGCGATCAGGACGTCGGCGGTGGCAGGGTCCATTTCGCCGACGCCCATGATGCGGCACACCGACGCGCTTCCGGTGCGCAGGATCAGCGCCTGCCCCCACAGCCCGATCGCGCAGGCGCGCGCCTCGGCCAGCGGGAAGTCGGGGCGCGCGGTGCGGATCAGCTCGACTGCCACATCCATCAGGTGTTTCATCGCGCCCTGCCACAGCCGCTCGAACGCCTCGGTCGGGGAATGCTGCTCGCGCACGATGAAATAGGACCAATGGCGCGAGGCGGGATCGAGCATCAGCCGCGCGAAGATCGTCAGCAGCTCGCAGACCCGGTTCACCGCATCCTCGCGCGTGGCGGGCGGGCTGGTCCGGATCGCGGCGACCGCCTGTTCGAATCGCCCGGCGACGCCATCCGCGATATGGTCGGCGCAAGCGAGATAGAGCCCTTCCTTGCCGCCGAAGTGATAGGTGATCGACGACATCGCGGTATCCGCCTCTTTCGCGATGGCGCGCGTGGCGGCGCCGGCGAAACCTTCCCTGCCGAAATGGGCGATCGCGATGTCGAGCAGCACGTCCTTCATGGCCAGCGCTGGTAATTCGTTCGACCGAACAAGGCAAGCGTCGCGACAGGGTGCGGGCGCGACTCGGCGCAGCCCGCGTCGGTGCCGCGGGGTGTTAGCCAACATCAATGTCAGTAATTCGGGGTGCTTGTGCCTTCGCCGGCCCATCGAAGGGGCGGCGGAAGAATTTGGTCGGGACGAGAGGATTCGAACCTCCGACCCCCACACCCCCAGTGTGATGCGCTACCAGGCTGCGCTACGTCCCGACCGGAGAGCGGCCCTATAGTCGGGCATTTCGGCAAGCGCAAGGCCACTTGCGACGCTTGTTGCAATCATCCGGGGGCAGCAGGGCGAAAGCGCCCACAGGCTGGCGTTTGCCACCCGTGCGCAATGCTGCTAACCGCCCGTGCCATCGTCAGCGCGTGGTGCCGCCCGGCACCGTGCGCGATTCCCTTTTGCGAAAGCATCGGCACGTTTTTCCATGACCAGCACTCTTCTGTTTCTCGCCGCCGCACCTGCCGCCGCAGGCCCGCCCGTGTGGACCAATTTCGTCCTTCTGGGCGGCATGGCGCTGATCTTCTGGTTCCTGATCCTTGGGCCGCAGCGCCGCCGGATGAAGGAGCACCAGGCCAAGGTCGCGGGCCTGAAGAAGGGTGACCGCGTCGTCACCGCCGGCGGCCTCGTCGGCAAGGTGGTGAAGCTCGACGACGACTACGTCGACCTGGAACTGGGGCAGGGCGTGCGGGTCAAGGCCGTGCGCAATACCATCGGCGACGTGATCCCGGCGGGCAGCGCCACTCCGGCGAACGACTGAGGCACAACCGATGCTCGACTTTCCCGTGTGGAAGCGCGTCTGGCTATGGGGCATCACCCTGCTGGGCGCGCTGCTGGCCGTACCCTCGATCATGATGCTGGCGGGCGGCACCTGGCCGTCAAGCCTGCCCGACCCCGAGATCAATCTCGGCCTCGACCTTGCAGGCGGCAGCCACATCCTGCTCGAGGCGGAGACCGGTGACGTTCTCGGCCTGCGCCTGACCTCGATGGAAGAGGAAGTGCGCGCCGCGATGGGGAATGCGGGCATCGACATCGGCGACATCAGCCGCGAGGACGGCCGCCTGTCCTTCATGCTGGAGGACGCAAGCGAGATCGACGCCGCGCGCGAGCAACTGCTCCCCATGATCGAGGGTGTGGGCCTGACGGGTCAGCAGGACTGGGAGCTGTCGGTCGTCGACGGCCAGCGCATGGTGCTGACCCCGACCGAGGCCGGTCTGACGCAGGCGATCGACAATGCGATGGACACCGCGACCGACGTGGTCCGCCGCCGCATCGACGAACTTGGCACGCGCGAGCCGACGATCATCCGCCAGGGCGACAATCGCATCGTGGTGCAGGTTCCCGGCCTGCAGGATCCCGAAGCGCTGAAGGAATTGCTGGGACAGACCGCCAAGCTTGAATTCAAGCTGGTCGACACCGCCGCTTTGCCCGAGGACGTGGCGCAGGGCATCGCGCCTCCGGGCAGCCAGATCCTGCCCTTCGCGCCCGATTCGGCGCAGCAGGGCTCGATCGCGGTGCGCCGCCTGGGCGGCATTCAGGGCGACCAGCTGACCAATGCGCAGCAGGGCTATGACCAGAACGGCGCCGCCGTCGTCAACATCACCTTCAACCAGGAAGGCGGCCGCCGCTTCGCACAGCTGACGACGCAGAACGTCAACCGCCCCTTCGCCATCATCCTCGACGGCGAGGTGCTGTCGGCACCCAACATCAACGAGCCGATCCTGGGCGGCCAGGCGCAGATTTCGGGCGGGTTCAACGTCGACACCGCCAACAATCTCGCGATCTCGCTGCGCTCGGGCGCACTGCCCGTCGACCTGGCGGTAGTCGAGGAACGCACCGTCGGACCCGACCTCGGCGCCGATTCGATCGAGCGCGGCGTGCTCGCGCTGATCATCGGCGGCACCGCGGTGCTGGTCTTCATGATCGTCACCTACGGCCGATTCGGCCTGTACGCCAATGGCGCGCTGGTGCTGAACGTGCTGCTGATCCTGGGCATCATGGCGCTGCTGGGATCGACGCTGACGCTGCCCGGCATCGCCGGCTTCGTGCTGACCATCGGTACCGCGGTCGACGCCAACGTGCTGATCAACGAACGCATCCGCGAGGAACGCCGGCGCGGCCGCCGCGTGGTGCAGGCGGTCGAGGTCGGCTACCGCGAGGCGCAGCGCGCGATCTTCGACGCCAACATCACCAACGTGATCGCGGGCACGCTGCTGTTCCTGTTCGGCTCCGGCCCGATCCGCGGCTTCGCGATCGTTCTCATCATCGGTATCGTCACCTCGGTCTTCACCGCGGTCACGCTGACCAGAATGTGGGTGGCGGGCTATCTGCGCCGCAACCGCCCCGCAGACCTGCATATCTGAGGGAGGAGCCAACATGAAACTCCTGAAGCTCGTTCCCGACACGACCAACATCCACTTCCTGAAGTGGCGGGTGCCGTTCTACGTCGTCTCGATCCTGCTGATGATCGCCAGCTGGGGGCTTGTCGCGACGCAGGGCCTGAACCTGGGCGTCGATTTCGTCGGCGGCCAGATGATCCGCGCCACCTTCACGCAGGAGGCCGAGGCCCCCGTCGCGGAACTGCGGCGCGAGATCGGCTCGCTGGGCTATGGCGATCCGGTCATCCAGCGCTTCGGCCAGCCGAACGAGGTGTCGATCCGCATGCGCCTTCCCGAATCGGACGAGGGCGCATCGGCGGCCAAGGACCTTGCCGACCGCATGACCAGCGCGATCACCGGCAACATGGAGCAGAACCATCCCGGCGTGCGCATCGACGGCGTCGATTCGGTGTCGGGCAAGGTATCTGGCGAATTGTTCGAAACCGGCATGCTGGCGCTGCTGGCGGCGATGGTCATGATCTCGATCTACATCTGGATCCGCTTCGAATGGCAGTTCGGCGTCGGCGCGATGTTCGCGCTGCTCCACGACGTGTCGCTAACGCTGGGGCTGTTCGCGATCACGGGTCTGGAATTCGACCTCAACATCGTGGCCGCGGTGCTGGCGATCATCGGCTATTCGCTGAACGACACGATCATCGTCTATGACCGCGTGCGCGAGAACCTGAAGAAATACCGCAAGATGCCGATGGCCGAACTGCTCGACCTCTCGGTGAACGAGACGCTGGCCCGCACGGTGATGACCTCGCTGACCACGCTGACCGTGCTGATGGTGCTGATGTTCGTGGGCCCGGCGATGACCTTCGGCTTCGCGGCCGCGATCGCGTTCGGCATCTTCGTGGGTACCTACAGCTCGATCTACATGGCCGCGCCGATCCTGATCTGGCTGCGCGTGAAATCCGACAGCTTCGTCCCGCGCGAGGACGAGGCCGACCGCCAGGAACGCCTCGCCCGCGGCGAGGTGTGACCGGGCACACCCGCCCCGACCGGGATGGCGGCCGTTCATCAGGCAGCCATCCCGCCGGGCATAGGGGCGGGCCCGCGCTTTCCAATTAAGGCGGAATTGGGGCGCTTCGTCGCGAGGCAGCTTGCCCGCACGCGATCGTTTACCATTGTGATCCGCGACATCGCGTGCATTCAGGCGCCCGTCCGGCATGGCTCGGCCTGCCGGACCGGCGCGTGCGCGAATTTGTCCCGCAGAAATGACGACAGACCCAAGCCGCCGTTTGTGACCACAGCGAAAGCCTTTCGTTTTGCCGATTCCCGTCCGAGCCGACTTCGACCCGTGGATGCTGTTCCTGGGCCTGCTGACCTTCCTGGTGGCCATCTGGTCCGCCTGGCGCCGCGACGCTGACGAGGTTCCTGCCGCGGTCGGCGGCTGGATCACGCTGAAGGGCGGCCTGCGCATCGGCGGCTATCTGCCGCGCAACATCGCCGAACTGTCGGGGCTGATCGCGCTGGCCTATGGCATTGCGGGCGCGGTGACGGGTGAGTTCTACACGCTGCTGATCCCATTGGGCGCGTTCCTGCTGGCGCTGTCGCTGCGCCAGACGATGGGCTGGCGGCTCAGCCTGCCGGGGATGGCCTGGCTCAGCGTCGAGGCGCTGGCCCTGGCGGTCAGCTGGTGGTGGCTGTGCCTGCTGGTGAACGAAGCGCCGCTGCCGTTCTGGAACGAGGCTGCGCTCTACCTCGCCGTCACGGCCGCGCTGGCGCTGGGCTATCTTGGCTGGATCGAACGCATCGCGCGCGAGGCTTCGCTGACCCACAGCCACTGGCGCCTGCCCAATCGCGCGCCGCTGCCCGGCGAACGCCCCGCCCGCCGCTGGCGCGGCGCGCAGGCCCATGCCGGCAGCGAAGCTTATGATCCGCGCGTTTCGGTGCACCTGCCCTGCTATGCCGAACCGTCGCAGGTGGTGAAGGAGACGATGAATCGCCTCGCCGCGCAGGAATACGCCAATTTCGAAGTCATCGTCATCGACAACAACACCAAGGACGAGGCACTGTGGCGCCCGCTGGAAAGCCACGCCGCCGCGCTGAACCGCCGCCTGGGGCGCGAGGTGTTCCGCTTCTTCCACGTCGATCCGCTGCCCGGCGCCAAGGCGGGCGCATTGAACTGGGTGCTCGACGGACGGATGGATCCCGATGCCGAGATCGTGTCGGTGATCGACGCCGATTACCTTGCCGAACCCGATTTCCTCTCGCGCCTGGTGCCGTTCTTCCGCGACCGCGCGGTGGGCTATCTGCAGACGCCGCACGATTACCGCGACTATGAAGGCAGCGGCTATCTGACCGGCTGCCACTGGGAATACATGCCCAACAACAAGGTCGATATGTGCGGCGTGTCCGAATATGGCGGCGCGTTCACGATCGGCACCATGTGCCTGCTGCGCGCCGATGCGCTGCGCCGCGTGGGCGGCTGGGCCGAATGGTGCCTGACCGAGGATTCCGAAGTGTCCGTCCGCCTGCGCGCCGCCGGCTATCGCGGCATGTATCTGGGCGAGACGTTCGGCCGCGGCCTGATCCCCGACACGTTCGAGGATTACAAGAAGCAGCGCTTCCGCTGGACCGCGGGTCCGGTGCAGCAACTTCGCCAGCACTGGAAGCTGTTCCTGCCCACCCCTTATGCTCGGCCCATGCCTGGCTGGACCAAGCTGCTCGAAGTGCTGCGCTGCTCTGCGCCGCTGCAGACACTGGCGGGCATATTGCTGGGCCTGATCGGCGTGACCGGCATCGCGATCGCGGTGCTGGCGGGCGCGATGGATCCGATCACGCTGGCGCCGATCACCTGGCCGATGATCGCGCTGGGGCTGGGCACCGGGCTGGTGCGCAACTGGCACCGCTATCGCCTGACCGGCTGCCACCGCATCGCCGACATGATCCGGGGAGAGATCGCGCGCGCCTCGCTTACCTATATCGTGCTGGTGTCGGGTGTCGCGGGCCTGTCGAAGAAGCCCCATGCGTGGCGGCGCACGCCCAAGTTCGGCGAAAGCGGCGGAATGATTTCCGCGCTGGCTTGCACCGTGCCGGAAATCGTTCTTGCCGCCGTGATGCTATCGGTCGCCGGGCTGGCGATCGCGTTCGCCCAGCCGCTGGGCGTAAGCTTCGCGCTGCTGGTGGCGATGATCTACGGCTTCCTGGGCCTGCGCTTCCTGTGCGCGCCCTACATGGCGCTGCTGGCGCTGCGCAAACCGCACGATGCCAAGGATGCGGCCGGCCGCGAGGTCGCGGCCTGACAGACGGCGCTAAAGCGCCCGCACCAGCAGCGCCGCCAGCGCGATCCACGGCGGGCTTTGCACCACGATCTGGCGCTGCCCCGCACCTGGCGGAAGCAGCGCCAGATTGTCGTCGGAAAAGTCGATCAGCCGCCCGAAGGCGAAACGCCCGCCGGGGCGGGGGACCAGTACGTCGCGATTGATCGCGCGGGCGCGTTCCTCGGGCGGCAGGTCGCGCATCCACAGCCGGTCGCCCGCACGATATTCGCCCACCGCGCTTTCGACCTCCACCACATGCACCGCGCCATCGCCCAGCATCGCCAGCGGCTCGACCGCCTCGCGCGGGGAGGGGAGCGGCTCGGCACCGTCTGACGTCAGCCGCGCGACGACCATGGCCGCATCGCGCGTCTCGCTCGCCAGCAGCAGTTCGGGCGCGACGCCCAGCCCGCCCGCAATCCGGTTCAGCCAGTCGATCGACAGGGTGCGCATCCCAGTCTCCAGCCGCCCCACCGTCTGCGGCGTCGTCGGCGGGGTGCAGGCGGCGGCAAGATCCGCCAGCGTCATGCCCTTGTCCTTGCGGATCGTGCGAATGCGGTTAATCACGGCGCGGTTCCTTCCGGGAAAATTCACGAACCTATTCGGTTTTATTTTCCTACAAGGCAAGCCGTCCGCACATCCCCTGCACAGCAATCCAAGGGGACATTTCATGACCGAACAGCAGGATACCGGGCACCGGGGACCGGGCGAATATGTCACGCGCGAACTCACCAGCGAGGGGCCGCGCCGGATTTCCAAGGACTATCGCGGCGGCGCGTCGAAACGCGCGCGCGCCGTTACCGTCAACCTCAAGGAATCGCCGCTCGGCTGGCTGTATGCGCACGGCCATCTGACCGAACCGCAGTACGAGGCGGGCGAGCGCCTGCGCGCCGACTGGGAACGCGCGCAGATCGCGCCCTCGATCACCATGCGCTGGGACGCGGTGCGGATCAGCGGCACCAATCCCGATCGCGGGCTGGACCCGTCGGAACGCCAGATCGCGGCCAAGGCGCGTTTCGACAAGGCGGTGAAGGCGGCGGGGCCGGGGCTGGCCGACATACTCTGGCGCGTGGTCTGCGCGGGCGAGGCGGTCGGCAATGCCGAAAAGGCGATGGGCTGGCCCGCGCGCAGCGGCAAGCTGGTGCTGGGGCTGGCGCTCGACCGAGTGGCGGGATTCTATCGCATCGGATGATCCGGAACGGGCGGGCACGGGGCGGGAAACGGGGCCGCTTGATCTTTGCGGAACACGCGTGCAATCACCGGTTTCAGTTGAAACCGCAAGAGATCGAGCGAGCCCTTCATGAAACCTGTTGCCCTGCACCGCAGACATTTCCTCGCCGGCACCGGCACGATCGCGCTGGCTTTCTCGCTGCCGGGCATCGCCCGCGCGCAGGGCGGGGCTGGGGCGCAGCTGAACGCGGTGATGGACCGCGTCTTCACCGGCGACATGCGGCTCAACCCCTCGGCGATGACGTCGCTGGGGATCGACACGGGTGAGAACGCCTGGGCGCGCCATCACCTCGGCGAATTCGGCCGCGCGGGGATCGTGGCAGAGGAAGCGCACGCCAAGCAGATGCTGGCCGCGATCCGCGCGATCCCGACCGAGGGGCTGGACGAAGCGCAGAAGGTGCATCACGCGGTCGTGACCGACATGCTGGAAAAGCGCCTGTGGGGCGCCCCCTACGGCATGGGCAGCGTCTACAGCCCCTATGTGCTCAGCCACATGGGCGGCTCCTATAGCGCGGTGCCCAGCTTCATGGACACCAAGCACCCGGTCGAGAGCGAGGACGACGCGGTCGCCTATCTGCAGCGCCTGGTGCAGTTCGGCGAAGGGCTGGACGACGAAACCGCGCTTCAGCGCGAGCAGGCGGCCAGGGGCTATCTCGCGCCCGCATGGTCGCTCGACATCGCGATCGCGCAGATCCGCGCCATGGCCCAGGCACCGACCGCCGAATCGCGCCTCGTCAATTCCCTGGCCGAGCGGGCGCAGGCCGCAGGCATCGCGGGTGACTGGGCCGCGCGCGCAGCGGCGATCGTGGACGGTAGCATCAAGCCCGCCCTGCTGCGGCAGGCCGCCATGCTGGAAGAGCTGAAGCCCACCGCGGCCGAGGGCGACGGCGTGTGGCGCGTACCGAATTCGGAAGAGCTCTACCGCCTCGAACTCGCCAATTCGACGACGACCGACCTGACCGCCGAGGAGATCCACCAGATCGGCCTGCGCCAGGTCGCCGAACTCAGCGCCGAGCTGGAGACGATGCTGGCCGAGGTCGGCCTCACCACCGGCACGGTGGGCGAGCGTCTGGCCCAGTTCAATTCGCGGCCCGAGCAGCTTTACCCGAACACACCCGAAGGCCGCGCCGCGATGATCGCGGACCTCAACGCCAGCAATGACGCGATGCAGGCCAAGCTGCCGCAGGCGTTCGCGACGCTGCCCACCCAACCGATCGAGATCCGTGCCGTGCCTGCCGAGATCCAGGACGGCGCGCCGCTCGGCTATTACGAAAGCCCGACGCTCGATGGATCGCGTCCCGGCATCTATTACATCAACCTCAAGCACACCGAGGATTGGCCGAAATACACGCTCCCCGCGCTCACCTATCACGAGGCGGTGCCCGGCCATCACCTTCAGGGCAGCCTTGTCCAGCAGGCGGGCGAAACGCCGATGCTGCTCAAGAACTACTACATCTCGTCCTATGGCGAGGGGTGGGCGCTCTATGCCGAGCAGCTGGCGTCCGAACTCGACGGCTATGAAGGCATGGAAAAGGCCGGCGCGCTGCAAAGCTGGCTGTTCCGCGCCGCGCGGCTGGTGGTCGACACCGGCCTGCACCACAAGAAATGGAGCGTCGAGGAGGGCACGCAATATTTCGTCGACACGGTCGGCTTCACCCGCACCCGGTCGGAGGCCGAGGTGCGCCGATATTGCATCTGGCCCGGGCAAGCCTGCAGCTACAAGATCGGCCAGAACAAGTGGGTCGAATTGCGCGCCAAGGCCGAGGCCGAACTGGGCGAGCGCTTCGACATCCGCCAGTTCCACGAAATCGTGAAGGAAGGCGTGATGCCGCTGAGCGTGCTGGAAGCGCGCGTCGACCGCTGGATCGCCGCGCAAAAGGCCTGATCAGGACGCGAAGGGGGCGGCCCGCAGCCTGCCCCCTTCCACCCCGCGCCCGATCTAGCGAACGTGCGCGATCAGGTTCGCCGCCGGGAAGACGATGGCTTCCTCGGCAAACCCGGTCGAGGTCTGCCCGTATTTGCGCATCGCCCGCTTGCGCATGGCAAGGCCCACGAAGGACGCGGCCAGCGCCGTGCCGATCCCCAGCGCCGCGCCCGCCAGCTGCCGTTTGGGCGGCGACAGCGCGGCCCCTGCGAAACCCGATGTGATCGTGCGCGCCAGCAAGCCCAGGAACACCGTCCGGTCGGGCGCATCCTTCATCTTGTCGCCCGCCATTTCCAGCGCCGCCATCGCGACACCGCCCGCCGCAATCAGCGGATGGCTCATCAGCCGGGCCGGGCCGTTGTCATAGGGCAGATTGCCATTGCGCGCGGCACCGGCCAGCGCGGCCAGCGGGGTCATGGATCGTTGTCCGGCGACAAGGCCCATCAGGATCGGTCGTAGCATGAAATCTCCTTCGCGTTTCGCCATCAACGGGCGAAACGCGCCGGGGGTCCTGCCGCCCTATCCTTCCAGCGCCTCGACCTCTTCGGCCAGCGCCAGCCAGCGTTCTTCCGCCGCGTCCTTCTCGGCGCGCAGCTTCTCCAGCTTCGCGGTCAGCGCTGCGAATTTCTTCGGATCGGCGCTGTAGAGATCGGGATCGGCCAGCGCCTCCTCGTTCGCCGCGATCTCGCCTTCCAGCGCCTCGATCCGGCCCGGCAGCAAATCATAGTCGCGCTGGTCCTTGTACGACAGCTTGACCTTCTTCTGCGGCGGGGGAGGGGGCGGCGGCGCGGCCTTCTTCGGCCCGCTGTTCTGCGTGCGGTCCTTGCGCTTGGCTTCCCAGTCGGCATAGCCGCCCGCGATGATGTCGACTGTCCCGCTGCCGTCGAGACCCAAAGTCACCGTCACCGTCCGGTCGAGGAAGTCGCGGTCATGGCTGACGATCAGCACCGTCCCGTCGTAATCCGCGATCACCTCCTGCAGCAGATCCAGCGTTTCCAGATCGAGGTCGTTGGTCGGCTCGTCCAGCACCAGCAGGTTCGACGTGCGCGCGAATTCGCGGGCCAGCAGCAGGCGTGAACGCTCGCCGCCCGACAGCGTGCCGATCTTCGCCTCGACCAGCCCCGGATCGAACAGGAATTCCTTCAGATAACCCTGGATATGCTTGCGCACTCCGCGCACGTCGATCCAGTCGCCGCCCTCGGCCAGCACGTCGCGCACCGTCTTCTCGTCCGACAGCAGGCTGCGCTGCTGGTCGATCATCACGCCCGACAGGTTCCTGGCCAGAATGACCTCGCCGCTGTCGGCCTGCAGTTCGCCGGTCAGCATCTTCAGCAGCGTGGTCTTGCCCGCGCCATTGCCGCCGACGATGCCGATCCGGTCGCCGCGCTGGATGCGAAGGCTGAAGTCCTTGATGACCGTGCGGTTTCCGTACGCCTTGGTGATATGCCCGGCGGTAATGACGCTCTTGGTCTTGCTGTCGTCGGCGGCCAGCTGCATCTTGGCCGTGCCCTGCGGGTTGATCATCGCCGCGCGGGCGGCGCGCATTTCCCACAATTTCTCCAGCCGGCCCTGGTTGCGCTTGCGCCGCGCGGTCACGCCGCGCTGCAGCCAGTGCGCCTCAAGCTTCAGCCTTGCGTCCAGCCGTTCCGCCGCGCGCGCTTCCTCGGCATAGACCTGGTCTTCCCACGCCTCGTACCCGCCGAAACCCACTTCCTTGCGCCGCAGCGCCCCGCGATCCAGCCACAATGTCGCGCGGGTCAGCCGGGTCAGGAAGGTCCGGTCGTGGCTGATCGTGACGAACGCGCCGGTATAGCGGTTCAGCCAGTCCTCCAGCCAGTCGATGGCCGACAGGTCGAGGTGGTTGGTCGGCTCGTCCAGCAGCAGCACATCGGGCTCGCTCGCCAGCGCGCGGGCGATGGCGGCGCGGCGCTTCTCGCCGCCGCTGGCCGCCCTGGGATCGCGCGTCATGTCGATGCCGATCTGGTCGGCGATGGCTTCCACCTCGAACCGCTGGGGCGCATCTTCGCCGCCCAGAGCATAATCCATCAATGTCGCGCAGCCCGAGAAATCGGGTTCCTGCTCCAGCGTGACCACGCGGGTGCCGGGCACGATCACGCGCTTGCCGCGGTCCATCTCGACCTCGCCCGAGATCAGCTTCATCAGCGTGGTCTTGCCCGCGCCGTTGCGCCCGATCAGCGCCATCCGGTCGCGGGGTCCGATATGCAGGTCGAGGTCGCGGAACAGCCAGCCGTCGTTCACGGTCAGGCCGCCCTGCTGCAGTCCGATGCCTTCAAGTGAGAGTACGGGGGGTTGTGCCATCGCCGCCGCCTAGTCCGCCCGCGCGCGCCCTGCAAGCGCGCGATGGATGAACAGGTCCGCCAGAATGCGTTCAAGGAACAGCCAGCATGGCTCCGTCTTTATAGGACCATAACTACAGGAGAACCGCCTTGCTTCGTTTTCGCAAGTCCATCACGACCCTTGCCGCCACGGCCGCCGCCGTCCCCGCGATCGCGGCGATGACCGCCGCCGCCGCCCTGCCGGCGCGCGCCGCCGAGGTCGACATCCAGACAAGCGGCCCGGTGGTCGAACTGCAGGTGATGCAGCAGGTCCTGGGCGATCCCGACAAGGCCACTGTCAGCGCGGGCGTCACCACCCGCGCCCCAACCGCGCAGGCCGCGATGCAGCAGAACGCTGCCGAGATGGAGCGCGTGCTCCAGCGGCTGGACGCGCTGGGGATCGATCGGCGTTATGTGCAGACCAGCGGGATCAGCCTGAACCCCCAGTACGACTATCGCAACAACGAACAGCCCCGCTTCACCGGTTACGAGGCATCGAACATCGTCACCATCGAACTGCGCGACATCGACGCGGTGGGCGGCACGCTGGACGCGCTGGTGGAATCGGGCGCGACCAATATCAGCGGGCCCAGCTGGGGCATCGTCGACGACAGCAATGCCCAGGCTCAGGCACGCAAGGCCGCGTTCGACCAGGCGATGGCGCAGGCGCGCGACTATGCGCGCATGGCGGGCTTTGGCGACGTGCGGCTGCTGGCGGTGTCGGAATCGATGTCGATGGCCATGCCGATGCAGGACCGCGCGGTGATGGTCCAGGCGGCAATGCCCGCACCCAAGACGCCGACCCGCCCGGGCCAGGTCGCGACCCAGGTCACGCTGTCGGCAACATTCGAACTTGTCCGATAATTGAATATGTTGCGCATCGGCAACGAGGATGCTTCCTCGTGCCGCTGCGCAACATTCACGCCTTGTTCAATGCGGCGGCCTTAGGCAGGCTCCCATCATGATCGTTGCCTCTGCCTTTCGACGCCTGCCCTCTTTCCTGCCGGATTCCCTGCGCCAGGGGCGATCTGCCCTGCGGGGCGGGCTGGGCGCGCTGCTGCTGTGCAGCCTTGCCGCGCCCGTCGCCGTGCCCTCCGCCATGGCGCAGCCGCGTGACGAGCAGAGCGAGGCGCGCCGCGAATTGCGCGCGGGCAATGTGCTGCCGCTGCGCCAGATAGAGCGCAACGTGATCCCGCGCATGGGCGATTCGCGCTATCTGGGACCGGAATTCGACAGCGCGGCGATGATCTACCGGCTGAAATTCATGGACGACGGCGGGCGCGTGGTGTTCGTCGACGTCGATGCCCGCACCGGCCGCGTGGTCGGCCAGCGCCGCTGAAGCGCGCTTTCCCCGCACTCTTATGCACGCCGCCGGCGGGGCGCGGCTTGACCCGTTCCGGCGCGGTCCCCATCTCTTCGGATGAAATCGCGGTGCGCCACCACCGGCGCGTCCCGCCAATGTCGGAGAGTGCATGCGGATCCTGATCGTCGAGGATGAACCCACGCTGGGCAGCCAGCTCAAGAATACGCTCGAATCCAACGGCTATGCGGTGGACCTGTCCACCGATGGCGAGGACGGGCATTTCCTTGGATCGACAGAGGATTACGATGCGGTCGTGCTCGACCTTGGCCTGCCCGAGATCGACGGCCTGACCGTGCTGGGCATGTGGCGCAAGGAAGGCCGCAACTTCCCCGTGCTGGTGCTGACCGCGCGCGACAGCTGGTCCGACAAGGTCGCGGGCCTCGACGCGGGCGCCGACGATTACCTTGCCAAGCCCTTCCAGACAGAGGAGCTGATCGCCCGCCTGCGCGCGCTGATCCGCCGTTCGACCGGCAATGCCAGCAGCGAGCTGACCGCGGGCCCGGTGCGGCTCGACACGCGTTCGGGCCGCGTCACGCTCGACGGCGAGCCGGTGAAGTTGACCGCGCAGGAATACAAGCTGCTGTCCTATCTGATGCATCACAAGGGCAAGGTCGTCAGCCGGACCGAGCTGATCGAACATATCTATGACCAGGATTTCGACCGCGATTCCAACACGATCGAGGTCTTCGTCACGCGCATCCGCAAGAAGCTGGGCGCCGATGTCATCACCACCATCCGCGGCCTGGGCTATAGCCTCGACGATCCCGCCGAAGCGCCGCGCAGCTGACGCGGGCGGTGGCGGAGCTGTATCAGGCGGCCCCAGGCTCCGGCCCCCGGACCGACCGGGCCGCGCCCGATCCTGCACCGCCGCCAATTGCCGTCAGCCCGCCGGCCTTCGCCCGGCTGAAGTTCAAGGGCGTGAAGCTGGGTGCGGGCCACACCGGCTCGCTCTCGCGCCGCATGATGCTGATCGCGATCGCGTGGACGGCATTCCTGCTGCTGGCGGGCGGCATCGCGCTCGACCGGGCGCTGACCGGCCTGATCACGCGCAATTTCGACGAACAGCTCGACTACATGCTGACCGCGATGGTCGCCTCCGCCGAAATCGGCCCCGACGGCGAGGTGTTCTTCTCGCGCCCGCTGGGCGACCAGCGCTTCCTCGAACCCAATAGCGGCCTCTACTGGCAGATCACCGGCAACGGGCACGAGGATTTCCCCTCGCGCTCGCTATGGGACCGCACGCTGACCGTGCGCGAGGCGGAGACGATGGAGCCGCTGGTCTATGACAGCGACCAGTTCCGGGAGGAAACGCTGCGCATGATGCAGCGCCCGATCTATCTTCCGGGCAGCGATACGCAGTGGTGGTTCGTCGTCGCCGCCAGCCGCGAGGAGCTGGACGTCCAGATCGCGCGCATCCGCACCATCCTCGTCTACAGCTTCGCCGCGCTGGCGCTGGGGCTGATCGCGATGGCGGCGTTGCAGATCTGGCTGGGCCTGTCGCCCCTGCGCGGCGTGCGGCTGGCGATCCAGCGTATTCGCATGACCGGCGACACCCGCGTGACCCAGCCTCTGCCGCTGGAAGTCCAGCCCATGGTCGAGGAGCTGAATGCGCTGCTCGCCCATTCGGAACGACAGGCCGAGGAAGCGCGCGCCCATGCCGGCAATCTTGCCCACGCGCTCAAGACGCCGCTGACCGTGCTGAACAATGCCGCCGCCGCCCATGCCGACAATCTGCCCGAAATGGTCGAGCGCGAGGTCGCGGCGATGCGGCGGCAGGTCGACCATCACCTTGCCCGCGCCCGCGCGCTGGGCCGCCGCGCCGTGGGCCTGTCGCGCGCCGACGTGCGCGAATCCGCCGAGTCGGTCGAACGCGCGGTCGCGCGCCTGTACCCCAGCGTGCGCTTCGACCTCGACGGCGCCAGGCCCGGCGGCCGCCGCGCGATGGTCGCGATCGAGCGCCAGGACCTCGACGAGATCCTGGGCAATCTGATCGAGAATGCCGCGAAATATGGCGGCGGCAGCGTGTTCGTCACATTGGACGCCGTGCCCGACGCCCCGCAATGCGAGATCTGGATCGAGGATGACGGCGCGGGCATCGAACCGCGCGACCGCGACAAGCTGTTCGCCCGCGGCGCGCGGCTGGACACCAACAAGCCCGGCACCGGCCTCGGCCTTGCCATCGTGCGCGACGTGGTGGAGATCTACGGCGGCTCGGTCGCGCTGGACGAAAGCGAGGATCTGGGCGGCCTGCTGGTCAGGCTCAGCCTCCCGAGGGCGGCAGTCAGCTAAGGCCTTTCGCGCGTCAGTAATTTACCGTCAGCGTCACCATCGCGCGCTGGCTGCGCGCGCCGCTCAGCTCCACCGTCTCGCCCGTAAGGCCAAGCGCGCTGTCCTTGCCCAGCGCCCCTGCGACACCCCGCTTTCCTCGCCACCGGGCGCAGCCATGTCACCGGACTGCGGCGTTTCGGCGCACACCACGATCTCGCCCTCGCGCGAAGTGCAGGTGGGCGGGGCGAGTATGTCGATCACCACCGAACCGTCCTCACGCTCCACCGATCCGCCGGCAAGCTCGGCCGCAGTCGCCGGGGCGCCCTGAATAAGGGAAAGGGCAGCCGGCAGGATCATCGCGTTCCTCCCCGAACCCGGTCTGGTCGTATTCCCGGTCTAGTCGTATGCTACGCCCGGCAGCCCCTGTCCGCCATCCGCGATGAACGCCTCGATCCGCTGCTCCAGCACCGGCAGCGGCACCGATCCCAGCGACAGCACCACATCGTGGAACTTGCGAATGTCGAAGCGCGGACCCAGCGCCTCCTCCGCCCTGGCCCGCACGCGCCGCATGGTCAGCTCGCCCAGCTTGTAGGCCAGCGCCTGTCCCGGCCAGCTGATATAGCGGTCCACCTCGGTCCCCACCTCGTGCCGCGACAGCGCGGTGCGCGAGGCGAGGTAGTCGATCGCCTGCTCGCGGTCCCAGCCATAGGCGTGGATGCCGGTATCGATCACCAGCCGCGCCGCGCGCCACATCTCGTAGCTCAGCCGCCCGAACCGCTCATAGGGCGTGCGATAGATCCCCATCTCCTCGCCCAGATATTCGGTGTAGAGGCCCCAGCCTTCGCCGAACCCGCTGAAATAGGTCTCGCGCCGAAAGGCGGGCATCGCGGCCTGCTCCAGCGCGACGCCCGCTTGGAAACTGTGCCCCGGGCTGCATTCGTGCAAGGTCAGCGCGGGAATGTTGTACAAGGGGCGAGAGGGCAGGTCGTGCGTGTTCATCTGGCACGCATCCAGCCCGCCGCGCCCCGCGGTGTAATACGGCGCCAGCGCAGGAGCGACCGGCCGGATCGCAAAGCGGTGGCGCGGCAGGAAGCCGAAATAATCCCCGATCCGCCCGTCGACCCGCTTCGCCACATAGGCCGAGACGCCCATCAGCTCGTCGGGCGTGCGGGCGATGAACTGCGGATCGCTGCGCAGCGCCTCGTTGAATTCGGCGATGCTGCCGGTGAAGCCGACCTCCTGCATGATGGCGCGCATCTCGCCCTCGATCCGCGCGACCTCGGACAGGCCGATCTGGTGGATTTCCTGCGCGGTCAGGTCCAGCGTGGTGTACTGGCGGATCTGCCGGGCATAGAACGCCTTGCCATCGGGCAGGTCGCTGGCCGCCAGGCTGGTACGCGTGCCGGGCAGGTATTCCGTCCGCATGAAAGCCAGCAGGTCGCGATAGGCAGGCACGATGCTGCCCGTCACCGCCGCCTCTGCCTCGGCCCGCAGGCGCGCCTGCTCGGCGGCGGGGATGCTGGCGGGCATCCGGTCGAACGCGTTCAGGAACGGATTGCCCTCGGCCCTCGTATAGGGCTCGATCGATGCGTCGCGCCCTTCCAGCGACACGCGCGGCACGCTGAAGCCGCGCTGCAGCCCCGCGCGCGCATTGGCGACATGCTCCGCGAAATAGCGCGGCACATCGCGCATGCGGGCGATATAGTTCTCGTAATCCGCGACATCGGCATAGGGCGAGCGCGCATCCAGATAGGTCCAGAAATTGCTGTCCGAATTGAACGGCATTTCAAAACCGCGATAATCCGCCTCGCCGATCCGCTCTTCCAGCACGGCGCGGAAAACCGCGGCATTGATCGCTTCGCCTTCCGACAGCTGCGCGGCGGGAATCGCATCCAGCCGCGCCAGCATGTCGCGCGCATGGTCGGCGCGGCGCGCCTCGGCCTCCGGCATGGCAGAGGGCAGGCGCGGTCCCGCCTCGCTGCGGCCATCGGCGGTCAGGATCCGCCGGCGGTCGGCGGTGACCCAGGCATGATCCTCCTCGTAAAGCACCCGAAGGCGGGCATCCGCGCCGGATTCGGACCCGCTCCGCGCCTCCGCGCCGGTTCCGGCGGGCGTCTGGGCAAGTGCGGGCAGGGCGGGGAGGGCCGGGGTCAGCAGGACGGCGAGCGGCAGGATCAGTCGGTGCATCCGCCGCTTCATGCGCTGGCTTCGACGCGCGCGCAAGGAGGGCCGCAAGGAGCCGCGCAAGGAAGGGCCGCTTCCGCCGTGGTCCGGCGCTCAGGCCGCGCCCGTGCGCTCCGCGTTTTCCGCCGCCAGTTCGGCCAGCAGCGATGCGGGCGGCTGGAACACCGCCTCCTCGAACGGGATGCGGCGCGGATCGACCGACAGCGCGATCTCCTCCGGCATGGGCGCCTTGTCGCTCACGCGGCGGAAATCGCGCAGCGACGTGCCGGCGGGGGCCGAATCCATGTTGGGCGCACCGCGGCCCGCGCGCACGTCGGCGATGTTGATGGTGCGGAAATCGATGCTGAAACGCGTGCGCCCGCTTTCGTTGGGCACGGTCGAATGCAGCTGCTGGCCCGAAAACAGGATCGCGCCGCCCACCGGTGCCACCAGCCGGACCGACGGCGTGTCGACCGGCGGGGGATCCAGCGTGATGCGGGGCTGGGACCGCGTATCCTGCTTCACCTGTTTCGCCGCCGCGCCGCGCGCCACGCGGTTATATTCGTAATAGTCGAACTCGCCCGAGCTGTTCTCGATCGCGCGGTTCCACCAGGCCGGGTGGAACGCCATCGTGCTGGCGCTCTCGATCTCGAAGATCGGCAGCCACCAGTTGACCTGCTGCATGGGCGCGGCCCACCAGGTGTCGCGGTGCATCGGAAACGCATAGCCGACGCCCGACGTCAGATAGCCATGACTGGTCACCCCGCGCAGGCGCGGCACGTCCAGATAGGTCTCGCGCGGGTCCAGCCCCATGTCCTTTACCACCGCGCACAGCAGTTCCCAGGTGCGCGGATGATGGATGAAGCGCGGCTTGATCGGCGCGAACAGCTCGACGAAGCGCTCCACCGGCACGCGGTGCTGCAGCGTTTCGGGATCCTCGTCGCCAAAGCCGGCCACCAGCAGCTCGCGTGCCCAGTCGGCCAGCGCATGCATGGCCGGCCGCGCGGAGATGACATGCACGTCCCCGGCATAGATCTGCGCGCGCCGACCCTCGTCGCCGCAGCGCGCGTCGTAATGAATTGCAGTCAAGCGACACCTCGCCCAATTCCCGTTTCGACCGGGCTACACCAGCGCCGGGAAAACGCCAGCGATCATCCGGTTCGGCCATCATCTTTGGAGTTATGCGGCGCGGAAAAAAACGCTAGTTCGCGGCGGCGTCAGCGGCGTCAGCGGCGGGCGACCAGCTTTTATTGTCCTACGCGCGCCCCGCGCGCTAGCGCCGTGACCGGGCTATCGGCCCGCACGGCTCTTTCATCCCGTAAATTTTTCCCGCACCCCCCAGGTGTCAACCGGCGGGCCGAAAACGGCGGAATCGTGCGGCGCTTCAACGGGTGACAGCGGTTGTAGGACGTGTCGCCTGTGTCAACCGCGCGCCCTGCTGATCCGCCGGCCGATCCGGTGCCGGACGGCGGCTGGCCGGACGGGGGCTGGCCGGATCAGCCTTCCGCAGCGATCCGCGACGCGGTCTCGCGGATCAGCGCGATCATGTTGGGTACGCCCTGCGTCCGGTTGGACGACAGCTGGTTGCGCAGGTCGAAGGGCGCCAGCGCACCCTCTATGTCGGTGTCCGCCACTTCGGCAGCCGGGCGGTCCTGCACTGCGGCGATGACAAGCGCGACGATGCCCTTGGTGATCGCGGCATTGCTGTCGGCCATGAAATGCAGCCGGTTCCCGCCATCGTCCGAAGCGGCACGCGTCGGATAGACCCACACCGCGGCGGAGCAGCCCTTGACCTGCGTCGCCTCGGTCTTCAGCGCGGCGGGCATGGGTTCCAGCTCGCGGCCAAGCTCGATCAGCAGCCGGTAACGCTCGTCGCCTTCGAGGAATTCGTATTCCTCGGCAATATCGTCGATGGATCGCATGGGGGCGGAGCTAGCCGCCGCGCCCGCCGCTCGCAAGTGCCTTAAAGGTCGACCCCGCTGGCGATCGCTTCCAGCCTGCGGACCCGTTCCTTCAGATCGGCCAGTTCGATCCGCGCGGCGGCGGGCGCATCGCCGACATCGCGGGCGGGCGAGGGCGCGAATTCCCCGTGGCCCATCTCAGCCTCGCGCATCTTCAATGCCAGCCAGCCCTGCCAGCCATACAGCAAAGCGGCGGTCACGATGGTCAGCCCCGCCAGTGCGAACAGGGCCATGGAACTGACTTCGAAGCTCATGGATCAGCCTCCTCTCAGCGGTCGCGCAGCAGCTCGATCTCTTCGGCAAGGCCGAGCTTCTGGCGTTCGTCGGTCGCGATGCGCTCCAGCACATGCACCCGTTCCTTCAGCTCGGCGATCTCGGCGCGAAGCTGCTCCTCGTCCTCGGGCGACAGGCCGTCCGGACGCGGCCGCAGCGTGCCGCTCCTGTCCGTGTACAGGCCGTCCCTTGCATCGCGCCGACCCTTGATCATCTGCGTGACCGAAATGATCAGCACGATCAGGATGATGGCGGTCCAGAAACTCATTTGAACTGTCCTTCCCTGTCAGGCGAATGCATTTCCGGCGAACGCGCCTCGGACGAACGCAGCGCCTCGATCTCGTGCGTCAGGCGATAGCCGCTGTCGGTCACGATCCGCTCCACGTTGGCGAGCCGGTCCTTGACCGAACCCAGCTCGGCGCGAAGCTGCGCGTTTTCCTGGCTCGCCAGCTTCAGCCGCTCGGCCGTCTCTTTGTCCTTCTGCGGATAGACGGACTTGCCCCAGCTGTTTTCCAGCGGATAGCCATGTCTGACGCGGATCGCGGTATTCACCACCCATGCGATCGCAAAGGACACGACGCCGACGCCCAGCACGGCAGGAGTGATCAGCTCTTCCATCGCCTACACCTCGTGACGCGGATTGACGGGGGCATTGAGGCGCGCATCGCTTTCCTCCTCGCGCAGCGCCTCGATCTGGCGTGCGATGTCGGTGCCCTTGTCGGTGATGATGCGCTCCAGAACGCGGACCCGCTCTTCCAGCTGGGCGGTATGCTGCGCATATTGCGCCGCCTTTTCCGCGGTGGCGTTCATTTTCAGTTCGGCCATCTTGGACTGGTGCTTGGTCCACACGATCAGGCAGATCATGATGAAGGGGGCAAGCGGTATCAGAAGAGCAAGTTCGTCTGCCATGTTTCAAGCCTTTCGATCTGGGCCCTGATGGGTGCCGGGCCGGGTGCCGGGCCTCAGCGCAGCTTCTCGATCTCGTCGGAAAGCTGGCGATTGCCGCTTACGTAATATTCCTCGACATGGGCGAGGCGGCGGTCGATGTCGCGGAACCGGGCCTTCACCTCGCGCGCCGAGCGGGTCGGCGACTGGCGGACGCCCTGCCAGAACTGCTGTTCCTTGCGGTCGGTGTAGAGGTGTTCGGGCTTCTTCGGTGCCATCATGCCCATCGCGATATAGATCAGGATCGGCCAGCCCATCGTGATCGTGGCAATCAGGAAGCCAAGGCGGATCCAGATCGCGTCGATCCCGGTATAGTCGGCAAGGCCCGCACTGACGCCCAGGAACTTGCCGTTCACCTTGTCGCGGTAGAAGCGGGTACGTTCGGTGCTGCTCATTGTGCGTTCCTTTCCTTCATCATGCGCTCCAGCTCGGCCAGCTTCACATTGTCGGCTTCCTGATCGGCGATCAGGCGCGGCTTGGAGAATTCCTCGTTATCGGCAGCGACAAGGCGCTCCACCGTATCCATCCGGTCGTCGAGGCGGCGAGCGAGCTTGTAGAGCTCCTCCAGCATCGCCTCGTCACCCTGGGTCAGGGTGGGCGCGGTCTTCCACTTGGTCACATAGTGAAAGACCAAGCCCGGAAGGACGACGAAAATACATATAATTGCAAGCACACCTTCCATGGGTCAGTCCTCCTTCTTCTCGCTCTGGCCGCCCATCGAGCGCTTGAGCGCTTCGAGTTCCTCGTCGACCTTGTCGACGGCGGACAGCCCTTCGATCTGCTCGGCAAGCGACGGCTCGCCCTTCATGGCCATGCCCAGCGCGTCGGCGTGGCCTTCGGCGTAATCGACGCGGCGCTCCAGCATCTCGAACCGGGCCAGTGCTTCGTCGACACGCTCGGTCGTCATCAGCTTGCGCAGTCGGACGCGGTTCTCGGCGCTTTCCAGGCGGGCCGCGATCATCGACTGCCGGCTCCGCGCCTCGCGCAGGCGCTGCTGCAGCTTGGCGATGTCTTCCTCGTTGGCGCGCAGGCTCTGCTCCAGCACGTCCATTTCCTCGGACAGCTGCTTGGCCAGGTCGGTCGCCTTGCGCTTTTCCATCAGCGCGGCGCGGGCCAGGTCCTCGCGGCCCTTGGACAGCGCAAGCTGCGCCTTGTCCGCCCAGTCTTCCTGCAGCCGTTCCAGCTTCACCGCGTGACGCTGCATTTCCTTCTGGTCGGCGATGGTGCGGGCGGCGCCTGCACGGACCTCGACCAGCGTTTCCTCCATCTCGACGATGATCATGCGGATCATCTTTTCGGGATCGTCGGCCTTCTCGATCATGTCCGAGAAGTTGGCGGCAATGATGTCACGGGTGCGCGAAAATATTCCCATCAATTGGGCTCCGTTCTGCCTCAGGCTGCTGCCGCCGCGAAAGCGGATCGGCTCATCGTCATCATAGTCGCGATGGCGGCGCGATTCACTTCTTTCCCGCCCCGCCTTCTCGGCACGTTCGCGGTCGGTCATCAACCGGGCCACCTCGCGGTCGAAACGCGACGCGGCAGCCTCGTCGTCGGTCCACGGCGTATCGGACAGCTTCCGGCCGTCATCGGCGGCGGGCGGCTTGCGGTCCGTTTCGGGCGTCAGCTCATTCTTGTCGTTCATACGGTCCTCTCAGGGATATCAGCTTCAGGCCAGCACGAAAGCCAGGGCCGGTGCGGCCTTGGCCGGCGATACCAGCTTGACGTCGCAGACCGGCGGAAACGAGCAGGCCAGGTCGCGCACCGCATAGGCGCTGAGCGAAAGCATCGCGATCGCAGCGAACAGGCTGGTGGCTACTGGGCCGATCGTACTGGATTGACGAAAATTAAACATGATGTCCCCACATCTTCGAACTATGCCAATCACTTTGCAGAGAGCGTGCCAAATCAAGGAAGTCTTTAGAAAACAGATATTTGAACCGAAGAGTTGGCGACGAGCCGCGAACTTATTGCCAAGAGTTGGGATTCTGCGCTAACTTCCGGTGCATGGATCGGGGCAAGCAGTTTGTCGGCCAGTCTAAGGCCATTCTCGACGCGGTGGAGCGGGCCAGCCGTGCGGCGGCCCTGTCGCGCCCGGTGCTGGTCATCGGCGAGCGCGGAACCGGCAAGGAACTTATCGCCGAGCGGCTTCATCACCTGTCGGATCGCTGGGGCGAACCGCTGGTCGTGATGAATTGCGCCGCTCTTCCCGAAACGCTGATCGAGGCGGAATTGTTCGGCCACGAGGCAGGTGCCTTCACCGGAGCATCGAAGGCGCGGACCGGCCGGTTCGAGGAAGCCGACGGCGGCACCCTGTTCCTCGACGAACTCGGCACGCTGTCGATGGCCGCCCAGGAACGCCTGCTAAGAGCCGTGGAATACGGCGAGATTACGCGCATCGGGGCGTCGCGTCCCACGGTGGTCGACGTTCGCATCGTCGCTGCCACCAACGAGGATCTGCCCGCGCTGGCCGAACGCGGCGAGTTCAGGGCCGACCTTCTCGACCGGTTGAGCTTCGAGGTCATCACTCTCCCACCCTTGCGGGCACGCGAGGGCGACATCACCGTCATCGCCGATTTCTTCGGCCGGCGCATGGCGGCGGAACTGATGTGGGAGGAATGGCCGGGCTTTTCGGAAGAGGTGATCGAACAGCTGGAAGCCTATCCATGGCCCGGCAACGTGCGTGAATTGCGCAATGTCGTCGAACGCGCGGTCTATCGCTGGGATGATGGACGCACACCGGTCGGGGCGGTCGTCTTCGATCCGTTCGATTCGCCATGGGCGCCCAAGTCCTCGGCGCGCGGCCCCGCGCAGCGGCCGGACGCGCTGCCACCGGTCGAACTGAAGCCGGCTTTCGATTTCGCTGCCGTTACCGACCTGCGCGCCGCGGTCGACGGGCATGAGCGTGCCATCGTCGAATCCGCGCTGGACCGCCACCGCTGGAACCAGCGCCGTGCGGCGGAAGCATTGGGGCTTAGTTACGACCAGCTTCGCCACTGCATCCGCAAGCATGCGCTGAACGAAGCGGGAAGCGAGAGCGACAAGGCGGCCTGATCCGCCAAGGCGACTTGCTTTTTATGGCTGCTGCGACTATCTGCCGATTCATCCCGACATTGTCGCGTACAAAGCCGGGCCGGTGCCGCAGGGCTCCGGCGCGCCTTTCCGTATTCGCGGCGCGGGTATCGAACGAAGGAATTGCATGACCGACCTCGCGCGTCTCACCGATCTGATCGAACAGGAAGTCACCGCTTCCGGCTTCGAACTCGTGCGCGTGAAACTGTTCGGTTCGGATGACGAGCGTACGCTGCAGGTGATGGCCGAGAACCCGGAGACCGGCCAGCTGGTGATCGACCAGTGCATGGCGATCTCGCGCCGCATCTCCGACGCGATCGACGCGCGTGAGGAAGCGGGCGACGAGCTGATCAAGGGCGCGTACAGGCTGGAAGTGTCTTCTCCGGGGATCGACCGCCCGCTGACCCGCGCGAAGGATTTCGCGAACTGGGTCGGGCACGAGGCGCGCATTACCCTGTCCAAGGACGCCGACGCGCCCGCGGGCAACAAGCGCACGTTCCAGGGCGACCTGACCGCGTTCGAGGACGACATGGTGACGGTCGACGACAAGAAGCTGGGATCGGTGACCATGCCGCTGGCCGGCATCCATTCGGCCAAGCTGATGCTGACGGACCGACTGATCAAGTCGACCGTGCCGCTGGACACCACCGGCGCGGACGAGGTTGTTTCCGAGGAATTCGGGGAAGTCGAGGATATGTCGGAAGAGGATGCGGACTAGTTCTGGCGCTTTCGACGGCAAACTATTATGCGGCGGGCGACTTATGGGTCCCGCTGCGCTGAGCAGGCGGGCCTCCGCTGAATTGAGCAGGGAAGACGACTAACATGGCGAATGCGATTTCGGCGAACCGCGCAGAGCTTCTGGCGATTGCCAATGCCGTGGCCAGCGAGAAGATGATCGACAAGTCCATCGTGATCGAGGCGATGGAAGAAGCGATCCAGAAATCGGCCCGCAACCGCTATGGCGCCGAGAACGACATCCGCGCCAAGCTGGACCCGCAGACCGGCGACCTTCGCCTGTGGCGCGTGGTCGAGGTGGTCGAGGAGGTCGAGGACTACTTCAAGCAGGTTTCGGTCGAACAGGCGCAGAAGCTGCAGGACGGCGCGCAGGTCGGCGACTTCATTGTCGATCCGCTGCCCCCCGTCGACCTGGGCCGCATCGACGCGCAATCGGCCAAGCAGGTGATCTTCCAGAAGGTCCGCGATGCCGAGCGCGAGCGCCAGTACGAGGAATTCAAGGACCGCGCCGGCGAGGTCATCACCGGCGTGATCAAGTCGGTCGAATTCGGCCACGTGATCGTGAACCTGGGCCGGGCCGAGGGCATCATCCGCCGCGACCAGCAGATCCCGCGCGAAGTCGCCCGCACCGGTGAACGCATTCGCGCGCTGATCCTGAAGGTCGACCGGTCGAACCGCGGCCCGCAGATCTTCCTGTCCCGCGCGCATCCCGAATTCATGAAGAAGCTGTTCGCGCAGGAAGTGCCCGAGATCTACGACGGCATCATCCAGATCAAGGCCGCCGCCCGCGACCCGGGCAGCCGCGCCAAGATCGGCGTGATCAGCCATGACAGCAGCATCGACCCGGTCGGTGCCTGCGTCGGCATGAAGGGCAGCCGTGTGCAGGCCGTCGTCCAGGAACTGCAGGGTGAGAAGATCGACATCATCCCCTGGAGCGAGGACACCGCGACCTTCGTCGTCAACGCGCTTCAGCCCGCGACCGTCAGCCGGGTCGTCATCGACGAGGAAGAAAGCCGCATCGAGGTCGTCGTTCCCGACGATCAGCTGTCGCTTGCCATCGGTCGCCGCGGCCAGAACGTACGCCTGGCCTCGCAGCTGACCGAGAGCCAGATCGACATCATGACCGAACAAGAGTCGAGCGAGAAGCGGTCGAAGGAATTCGCCGAACGTTCGAAGATGTTCGAGGAAGAGCTGGACGTCGACGAGACGCTCTCGCAGCTGCTGGTGGCCGAAGGCTTCACCGAGCTGGAGGAAGTCGCCTATGTCGACCGCGACGAGCTGGCCGGTATCGAGGGCTTTGACGAGGACCTTGCCGAAGAGCTGCAGTCGCGTGCGATCGAGGCGCTTGAGCGCCGCGAGGAGACCTTCCGTACCGCCCGCCGCGAGATGGGCGTGGACGATGCGCTGGCCGAAATCCCGCATCTGAACGAGGAAATGCTGGTGGTGCTGGGTAACGCCGGCATCCTGACGCTGGATGACCTGGCCGATCTGGCCACCGACGAGCTGATCGCCAAGCGCCGCGAAGGTCCCCGTCGCCGCGGCGGCCCCGCAGCCGGCCCGCCGATGAAGCGCGACCGTCGTCCCGAGGACAAGGGCGGCGTGCTGGGCGCCTATGGCCTGACCGAAGAGCAGGGCAACGAGATCATCATGGCGGCCCGCGCGCACTGGTTCGAGGATGAGGACGACGTTACCGAGGGGCAGCCCGCGGACGAGACGATTTCCTCCGAGGCCGAAGCCGTGACCGACGAAGCCGTGGCCGAGGCAACTGCCGAGGACGAAAACATGCAGGAGGCCGCCGATGCGGACTCCAAGCAATGAGACCGTAGCGTCCGACATCGATGAAAAGGTGCCCGAGTTCGACGAGGGCACCGTCACCCGCCGCTCTGGCGCGCGGGGCGACGGACCCATGCGCAAATGCGTCATTACGGGCCGTATCGCTCCGCGCGAAAGCCTGTTGCGGCTGGCGATGGGGCCGCAGGGATCCGCAGCTTCCGACGACAGGCCCGCGGTTCTGCCCGATGCCCATGCCAAGGCGCCAGGACGCGGCGCATGGATCGGCGTCACGCGCGCCGAACTTGAAGAAGCGATCGCGAAGGGCCATCTGAAGGGAGCCCTGGCGCGCGGTTTCAAGGGGCCGCCGCCTGTCATTCCGGCCGAACTTCCCGAACTGGCGGAGCAGGCGCTGCTGCGCGCCCTGACCGACAGGCTGGGCATCGAGTACCGCTCCGGCAATGTGCTCGCCGGATCCGATCGCATCGCCGAGGCGGCGCGTTCGGGCAAGGTTTGGTGGTTGGGGCACGCGTCCGACGCCGGTGGCGATGGTTCGCGTCGGCTCGACCAGGCATGGCGCGTGGGTGAGGACAAGGAAGGTACCGGCATGGCGGGCGAAAGCTTGCCTCTGGACCGGGCGGGGCTGTCTGTGGCATTGGGCCGCGACAATACCGTCCATCTGGCGTTGACCGATCGTGCCGCCGCCGGACGCGTTTCGACCTTGCTTGCAAGGCTCAACCATTACCTTGGCCACGATGGCGCGACCGCCGATGGCCCCGGAAATGCCGGGTTGGAAAGTGGAGGGCCTGCCGCACAGCGGGCCAGCGAACCGTAGAAGCGGGCGCGTTCGGCGCACCTGCAGGGGCAGGCCGCAGCAGATGACGACGCCGTTCACGGCGTGACGACGACGATGATTTTGATAGGGTTTTTTGACCAGTATGAGCGATAACGACAACAGCACCCGGACCCGCAAGCCGCTTGGCCTGAAGCGTGCGGTGGACGCGGGCGAGGTCAAGCAGACCTTCAGCCATGGCCGGACCAACAAGGTCGCCGTGGAAGTAAAGCGCAAGCGCAAGATCCTGAAGCCGGGCGAGACTGCGCCTGCCGCTGCCCCCGAAGCTGCGCCAACTCCTGTCGCCGCGCCGCCCGCCGCGCCCAAGCCCGCCGCGCCCAAGCCCGCGCCCCGCCGTCCTTCGCCCAGCGACGAGACGCCGCAGGAGCGCGTCGCCCGCTTGCAGCGCGAGGCCGAGGAAGAACGCCTGAAGATGGCGGAGGAAGCCCGCCGCCGCGAGGAAGAGGCCAAGGCCAAGGCGCTTGAGGAAGAGCGCCAGCGTGCCGAGGACAACCGCAAGGCCGAAGCCGAGGCGCAGAAGGAAGCCGTGGCCGAGGCAGAAGTCGAAGCCAGTCAGACGCAGGAAGAGCCTGCTCCCGCCGTTGAAGCCGAAAAGCCCGCAGAGCAGGAGGAAGCCGCCAGCGATCCGGCAGTCGAGGAACAGGGCGAGGCCGTGCCCGCCCCGCGCAAGTTCACTCCGGTCAAGCGTCCCGAGCCCAAGAAGGTCGAGAAGAAGCCCGCCGCGGACAAGAAGGGCGGGGCCCGCGACACGCGCGGCGATACGCGCAGCGCCGAAGCCAAGGGCGCCGACCGCCGCCGCGGCGGCAAGCTGACCGTCAACAAGGCGCTGAACGACGACGAAGGCGCGCGGGCCCGCAGTCTCGCCGCGCTGAAGCGTGCGCGCGAGAAGGAGCGCCGTTCGCAGTACCGCGGCCAGCAGCAGCAGCGTGAGAAGCAGGTGCGCGACGTCGTCGTGCCCGAGGCCATTACCGTGCAGGAACTGGCCAATCGCATGGCCGAAAAGGGCGCCGATCTGGTGAAGGCGTTGTTCAACCTGGGCATGATGGTCACCGTCAACCAGACGATCGACCAGGACACCGCGGAATTGCTGGTCGAGGAATTCGGCCACAACATCCAGCGCGTGTCGGAAAGCGACGTCGATATCGACAATACGGTCGATGTCGATCCTGCCGAGACCCTGAAGCCGCGTCCTCCGGTCGTGACGATCATGGGCCATGTCGACCACGGCAAGACCAGCCTGCTCGACGCGCTGCGCGGCACGGACGTGACCCGCGGCGAAGCGGGCGGCATCACGCAGCATATCGGCGCCTATCAGGTGAAGACCAAGGCGGGTGACATGATCACCTTCCTCGATACGCCGGGCCACGAGGCCTTTACCGAGATGCGTGCGCGCGGTGCCAATGTCACCGACATCGTCATCCTGGTGGTGGCGGCCGACGACGGGCTGATGCCGCAGACGATCGAGGCGATCAACCACACCAAGGCGGCTGGCGTGCCGATGATCGTGGCGATCAACAAGATCGACAAGGACGAGGCGAACCCGAAGAAGATCCGCGAGCGCCTGCTGGAACACGAGATCGTGGTCGAGGAGATGAGCGGCGACGTCATGGATGTCGAGGTTTCGGCCAAGAAGAAGATCGGTCTCGACAAGCTGATCGATGCGATCAACCTGCAGGCCGAACTGCTCGAACTGAAGGCCAATCCCGACCGCGACGCCGAGGCCACCGTGATCGAGGCGCAGCTCGACAAGGGCAAGGGGCCGCTGGCCACCGTCCTCGTCACCCGCGGTACGCTGAAGCGCGGCGACGTGTTCGTCGTCGGCACCGAAAGCGGCCGCGTTCGCGCCATGCACGACGACAAGGGCCGTCAGGTCAAGGAAGCCGGACCCTCGACTCCGGTCGAGGTGCTGGGCCTTGGCGGCGTTCCGCGTGCTGGCGACCTGATGAACGTGGTCGAGAACGAGCAGCGTGCCCGCGAGGTCGCGACCTATCGTACCGAGAAGGCGAACGAGAAGCGCACCGCGATGCCGGTTTCGAACTTCGAGAACATGTTCTCGGCGTTGAAGAGCGAGATGGTCGAGTTCCCGGTCGTCATCAAGGCGGACGTGCAGGGTTCGGTCGAGGCAATCTCGACCGCGCTGGGCCGCCTGTCCAACGACCTCATCAAGGTTCGCGTCCTGCATTCGGGCGTCGGTGCCATTACCGAGAGCGACGTTACGCTCGCGGCGGCATCGGGCGCTCCGATCATCGGCTTCAACGTGCGTCCCAATGCCAAGGCGCGCCAGCAGATGGAAAAGGACAAGGTGGAGATGATGTATTACGACGTCATCTATCACCTGACCGAGGAGATCGCGAAGCGCATGGCGGGCGAGCTTGGTCCCGAGCGGATCGAGAACGTCGTGGGCCGTGCCGCGGTCAAGCAGGTGTTCCCCGCCGGCAAGAAGGACAAGGCCGCTGGCCTGCTGGTCGAGGAAGGCGTCATCCGCAAGGGCCTGTTCGCGCGTCTTACCCGCAATGATGTCATCGTTTCGGCTACCTCGATCGAATCGCTGCGGCGCTTCAAGGACGACGTGGACGAAGTCCGCGCGGGTCTGGAATGCGGCGTGGTGCTTTCGGACACGAACGACATCAAGCCGGGCGACCAGCTTGAAGTCTTCGAGGTCGAGGAGCGCGAACGCGTTCTTTAAGACGTCTTGCGAGACAAAAGCGCAAAGCCGCCAGTCGGGTCACAGCCCGGCTGGTGGCGGCGCAGTCGCAAGGGTGTATTGAGCGGACTGGATAGCGGCTGCACGTTAGGGTGACTCCCGATGCTGTGCATTCTGGCGCTGCCCTTCGTCTATTTCAGCCAGGGAACGATCATGCCCCGCTACGCCGCTTTCTTCGCCAGCATGAATGTCGGCGGCAATCGGTTGAAGATGACCGATCTGCGCGACGCGCTGGAGCGTGAGGATCTGGAAGACGTCGAAACCGTCGTCGCCAGCGGCAACGTGCTGTTCTCCTTCGATGATCGACCTTCGGAGGGGCTGTCGGAGATGCTGGCCTTCATCGTGAAGGACCGGTTCGATTTCGACACTTTCGCAGCCGTACGCAGCAGGGACGAGGTGAGCGCCGCGATCGAGGACAACCCTTTTCATGGGCAAGGCGACGACAAGCAGGTCCATACGCTGTTTTTGGAGCGCGAAGCCGATGCAGACCAGTTCGGCGTGCTGACGGCAGCCTATGAGGGGCGGGGACCCGAGCGCATCGCGCTTGGCGACCGCTGCCTTTACGTCGATTATGTCGAGGGGGTCGGCAACAGCAGGCTCACCGGCCCCTTCATCGAGCGCAAGCTCGACCGCCGCTTCACCGCGCGCAACATGGCCTCGCTGAAGCGAATTCTGGACAAGATGGATTGATCATGGCTCGCAATTCCACCCCCGAACAGCAATCCGTGCGCGTTCTGAAAGTCGGCGAGCGGGTGCGCCATATATTGTCGGAACTGCTTTCGCGCGGGGAAGTGCACGATGATACGATCGCTGCGCATGCCGTCAGCGTGACCGAGGTGCGCATGTCGCCCGACCTGCGGCAGGCCAAGGTCTATGTGAAGCCGCTGCTGGGCGCGGACGAGGCGAAGGTGATCAAGGCGCTGCAGGTCAATACCGCCTTCTTCCAGCGCGAGGTGGCCCAGCGCCTTGGGCTGAAATTCGCGCCGAAACTGCAGTTCCGCCCTGACGAAACATTCGACGAGGCAGGCCGGATCGAGCGCCTGCTGGACGATCCGCGCGTCCGCCGCGACATCGAGGATGACGAGGACTAGCGCCAAGCTGGCGCGGCAGCGCCACAAAGCTGTGCAATCGGGGCCGATACCGGCGCAGACCCTATGGCGCGGGCCCCTGCGATCAGCATAGTGCGGCGATGGCCAAGCTCTATTTCTATTATGCCAGCATGAACGCGGGCAAATCCACACAGCTTCTGCAAGCCGACTTCAACTATCGCGAGCGCGGGATGACGACCATGCTATGGACCGCCGCGCTCGATCATCGCGGCGCGGACGAAGGCGGGGGCAAGCCGATCCATTCGCGCATCGGGCTGCAGGCAGATGCCCATCTCTATGATCCCGGCACCGATCTGTGGGATGCGGTCGCGCCGCATCATGCAGTCAGCCCCATCGCCTGTGTGCTGATCGACGAGGCGCAGTTCCTGACCCGCGCGCAGGTCTGGCAATGCGCGCGGCTGGCGGACGAGGCGGGGGTTCCGGTCTTGTGCTATGGCCTGCGCACAGATTTCCAAGGCGAATTGTTCGAAGGCTCGGCGGCATTGCTGGGCATTGCCGATGCGCTGATCGAGCTGAAGGCCGTGTGCCATTGCGGGCGCAAGGCGACGATGAACCTGCGCATCGATGCCGAGGGCAGTGCGGTCAGCGAAGGCGAACAGACCGAGATCGGCGGGAACGACCGCTATATCGCACTCTGCCGCCGCCATTTTGTCGAGGCGAATCGCGGCTGAAGCGTCTGCCGGAAGATCAAAGAAGGGCCGGCAGGTGTAATCCGGTAGCGGGCCGCCTATCTGACCCGCCATGTCCGACACCATCATTCTTGCCGCGATCCTGATTCCCTGCCTGATCGTTGCCATCGTTTTCCACGAAGTCTCGCATGGCTGGTCCGCCAAGATGCTGGGCGACCCCACAGCCAAAGAGGCGCGGCGCCTCTCGCTCAACCCGCTACGCCATGTCGATCCGGTCGGTACCGTCGTGCTGCCGGGTGTGATGGCGCTGATCGGCGGGCCCGTGTTCGGCTGGGCCAAGCCTGTGCCGGTCAACAAATGGCGGCTGAACAATCCGCGCTTCGGCATGATGGCGGTTGCGGCGGCCGGTCCGGGCAGCAATTTCGTGATGGCGGGGATCGCGGCCGTCGTGCTGGGCCTGCTGGCAAGGGGCATCGATCCTGGCAATGTGTCCGCCGCGATGCAATGGACGATTACCGGGATCGACTATTTCATCCTGATCAACATCTTCCTGGCCTTTTTCAATCTGCTACCGATTCCGCCCTTCGACGGATCGCACATCGTCGAGGGACTGCTGCCGCGCAGCGCCGCGCGGGCGTATGAGAAGCTGCGGCCCGTCGGCATGCTTCTGCTGGTCGCGGTGATCGCCCTGAGCTGGTTCTTTCCCGATCTCGGCATCATCGAGAATATCGTGTGGCCGCCGGTGGAATGGGTGCGAGGCCTCTATATCGGCCTGGCCGAGGCGATCGCATCGTGAGCGAGGGCAAAATGAGCGAGGACAGACTAGCACCGCCCAGCGGCTGGATCATCCTAGACAAGCCGCTGGAAATGGGCTCGACCCAGGCTGTCGGCGCGGTGAAGCGCAATCTGCGCGAAGCGGGCTATGCCAAGACCAAGGTCGGTCATGGCGGCACGCTGGATCCGCTGGCGACCGGCGTGCTGCCGATCGCCATCGGCGAGGCGACCAAGCTGGCGGGCCGGATGCTCGACGCTACCAAGACATACGAGTTCACGATCCAGTTCGGCACCATGACCGATACGCTGGATGCGGAGGGCGCGGTGATCGAGACGAGCGACCGGCGCCCCCCGGCAGCGGCGTTGCTGGCGATCTGCGAGGCTTTTACCGGAGAGATCGAGCAGGTGCCGCCGAAATACTCGGCCCTCAAGATCGATGGCCGCCGCGCCTATGATCTCGCGCGCGCGGGCGAGGACGTGGAGATGAAGACCCGCCGCGTGACGATCCATGCTCTCGGCCCCGTGGGCGGGCAGGGGCATGGCGTGGATGTCGATTCCGTCTTCGCGACCACCAGCGGGCGGCCCGACCCCTATGATCCCGGCGCGCCGCTGGAACTGATGGACAGCGTCACGCTGGAAGCGACGGTATCGAAGGGGACCTATATCCGCAGCCTGGCGCGCGATATCGCGCATGCCCTTGGAACTTGCGGACACGTTACCTACCTTAGGCGCACGCGTGCTGGTCCGTTCGGCCAACATTCGGCGATTTCGCTGGACAAGTTGAACGAAATCGGTCACGGCGCGCGCCTTGCTGAAATACTTCTGCCGCTGGAGGCAGGGCTGGACGACATCCCGGCCCTCGATCTCCTTCCGGATCAGGCGGAAGCGGTCCGACAGGGCCGGCAATTGTCCGGACTGACCATTCCTGACGGAACTGTCTGGGCGAAATGCGGCGGAAAGCCGATAGCCTTGATGGATATTTCGGATGGCGTGGCCAGGGTCTTTCGGGGCTTCAACATCTGATCATCGATGTCGCGGAGTGAAACTATGTCGGTTACCGCCGAAAAGAAGCAGGAAATCATCAAGGACAACGCCCGTCAGGATACTGACACCGGCAGTCCCGAAGTCCAGGTCGCGATCCTGACCGAGCGTATTCGCAACCTGACCGAGCACTTCAAGGATCACCACAAGGACAATCACTCGCGGCGCGGTCTGCTGGTGATGGTCAACAAGCGCCGTTCGCTTCTCGCCTACCTGAAAAGGACGGATGTAGAGCGCTACAACGCGCTGATCCAGAAGCTCGGCCTGCGCAAGTAAGAGTTTCCAAGGGCGGTCCCGACGGGCCGCCCTTGTCGCATGGGGCCGCAGGAAAGACGGCCCCGCGAAATCGGGCGATGCCTCGCAATTCGGCAAGGCAGCCCTGGGGCATGACAAAGCGCCCCGCACCGGACCGGGACGGTATCCCCGGCAGTAGGCCCCGCGCTGCAATACGGCACCGCGGGTTCATAAGGAAAATACATGTTCGACACCAAAACCGTATCGATTGAGTGGGGCGGAAAGACCCTCACCCTCGAAACCGGCCGCATTGCCCGTCAGGCTGACGGCGCCGTGCTGGCCACCTATGGCGAAACCGTGGTGCTTTGCGCCGTGACCGCCGCCAAGAGTGTGAAGGAAGGGCAGGACTTCTTCCCCCTTACCGTTCACTACCAGGAAAAATTCTCCTCGGCCGGCCGCATTCCCGGCGGCTTCTTCAAGCGCGAACGCGGCGCGACCGAGAAGGAAACCCTGACCAGCCGCCTGATCGATCGTCCGATCCGTCCGCTGTTCCCCGAAGGTTTCTACAACGAAATCAACGTCATCTGCCAGGTCCTGTCGTATGACGGCGAGACCGAGGCCGACATGGTCGCCATGATCGCCGCGTCCGCAGCGCTGACGATCTCGGGCGTGCCCTTCATGGGCCCGATCGGCGGCTGCCGCGTCGGCTTTGTCGATGGCGAATACACGCTCAACCCCAAGCAGGACGCCGCCCTCGAAGACGGCCGTCTCGATCTTGTCGTCGCCGCCACGCAGGAAGCTGTGATGATGGTGGAATCGGAAGCCAAGGAGCTGACCGAGGAAGAGATGCTGGGCGCCGTCATGTTCGCGCATGACGAATGCCGCAAGGTCATCGGCGCGATCATCGACCTCGCCGAGCAGGCTGCCAAGGAGCCTTGGGAGCTGAATCTGGCCGACGACAAGTCCGCCATGAAGGAAGAGCTGCGCGGCCTGATCGGCGGCGATATCGCTGCTGCCTACAAGCTGACCGACAAGTCGGCCCGTTCGAACGCGCTGAACGAAGCGCGTGCGAAGGCGAAGGCGCATTATGCCGAGGCCGATGGCCAGACGCAGATGACCGCCGGCAAGCAGATGAAGAAGCTGGAAGCCGAAATCGTGCGTACCGCCATCCTCAAGGAAGGCGCGCGCATCGACGGACGCAAGCTGGACCAGGTTCGCCCGATCGAGGCGATTGCCGGCTTCCTGCCGCGCACCCACGGTTCGGCGCTGTTCACGCGCGGTGAGACGCAGGCGATCTGCACCACCACGCTGGGGACCAAGGAATCGGAGCAGATGATCGACGGGCTGGAAGGCCTGAGCTATTCGAACTTCATGCTGCACTACAACTTCCCGCCCTATTCGGTTGGTGAAGTTGGCCGGTTCGGCGCTCCGGGTCGCCGCGAGATCGGACACGGCAAGCTGGCATGGCGTGCGCTGCATCCCGTGCTGCCGTCGAAGGAAGATTTCCCCTACACCATCCGCATCCTGTCGGACATCACCGAGTCGAATGGCTCGTCCTCGATGGCGACGGTCTGCGGCGGCTGTCTGTCGATGATGGACGCAGGCGTTCCGATCGAACGTCCGGTGTCGGGCATCGCGATGGGCCTGATTCTGGAAGGCGACGAGTTCGCCGTGCTGTCGGACATCCTCGGCGACGAGGATCACCTCGGTGACATGGACTTCAAGGTGGCCGGTACGGAAGCGGGCATCACCTCGCTCCAGATGGACATCAAGATTGCCGGCATCACCCAGGAAATCATGGCCAAGGCGCTTGAGCAGGCGAAGGCCGGCCGCGCGCATATCCTTGGCGAGATGACCAAGGCGCTGGGTTCGGCCCGCACCGAACTGTCGGCGCATGCTCCGCGTATCGAGACGATGCAGATCGACAAGTCGAAGATCCGCGACGTCATCGGAACCGGCGGCAAGGTGATCCGCGAGATCGTCGCCGAAACCGGCGCGAAGGTCGACATCGACGACGAGGGCATCATCAAGATCTCGTCCAGCGACGTTGCGCAGATCGAAGCGGCCCGCAAGTGGATCGAAGGCATCGTCGAAGAGGCGGAAGTCGGCAAGATCTACAACGGCAAGGTCGTGAACATCGTCGACTTCGGCGCATTCGTGAACTTCATGGGCGGCAAGGACGGTCTCGTCCACGTCTCCGAAATGAAGAATGAGCGCGTGGAAAAGCCGACCGACGTTGTGTCGGAAGGCCAGGAAGTGAAGGTCAAGGTCCTCGAGATCGACAACCGCGGCAAGGTTCGCCTGTCGATGCGCGTCGTCGACCAGGAAACCGGCGAAGAGCTGGAGGACACGCGTCCGGCCCGTGAACCCCGCGAGCCTCGTGGTGATCGCGGCGATCGCGGCGGTGACCGTCGTGGCCCGCGTGGCGGCGGCGATCGCGGTGGACGCGGCGGCGGCGGCGGTCGTGACCGCGGACCGCGTGGTCCGCGCGGCGACCGTGACGGCGGCGGCAGCAACGGCGAAGGCAAGGAAGGGGGCAACCCCGACCACATGCCCGCGTTCCTGAAGGACGACTGATCCGTTCACGGATTGCATGAAGAAAGGGGCCGCCGGAGCGATCCGGCGGCCTTTTTCGTGACGAGGAGAATGAACGATGCTGGCGCGCGAATTACTGGGCACGGCGCAAGTGCCGGGGGGCGAGGAGCTGCGGCTCTATTCACATGGCCGCGATTTCATGATCGTGCTTGGTCGTAACGAGCTGATGAGCACGCGCATGCGCGGATCGGAGGAAGCGCTGGCGGTGATGAGCCTGGAACGGCTTGCCAATGCGCGTGCGCCGCATCTGCTGATCGGCGGCTATGGCATGGGCTTTACCCTGCGCGCGGCGCTTGAGAATGCGCGGCCCAAGACGCAGATCACGGTCGTCGAACTGGTCCCCGAGATCATCGAATGGGCAAAAGGCCCGATGGCGGAACTGACGGGCGATGCGTTCGAAGATCTGCGCTTCACACTTCGCATGGGCGATGTCGCCGACGCGATCGCCGAACGTCCCGGCCGCTATGACGCGATCCTGCTCGACGTCGACAACGGGCCGGACGGGCTGGTTCGTGCAGATAACGACCGCATCTATTCCAACGCCGGGCTCGCCGCGGCGCGCCGCGCGCTTACCCCTGAAGGGGTGCTGGCCATCTGGTCCGCCGCACCCGACCCGCGCTTCACCCGGCAGCTTGAGCGCGCGCGTTTCACTGTCGATGCGGTCGAGGTCAGCGCCCGCTATGACGCGCAGGGCAGGGGGAAGGGCCCCAAGCATACGATCTGGTTCTGCAGGCCATCCTGAGGGGGCCTGGATCGGCTTGAGCGCCGGCGATGTTCCCTTATTGCGGGAATGACATCGCCCGCTCTGCCGCTAGCCCTGCATTCGCTGTCAGGAAAAAAGGCCCGCCGGAACGAACCGGCGGGCCTTTCAATATCGTCTGCTCTGTCCCGCGCAGCCTTAGCGCACGCGCGGACCGCCGAACGGAAGCGGCGGAGGTGGACGGCGCGCGCCGCGCGGCAGCTGTGCCTGATAGGCCCGGCCGCAATGTTCGACGCAATAGGGGAAGCCGGGGTTCACCTTATCGCCGCAGAAATGGAAGTCGGGCTCGCCCGGATGCCCCATCGGCCAGCGGCAGATCCGGTCGTTCAGATCGAGCAGGCTCGTCTTGTTGGCAATTTCAGGTGCGGGCTTGGCGGGCACCAGGCGGCGCGGCGGTGCGGGCGGGATCGGCGATTGCTGGTCGCCGGGACCCTGGCGCAAGAAGCCGCCCGGCCCGACCGATACGATGCGCGGCTGGTTGCCCGAGGGCTGGGCCGGCCGCTGTTCCGGCGCTGCTGCGGCAGCGGGTGCCGGACGCGGCGCAGGTGCCGGGGCGGGTGGAGGCGCTGCCGTGCGGGCGGGTTCTGCCTTGGGCTCGCTCGTCTCCGGCTTCTTGAGCACAGGCTTGGGCTTTGCCTTGACCGCAGCCTTCTCCTTCACCGGAGAAGGACGTGCCTTCAGCCCCAGGCGATGCGCCTTGCCGATCACCGCGTTACGGCTGACCCCGCCGAGTTCCTCGGCAATCTGACTGGCTGTCGAGCCGCTTTCCCACATCTTGGTAAGCTTCTCGATCCGTTCGTCGGTCCAGCTCATGCGTTCTCCAAAAAAATCAATCCTGCGCAACCGGCGGATTTCATGCCGCCCGATTACGGCCACGGGCTTGTTCCGCAGCCTGCGCTTGCCATATCGATTGCCCGTCATTAGGCGAGCAGTTAATGAACGACCCCGTAAAAGAGACCGCCACCAATCCAGCTTTTCACCAGTTTGGAGAGCCAGTCATCGGCCGGGTCAACCGGCTGGGGCTGTGGACCCTCTATATTAAGGAAGTGCGCCGTTTCTTCAAGGTCCAGACGCAGACGATCTGGGCTCCGGCGATCACGACGTTACTGTATCTGGTGATATTTTCGGTCGCGCTGGGCCGCGGCGGCCGCGAAGTGCTGGGCGTCAACTTCACCACTTTCGTCGCGCCGGGCCTGATCGTGATGGGCATGATGCAGAATGCCTTCGCCAATGCCAGCTTCTCGCTACTGGGTGGCAAGATCCAGGGCACCATCATCGATTACCTTATGCCGCCGCTGTCGACGCTGGAACTGCTGACCGGCCTGGTGTGTGCCGCGGCGACGCGCGGTATCCTGGTCGGCCTGGCCGTCGGTCTGGCCGTCTGGCTCTATCCGGGTGCCGATCTCAGCCTTGCGCATCCCGTGGCGATCGCCTGGTTCGGCCTGATGGGTGTGATCCTGCTGTCGCTGATGGGCGTGCTGACCTCCATCTGGGCGGAGAAGTTCGACCATAACGCGGCGGTCACGAATTTCATCGTGGCGCCGCTGGCCCTGCTGTCCGGCACTTTCTATGTGATCGACAATCTGTCGCCGGTGTTCCAGACGATCAGCCGCTTCAATCCATTCTTCTACGTCATCTCCGGGTTCCGCTATGGCTTCCTGGTAGAGAGTGACATCGGTGAAAGCGGACATGCGGTGCTGTGGGCCGGGCTGGGGCTCGGCCTGTTGAACGTGGTCCTGTTTGTCGCGACCTATCTGGTACTGAAATCGGGCTGGAAGCTCAGGAGCTGATACCCGCGCCGCTCTGAAGAAGCGCCGGGCTTTGCCTGCCGGAGCGTCAGTGACGCAGGCTGCGGTGCAGCGTATAGCGCTCGTCGTCGAGGTCATACTCGCCGAACACCATGTCGATCGAGGGGTGGTCGATCGGTCCGCCAATACCATCCTCGACCAGGTTCTGCTGGCTGACATAGGCAATGTAGCTCGACTCCTCGTTCTCGGCGAAGAGGTGATAGAACGGCTGGTCGCGCGTTGGGCGCATCGCGCTGGGGATCGATTCGTACCATTCCTCGCTATTCGCGAAGACGGGATCGATATCAAAAACGACACCGCGGAAATCGTGCAGCCTGTGGCGCACGATATCGCCGATGGCGAAGCGCGCTTCGGCAATCTTTGGAACTGAAACTGTCCCTCCGGCTTGAGGCGAGAAGAACGAGGAGCGACTATCGAGCTCTGACGCGTCCTTGCGCGGGATGTTGCGAAAACTTCCTGGCATGATGGCAATATAGGTTTCGCGAAGCCAACCCACAAGCCGGACCGGAGGGTTAACCCCGAAACGCACAAATAGACCCTTGGCAACAGGCGAATCATCGGCTAACCGCGCGGCTTCGAAACGACCGGCGGGTGCGATTGCCCCGCCTGCAGTCCTCGCGGAGAGGTGGCAGAGAGGTCGAATGCGCCGCACTCGAAATGCGGTGTACGGGCAACCGTACCGTGGGTTCGAATCCCACCCTCTCCGCCACGCAGCTAAAACGCTGATATAAAAGAATAATATCACTCCTTGAGACCGCCACTCGCGCCCATTTCGGGGTGTGTTCCGGTGCGCGGAGACGGCGACATTCAGCCTTTCCGGCCAGAATGCCCGATTTTTCTCCAAGGCCCAATTTCGCAGTACGGAACTCAGATTGGCGCGGGCCTCTGCAAGTGAGCAAAGGACCAACAAGAGACGGCGCCGAAGCGCCGTCATGGTCTGCCTGCTGATGCTGTTGGTCAGAGCTTGAACATCGCGAGTTGTTCATCCCAATCGATCGGCAGCTCGGCGCTGCGCAGCGAGATAGCATTGACCGATGTGGGCTGGGTGCCTGCGAGGATCGCTTCGGTCAGTTGCGGTGCGAGGAAGTTCAGGCGGACAATCCGCGACACCCAGGAATCGTTGATCTTCTCGCTGCGTGCGATGGTTGCGATGTCGGTGCGTCCGTCCTGCAATTGCGTCCACCAGTTGCGGGCCTTGGTGAGAAGCTCGATCAGTCCCTGATCGGGTTCGCCTTGGGTGATTGTTCTTCCATCGCGCTGCACCAGCTTCAAGGCCCGCCCGGTTCGGGTCAGCCGCATCGGCTCGGTCAATTCGACTTCCACCTTGGCGGTCGGGTTCGTATCGACCCCGAGTGCCGTGCATAGTGCCGGGACCGAGATGGTGATGCTTACCTGCCGCGCGGCGATAGTCACTGCGGCGATCAACGAACGTATCGTCTTGTGATGACGGCGGCGGATGAGCGTTGCGGTGGTATTGGCCGTAGCCAGCATGGCGGGCAGCCGGTCGCTCTCGAGCGGGAGGGCAGCGCTGGTTAGCAGCGCGAGTGGATCATCGATTGCGCCCGCGAGCATGTTGATGACGGCGGCTTCGATCTCAAGCGCTGGGATACGCATGCCGTTGGGGTCATCATGACCCGGTGCGTGCTGGAGTGCCCGGCTGACATAATAGCGGTAGCTCTGCGCCTTCTTGACCGCATGGGTAGCGACCAGTGGCTGGCCTTGCTCATCCTGGATCCGTCCCGCCAGCAGGCTTGCGTTGCGGATGCGCTTGCCGGCTTCCTCGCCCTGCCGCTGATCGGCGAACTTCGCCTGCACCGCTTTCCAGATGTCGGGGGCGACGATCGCATCATGTCTGCCGTCGTAGCTTGTGCCATTGTGTGCGATCCTGCCGATATAGATCGGGTTCGATAGCAGCCGGTAGAGCTGCCCGCGGGTAAACGGGATGCCGCCGCTCTTGCGTCCCGTGGTGGCGAAGCGTTCGGGGACGATGATGCCCTGATCATCGAGTTCGGCCGTTACCTCCCGCACATTGCCGAGCGCGAGGTAACGGTCGAACACATGACGGACGACGCGGGCATGCTCCTCGACAATCGCGAGGCTGCGGCCCTCGGGGCGATAGCCGAGCGGGGGATTACCACCCATCCACATGCCCTTGGCCTTGGAGGCCGCGATCTTGTCGCGGATGCGTTCAGCCGTGACCTCGCGCTCGAACTGCGCGAAGGAGAGCAGCATGTTGAGGGTCAGCCGCCTCATAGAGGTGGTGGTATTGAACGACTGGGTGACAGAGACAAAGCTGGTATCGTTGGCATCGAAGGTTTCGACCAGCTTCGAGAAATCCAGCAGCGAGCGCGTCAGCCGGTCAACCTTGTAGACGACCACGATGTCGATCGTGCCCGCTTCGATATCGGCGAGCAGGCGCTGCAGGGCAGGGCGCTCGAGCGTTCCGCCCGATAATCCGCCATCATCGTACTCGTCCTTCAGCAGCGACCAGCGACGCGGGTGTTCCCACCAAGATCCAAATCCTCACCTGAGGCATCATCTGCTGGAGGGCAAACCGGTCACGACACCTCCCGTCACCGCCCGATGTTCATAATGACGACTTCACCTGGCTTGCGTTTAGGCACGAGGACCTGAGTGACAGAGGCTTCGATCCAGTCTCCGTCGATCGGTCTTCGAGCACCATTGGGACGACCATGCCGGTCGTAGGCAGACCGGCCACCCGCGTGTCAGTCTTGCGGTGGGCAAGAGATACCCACAGACGCTCGCCCTTTGGGTACCAACCGCGTTCACGTTTAAGGCCATTAACAGCAACTTTCATATTCCCTCGGTAGTTTTCTTAACCAGTGCGCCGCTAGGAGCGCCCCTCAAGTTAATGAAGCTTGTTCAGTGTGGGGTGCAGAGTGATTAACGGAAATAAAACGATTGCATTGGTGGGTTCGCTGCTGGGTTCGGTGTCCATGGTCAGCATGACCGCGCACGCAGATCCGGCCGTCTTTTTCAACGATGACCTCAATGCTGGTCTCAGACGTTCCTCGATACGGCAGTTGCCGCAGATGCTGCTTACAATGCGGCTAATCCGTCCAGTCCCACGCAGACATCGTTGATTTTCAAATACGACCTGTCGGTAATCTCGGGCTATCGCTTTTCTGTTACGGACACGACCGCTGTCGAAACGATCTACGTTCAGACGCTGCGCGCTGGAAGCAGTGCAATGAACACCGGAACCGGTGACGAAGGAGGCGATGGCTTCACCAACTGGAGCGTGAGCTACCCGTCAGGTGATTTTGCCGGTGCTGTTAGTGCCGGTTACGAGCTCTCGTTCTTTTCGGACGCCTCCTATACCACACCCTACCTGATCAATGCGGTTGGCCTCAACGTGTCGAACTGGGGAACCTGTTGCACCGTGAACAATACAACGCCTGACGGAAGTCTGGCGAATTCGTCTCAAATCTACATGCTGTTCGATGGTTCGACGCCATTGCTGGTGGGAGGCATCGATACTGCCATCGGCGGTGAAGAGCACTTCGTCGCCGCGATCGACGATCGTAACGCCTTCAGCAGCGTGACGATGGTGCCAAACGGCACCGGCGAAGCTTTCGGCGCCGGCGGCCAGCTGGTTTTTTCAACCCTGGCGCTCAACAGCGTCCCGGCAGGATCATCCGTGGTTACGGTTGGGTCGAAGATTAGCTCGGGCGACACCGTCACGCCTAGTGATATCGATGATGGTGCTTACTCACCAACTTTGGATGGCGGAACGGTGGAGTTCACCGGAGATGGAGACGTTTCCAACGATCTTCAGGTTGCGAGCGGAGGAACGCTAAACACCCACGACTTCGATGTGGAGCTATCAGGCGACATTACCGGAACAAATGCTGGTCCGCTCGTCAAAACCGGCTCGGGGAGCCTGCTCCTATCCGGTGCAAACAGCTTTGATGGCGGATATGAGATTCAAGGCGGCACGCTGATCGGCTCGACCACCTCGCTCACCGGCGACGTGCTCAACAATGCCGATCTCGTGATCGACCAGGACACCGACGGCAGTTTCGGCGGCGATGTCTCGGGCAGCGGTTCGCTGACCAAGGACGGCGCGGGCACCGTCACGCTGACCGGCACGAACAGCTATACCGGCGGCACCACGATCGCAGACGGCACGCTGATCGCCGCCACTGCAGGCGCACTGGCACCCAATGGCAATGTCACGGTGACAGGCGGTACGGTAATGCTCGGCGCAGATCAGACCATCGGGACCCTCGGTGGCAGTGGAGCCGTAAACCTCGGCGCCTCGACGCTGACCGTCAATGCGACAGGCGGGACAACCCGCTTTGACGGATCAATTAGTTCCACCGTCGAGGAACTGGATTATATCGGCTCGTGGCAGGTGGGTGACGGCCCCCTCTGGACCACGACGCCTGCCGTCGTGACCGCGCAGGAAGCTGCAGCGCAATTGTTCGGCGGCGTGGCTTCCGACTATTCGATTTCCAGCGTGTCCTCCAGCCCTGATGAGGTTGATTACATGGCTTGGGGTTCGGGTTACGCCGGCTTTAACACCTCGGCACCGGTAGCGCAGGATTATTCGGCTGATGCGGGTGCGCCCGGCTACGAGAGTTCCGGCGATTTTTCGGCTTATGTGCGCGATTGGTCCGTGACCCGAGTGAACTACGCCTTCGCGACGGTCGCGGCCGACCTTGGCGGCGGCCTCACCAAGACAGGTGCGGGCACCCAGATTCTGGGCGGAGCTAACACCTATTCCGGCACCACGCTGGTGCAGGAAGGGACGCTGGGCCTAGATGGCGGTTCCGCCATCCTCGACACGGGCTCGGTGCAGATCGCCGCCGCGGGAACGCTGCAGGTCATCGCCGACGAGACTATCGGCAGCTTGTCGGGCTCAGGTGAGGTAATTCTTGACGCTGCCCTCACCACTGGCGGCAATGATGCCAGCACAACCTATGCAGGTGCGATCTCCGGCGTCGGCTCGCTCATCAAGGCAGGTTCGGGCAACCTTACCCTCACCGGCACCAACAGCTACACCGGCGGCACGACTGTTGCTGGCGGCACGCTGATCGGCTCGACCACCTCGCTTACCGGCGATGTGCTCAACAATGCCGATCTCGTGATCGACCAGGACACCGACGGGAGTTTCGGCGGCGATGTCTCGGGCACCGGCACCTTCACCAAGGACGGTACCGGCGCGGTCACGCTGACCGGCACCAACAGTTACACCGGCGGCACGACTGTTGCTGGCGGCACGCTGATCGGCTCGACCACCTCGCTCACCGGCGACGTGCTCAACAATGCCGATCTCGTGATCGACCAGAACACCGACGGCAGTTTCGGCGGCGATGTCTCGGGCACCGGCACCTTCACCAAGAACGGCACCGGCGCGGTTACGCTGACCGGCACCAACAGCTACACCGGCGGCACGACTGTTGCTGGCGGCACGCTGATCGGCTCGACCACCTCGCTTACCGGCGATGTGCTCAACAATGCCGATCTCGTGATCGACCAGGACACCGACGGGAGTTTCGGCGGCGATGTCTCGGGCACCGGCACCTTCACCAAGGACGGTACCGGCGCGGTTACCCTCACCGGCACCAACAGCTACACCGGCGGCACCACCGTTGCTGGCGGCACGCTGATCGGCTCGACCACCTCGCTCACCGGCGACGTGCTCAACAATGCCGATCTCGTGATCGACCAGAACACCGACGGCAGCTTCGGCGGCGATGTCTCGGGCACCGGCACCTTCACCAAGGACGGCACCGGCGCGGTCACGCTGACCGGCACCAACAGCTACACCGGCGGCACGACTGTTGCTGGCGGCACGCTGATCGGCTCGACCACCTCGCTTACCGGCGACGTGCTCAACAATGCCGATCTCGTGATCGACCAGAACACCGACGGCAGCTTCGGCGGCGATGTTTCGGGTACCGGCACCTTCACCAAGGACGGCACCGGCGCGGTCACGCTCACCGGCACCAACAGCTACACCGGCGGCACCACCGTTGCTGGCGGCACGCTGATCGGCTCGACCACCTCGCTCACCGGCGACGTGCTCAACAATGCCGATCTCGTGATCGACCAGAACACCGACGGCAGCTTCGGCGGCGATGTCTCGGGCACCGGCACCTTCACCAAGGACGGCACCGGCGCGGTCACGCTGACCGGCACCAACAGCTACACCGGCGGCACGACTGTTGCTGGCGGCACGCTGATCGGCTCGACCACCTCGCTTACCGGCGACGTGCTCAACAATGCCGATCTCGTGATCGACCAGGACACCGACGGGAGTTTCGGCGGCGATGTCTCGGGCACCGGCACCTTCACCAAGGACGGCACCGGCGCGGTCACGCTGACCGGCACCAACAGCTACACCGGCGGCACGACTGTTGCTGGCGGCACGCTGATTGTCGACGGTTACCTCGGCGGCTCGCTTGTAACTTTGCAAGAAGCCACACGTCTTTCCGGCGTCGGCGTCGTGGGCGGCATCTCTGCAATGTCGGGATCGACTGTGGCACCTGCGGGCGATGCGATCGGCACCCTGATGATTGATGGCGACATTTCATTCGCCAGTGGCTCGACGCTCGAGATCAACGCCAATGCTGATGGACAGGCAGATCGTCTCGCGGCAACCGGCGCCGTCACCCTCTCGGGCGGCACTGTGCAGGTTTTCGCAGCGGATGGTACTTACGCTCCGCAGACGGAATACACGATCGTCACCGGCTCGTCGGTGGAGGGAAGCTTCGATGGCGTCGAAACCGATCTCGCCTTCCTGATGCCGACGTTGTCCTATGGCAGCAACGGCGTAGATCTGACGCTTACCCGTAACGATGTTGACTTCGCTGATATTGCGGCAACCGGCAATCAGTCCGAAGTAGGCAGCGCTATCAACGCGGCGTTCGCGGCCGAAAGCGCTTTGTATTATGACGTCGTAGGCCAGTCGGCGAAGGGCGCGCAAGATATCTTCGACAATCTTTCCGGCGAAGTGCACGCAAGCGTCGCCAATGCACTTGTGCAGGACAGCGACCGGACACGCCGCGCGATTCTGGGCCGAATGGATACACCGCGCTTCAAGGGTCCCAACCTCTGGTTGCAGGCCATCGGTGCGCGTGATGAATGGTCGAGCGATCAGAATGCCGCTGGCTATGATCGCAACTCGGCGGGCATGCTAGGCGGGCTCGATTTTCAATCCGGCAATTCGACGTTCGGCGCAGCTGTCGGTTATACCGACGGTGAAATGGACATCGCCCAACGCTTTTCGAATGCGTCCATCGAGGGGCTGCATGCAGGGGTCTATGCAGGCACCACGCTGGGGCCGGTCAGATTGTCGGCCGGTGGGCAATATGCCAGGTATGATGTCGAAACCGAGCGGGACCTGGTCCTGCCTACGATCGACCAATCCGTGTCTGCCAAATACGATGCCGAAACCTTTGGAGCTTTTGCCCGTGCAGGCGTTCGCATCCCGCTGGGTAATGGCGCCCTGGAGCCGTTTATGGGCGTGAACTGGACCCGTTTCGATCGTGGGCAGTTTGCGGAGAACGGCGGAACGCTCGGGTTGAATGCAGAAAATGAGAAGGCGGACTGGACCTTCGGTTCGATTGGCTTCAAATCCACCATTCCGCTCGATTCTGCAGCCCGCTTCTCCGCGAGCATGTCAGGCGAATGGCAACATGCGCTGGGTGACCACGAGACCGGAGCTACCCTTGCATTTGCACCAGGTGATCCGGCCTTCATTATCGCTGGCGCACCGCTTGCCAAGGACGCCGCACTGGTCGATCTTGCGCTTAGCTACAGAGTATCGGACCGCGTGACGACTGGGCTTGGCTATAGTGGTACGATTGCCGACTACGGCATGACCAATGCTGCAAGGGCGAACCTGTCCATCAGCTTCTAAATTGAGAAACATAAGAGGCGAGCGGGAAATGCCGCTCGCCTCCATCACTATGTGCATGTCTAGTGCGTCTGGTCGATTGTTGCGCCGGCCGTAGCCCTAACGTCGGGCGCCGAGGTTCAGATGCCCGCGACGCTCCATTGCAATGAGCAGGCTTGAAATAAGCGCTCAAGCACTTGCCGCAAAAGCGGTCCGTTGCTTTCCTTCTGGAACAGTGACTATGGCGAGCGCTGTACGCCCACTCGCACGCAAATCTCATTCCCCATAGACTGAAGTAGCCGCTCGCCCGTCTGAAATTCTCGTTCCCCGGGGCGGGCTTTCTCAAATCCACAGCTCATCCGCATCGATTTCGCAATGATTGCCTGATCCCCACAGATAAGGATCCGTTTCACCCCCTTCGGGATCGTAGGGCGCTGGCATCTCAGGCGGCCATGCCAGGCTGACAGGAAATGATGCTCTCTGGCGAACCCATGCAAGCAGCTGTGATAATGCGCCAGCCTGATCGTCGTGGCGCCCGTTGGGGAACGACAGGAGCTCGGAGGTAAAATCGGCAAGCCACGGCGGGTCAGAAGGGAGATAGAGCTACCCGGCCTCAACCATGGGAGAAAGTCCTGATACTCGGGTAAGCTTGTCACCTTCAGGGTTGCAGCCAATAGGCCGGGCGGTGCCTGAACGGTCTGCGCGTAGCTCCTGCAGCAGCTGCTGGCCGGAGGCCTTGTCCTCGATCAGAATAGCCTTGGGCTTGAAGCGTGTGACCAGCCCGATTGCCTTGCGCTTGAGTTCAGGGAATTCGACACGCCCGCGCCAGACATCGAGGATGAACAGGTCGCCTCCATAGACCCCCGCGGTAACGCAGGCCGACCAATCGTTGGCAGGGCCGGTCTTTATCGCCGTGTCCCAGGACTGTACTATCACTCCGTAATTCCGGTCCGTGGCATCGGGATCGTAGGTGGCGAGCCAATTTGCCTTGAATACATTACCATGAGTCGGGACCGGATCCTGCTGATACTGGGCGTTAAAGGATGCTGAACCCATCGAAGCCCGTACCTCTTCAAGTACGGCAAGCGGTTCACGCGCCGGGTGCAGGACCTCTCCTGCACGGCGATGATGACTTCGGCCACGCGTGAGCGGGATAACCTCGGCATCGATTGCAATCGCAGGCAGCGAGAGGTGGTCGTATGTCGCGGTCTCCAGAAGCAGGCCGGACAGGTCGAGCTGGTGCAGCCGCTGCATCAAACAGAGTATGGCGCCGGAAGACTTGTCGTTCAGGCGTGATGACAGCGTAGACTGGAGCCAGTTATCGACGTTCTGTCGCGTAGTCTCCCAGTTCGCCTCCTCGGGTTTGATCACGTCATCCAGGATTATGATGTCACCTCCGCGGCCAGTGAGCGTACCGGTGATCGACGTTGCGAAGCGTCCGCCGCCGCGTGTGGTCTCGAAGTCGCAGTTGGCGGAGCGCTTGCGCGATATGCGGTGGCCGGAAACAGCTGCTGGTACCAGTCAGACTGCATGATCGACAGGCAGTCGCGCGCGAGCTTTCCTGAGAGCTCGTTCGAGTAGCTGACGCAGACGAAGTTGAGCGTCGGGTTGCGGCCAAGCAGGAACGCGACCCGGATGATCGACACCAGCTTGGACTTGCCGTTGCGCGGGGGCAGATTGAGAAGGAGGCGGCGGCGATCTCCCGCCGCCACGCGCTCCATCTGGTAGGCTATCGCATCAAGGTGCCAGTTTCACTGAACAGGATCTCCGCCGGTCACCTCCGGCCATGCTCGCATGAGGAACGCTGGAAACGACCGTTGCTGCAGCTTGCGTAGCAGTAGAACCGTATTGTCGGGAAGAATGCTCTCAGGCATTGCCATCCCCGCCCGGAGCAGATCAATAATATCCTCGGGCAGGTCTGAACGGCGGGTGGAGTGCAGCTCTTCAACAAGCTGTTTCCTTGTCGCACCCCGTTTCTGGATCGACTACGGGACTCCACTTCCGGATCGAGCAGATCGGTGAAGGCGGTAAGGGACTCGGCTGGCAGGAGCGGAGGATCAATTTTGCCAATCACCTCTATCCAGTCCTCGCCAACCATGCGGTGCCCGAGCTTGCTCGTGTAGACCATCATGCGCGGCGTGATACGAAGGTGAGAAAAGTCGAACAGGGTCGTCGTCTCGCTGATATAGCGCAGAAGTTCGCTGCTCGTTCAACGCAAATTCCCTGCTTCCGGTTTAGGGAATTCAGCCCGTGTTTGGCAGATTTCCGCGGCCGCTCGAATATGTATCTGCTTAAATCCGCGGAAATTGCCTGCAGATACCCTGCCGAGCAGGGAAAAAGACGTGGAGGGAGGTTCGCAGCAGTCCGGTTCCTCCGCCACTCGCCTGCTGGGGCGACCACTGCGCCATGCCTTGTCATGCCGTTCTCGCTTGCGAATATTTTTTGACGTCGATGATCGTAGCGGCGACAACGTGCGTGCTACCGGTCGCGGACCAGTGTCCGAACGATAACCACCACGAACGCAAAAGACGCGACCAAACCTGCCGGGTCTTTCATTCGTTATCGTTTAATTATGTCGCGACCGATCCGTGGTCAGCGGCAGCGAAACGGGACATACCCGATCCTAGGCAGACAGCATCGCAGAACCGTTGCCAGCCTTGTCCTCGCCGTACAGCCTCCTGCGGAACCGCCTCTTGATCAGATGGTCCTCCAGGATCCGGCCACCGATATATAGCGCCACGAAGATCGCCGCGAACACATAGGCGGGCGTGGGGGACGGTCCTTCGTCCTCCTCCTCGGCTTCATCGGCGTCCGGAAGTTCGGGGGCGGGCGCACCCAGCGCCTTGTCGATCGCATGTTGCGGCAGGTCGCGCGCCTCGTCCTTCTTCGACTTGTCTTCGGTATCGGATCCCGTGCTTGCCTCGGAAGAGGCCTTTTGATGGTCGGCGACCATCACCGTCACCTGCGCGATGGCGAGAAACAGAAGCGGCGCCAGGAAGCAGTACAACAGGGCACGGCTGGCCATCCGATAGCGCAGGATCGCGCCGCTCGGCTGCTGATCTATGTGGAGCACGCCGCGGTCGAAAATCGACATCTTGTCCTGCGCTTCCTGGTCCTTCTTGAGGAAGGTCAGCGTCTCGCCCGATCTTTCATGGGTCGTACCGCTCGTCCTGAACAGCGGCATGAGCCTGTCGAACGCCTCGTCATGCGTCTGATTCGGGGGTAGCGGCATACTGCCGCGGATATGCCAGATCGGTTCAAGGAAACGCAGGTTCACAGTCCATCCCAGTCAATGTTCGATGGCGTCCAAGTGGGGCGCCATGCGATCGCTACTTCGAACAATCCAGACCGTCAGGTGCCCGCGAAGCATATTCGCGGGCACCTTTCAGGATCGGGCGACGGTCCCGCCTCACTCGGCCGGGACGGCGGTTGGCTCTTCCGCCGGCTGCTCCGAGCGGCCGGCGCGCGCCTTCATCGATTTCCACGCCTCGGTGAAAGGATACACCATCGTCTCGCGGATCGACATCGGGCGGCCGCCTTCCATGCCCAGCAGTTCCGCCTCGCCATCAACGCAGGTGCCGAACATGCGGTCGAAGATGATCCAGGTCGCCGAATAATTGCTGCGGCTCGCCTCGTAATCCTGCGAGTGGTGGACGCTGTGATGCTCGGTCGTGTTGAACAGGAAGCGCCACCAGCGCGGGGTGTTGAAGCGCACGTTGATGTGCTGATAGATCGACACCGTCAGGCCCAGCGTGCCCGCCAGCAGGAAAGCACGCGGCAGGAAATCGAAGAAGCCGCCGATGCCCAGGCCGATCAGGAACAGCTCGATCGGATTGCCGACCGCGCCCTTGTTGATGTTGAGCTGGGTGATGTAGTGATGCGGCGCATGGGTCAGCCACAGCGGGTACCAGTTATGCATCCCGCGATGCATCCAGTACTGGCCGAAGTCGAAGATCATCGAGATCATGATCGCCTGCAGCAGCAGCGGCATGGCCATGAACCAGTTGAACTTCTCCCACGCGAACGAATCCTGGACGAAGCCGATGACGACACCGGCGCCGATGAAGCTTTCGATCATGTTGATCACGGTATAACCGATGCCGACATAGAACAGGTCGGTGGCCAGTTCCTTCCAGGTCAGCCGCCAGCTGTCATGGCGCGGGTTAACCCATTCCAGCGACAGCAGCAGGATCTTGAACCCGATGCCGATGCCGATCGCGGTGGATGCCGTCGCGATCGAATTGGGCGCGTAATACCAGAATGCCACCAGTGCTAGCAGCATGGTGGGCTGGAACCAGGTGAAGACAAAGCGCTTGACCGGGCCGCCTTCGACCTTGGGAATGTTTTCCCAACCGACGGTGACCGGCGCATCAGCGCCGATGATCCTGTTACCTACGCGAGTTCCGTTCATGTCGCCCCTTCGGTTGTGTCGGCTAGAATGATCCTGTCGGCCTGGCCCGGGGACGGGACACCTTGCAACAAGGCGCCGCGATAATGAGACCGGGTCCGGTGACCGATGCGAATTGACAGCATGATACGGCGTCGCCAGGCCATGCCGTAAGTGTCCAAATGACGTAGATTGGCAGGGTTTTGCCCCTGATAGGGCTCTTTTCAGCCCGCATCGGCGCGCTGTCGCGGATCATCCCGAGATGATCCTGACCGCAAGGGCGGTTGCGGCGGCTCGCGTCTCGACCCCCAGCTTGGTGAAGATCTGCTGCAGGTGCTTGTTCACCGTGCGCGGACTGATGCCCAGGATCTCGCTGACCGAGCGGTTGGACTTGCCATAGCTGACCCACAGCAGCACCTCGGCCTCGCGCTGGGTCAGGCCGATGCGGTTCTGAAGCAAGGCGATCTCCGCGCCTTCGCGAACTTCGGTCAAACGGATTAGCGTGTCGCCTTCGCGCTCGCTTTCCACCGCGGCGAGATCGATGTCGAAGTCGGGAAATTCGACGCGGATCGAATGGCCCGGAAGCAGCGCCTGCTGCGCGATCCGCTGCATCGGATAGACCAGTCTTTCCGGCAACTGCCGCGCGTCCTCGTTCCAGCCGGGCTCGATGCGGGACAGCAGCCTGCCGGCCTGCGGCGTGCACCAGGTCACCCGGCCGCCGCGATCGACCGCGACGAGATGCCGACCCGCGCCGTCCAGCGCCAGGCGTGAGCGATGCGCGTTGCGCGCATTGGCGAGATGCACGCGGATACGCGCAAGCAGCTCTTCGATCACGATCGGCTTCCGAATATAGTCGATCCCGCCGTTTTCCAGCGCCGCGATGGCATGCTCCGGTTCGGTCAGGCCGGTCATGAAGATGACGGGCACATAGGCAAAGGCGGGATCGCGCTTGATCCGGCGCGTCGCCTCGAACCCGTCCATCCCCGGCATCACCGCATCCATCAGGATCAGGTCGGGCGTGTCGTGATCCAGCAGTTCCAGCGCCGCTTCCCCGCTTGTCGCGACAAGGGCGGTCATGCCTTCCTGCTCAAGCGTGTCGACCAGCAGGCTCAACGAGTCCGGCGTGTCGTCGACGACGAGGATACGGTCCCTGGCTGGCGCTTCAGACGGCATCGTTCTGCGACGTCCTTGCGATGGCGGCCAGCGCCTTGAGGTCGAATGCGTCGAGGCATGCGCGCATTTCCTGCGCGACGGGCAGAGCGGCCGGGTGGGACGCGGCGATGGCGTCGATCTGGCTTTCGATGCCGCGCACATGGCCGGTGCGGACCAGTCGCTCGATCTCGGCGAAATGGGGGCGGGTGGCGGCGGGAAGGGGCGGCCTGACGTCCGGGACCCCCTCGGCGGCGCGGCCCGCTGCCGACGATCCCGAACCGGTCCATTCGATCCACAATTGCGCCGATATGACGTCGAGCAAATTGCTGAATTCGAACGGTTTCAGCAGGAACATGTCATTCGGCATGTCGCCGTCGCCGCCGGGGTGATGTTCATGTGCGTTGGCGGACAGCATTACGATGCGGATGGTCGTGCCATGCGCCTGGCGCAGCGCGTCGGCCACGTCCCATCCGGTGCGCCCCGGCATCGTTATGTCGAGCAGGACGAGGTCGGGGCCGCTTTCGCCCGCGATGGCCACTGCCGAATCCGCGTCGCCCGCGGTCAGCACGGTAAAGCCCAGCGGTTCCAGCAGGCTGGCCAGCAGGCTGCGCTGCGCCTCGTCGTCGTCGACGACCAGGATCGTGCGGCGGCGGCCCGAATAGCCGGTGATGACGGTGGTGGGCGTGGTATCGGCGGGATGCGACTGCGGCTGGGACAGCATCAGCCGCACCGTGAAACGCGACCCTTCGCCAAGCCGGCTTTCGACCCGGATCTCGCCGCCCATCACCTGCACCAGCGCCTGCGTGATGGACAGGCCCAGGCCCACGCCGGGGCGCTTCGCCAGCTCGTCGCTGCGGCTGTGGAACGGGTCGAAGATGTGGTCGATGTCGTCGGGGCCGATGCCGATGCCGGTGTCGGCAATCTCGAAAATGGCGAGGTCGTTGCGGTACGCGACCTTCAGCGTCACCTGGCCGCTGTCGGTGAACTTGATCGCGTTCGACACCAGGTTGATCAGCACCTGGCGCAGGCGCTTCTGGTCGCCGCGCACGAATTCCGGCAATTTCGGGGGGCATTCCAGCCGGAAGTGCAGCCCCTTGGCTTCCGCCTGCGGTTCGAACATGTCGACCACCTGTTCGAGCAGGGCGGGAAACCGGATCACCTCGCGCTGCAGCCGCAGTGCCCCGCTTTCGACATGCGAGAGGTCGAGCAGACCTTCGACCAGGCTGGCGAGATGTTCGGAACTGCGGCGGATGATGCGCGCGGCCTGCAGCGCATTGCGCCCCTCGTTGCGCTCCAGCAATTGCGCATAGCCATAGATCGAATTGAGCGGGGAGCGGATCTCGTGGCTCGCGCTTGCGAGGAAGCGGCTTTTCGCCTGGTTGGCAGCCGTGGCGGCGGTGTTGGCGCGTTCCAGATCGGCGCATCGCCGTTCGAGCAAAGCGATTTCCTGCATCAGCGCCTCCCGCTCCGACTTAGTGCAACCGGCGCTGCCGGGCGCGATGCGCCGACCCGCATGGCTAAGCGCATGCGACGCCCATGCCCGCAAGCTGTCGAGCGCGCCCTTCATCACCTGCGACCGCTCGCGGGACAGACATGATGGAAAGGGCGCGGCATCGATCAACCGCCCGCGATGAAGGCGCGCCAGCCGCCGAGGTGGGTGATGTCCTCCGCAGCCTCGGTCGCGCGCGGTTCGGACACGAAGCCCTTGACGCTGGAACCGTCGGACAGGGTCACCGTGCCGATGGCCAGCGGAGCGGGCACCTCGGCGGTGAAGCTGCCGAAGGCTTCCATGTCGAGTTCGTAGACCTCGACCTTGATCGCCGCGCCGTCCGCGCTGTGGACCAGCGCAGGCTTGGGCGGGGTGCTGTTGGCAATGGCATAGAGGCGGTAGTTCGGCGCCGTCTCGAACGCGCCGACGAATGTCGCATCGCGAGAGGTGAGCTGCCAGTGCAGCGGCATGTCTTTCAGATGCGCGCCGACGACGGCCAGTTTTACGCTTTCCATAGTATCCTCCATGTCGAGCGGGGGAAGCGACGGCAGATCGGCCGCGTCCAGATAGGTTTCGGCCGCCGCCATCAGCGCGCGGTCGGTGTCGGCAGGGCCGATCAGCGTGATGCCGAAGCCCGTGCCGTTGCCGCGCATCCCGGCAGGCACCGCGATCGCCGCCATGTCGAGCAGGTTCACGAAATTGGTATAGCGGCCAAGATTGCTGTTGAGCGCAACCGGAGAAGCCTGCAGTTCGCGCACGCGATAGGTCGTGCCCGTGGTCGGGAACGCCAGCATGTCGATGCCGTCCCACAGTCCATCGGCGTGGCGCTTCAGTTCGGCCAGGCGGTAGATGCCGTTCCACAGGTCGACCGCCTTCATGTCCAGCCCCGCCTCGACGATGCCGCGCACCGTGGGGTCGATCGCATCGGGATCGCTTTTCAGCAGCGCCTCGACCGCGGCGGTGCGTTCGGCCACCCACGGTCCGCCGTAGAGCAATTGCGCGGCCTCAAGCAGCGGATCGATGTCGATCTCGACGATCTCGGCACCTTGCGACAGAGCGGCGAGGGCGCGGTCGTAGAGATATTCGGCCTGCGTATCTCCGAAGAAAACGCGCTGGTCGGGTCGCGGCACGCCGATGCGTCTGGGGGTAAGGGGCGCATTCGCCAGCGGCTTGGACCACGGATCGGCAAGATCGAGGGCGGCGATGCTTTCGTCCACCCGCCGCGCATCGGCGATGGTGTCGGTAAACACGGTGATGCAATCGATGCTGCGGCAGGCGGGGACCAGCCCGCGCGTGCTCCAGCGGCCTTTCGTCGGCTTGAAGCCGATCAGGTGCTGGAACGCGGCTGGCACGCGGCCCGAACCCGCCGTATCGGTGCCCAGCGCGAACGGGACAAGGCCCGCCGCGACCGCGACCGACGACCCTGAACTGGACCCGCCGCTGACGTAATCGCGGTTATAGACATTGCGCGGAATGCCATAGGGGCTGCGCACGCCGACAAGCCCGGTGGCGAACTGGTCGAGATTGGTCTTGCCGACGCAGATCGCGCCCGCCGCGTCCAGCCGTTCGATCACGCCTGCCGATTGTTCGGGGGAATAGGCGAAGGCAGGGCAGGCGGCGGTCGTTTCCAGCCCCGCGACGTCGATATTGTCCTTCACCGCATATGCCACGCCCGCCAGCGGCAGCTTTTCGCCAGCGGCAATGCGTGCATCGACCTTGCGCGCGGCGCAAAGCACGTCTTCGCGCGATGCCCGGCTGATCCAGATTTGCGGCTGGAGCGCATCATAGGCCTCGATCCGGGCCAGCGTATCCTCGGCGACGGCGAGCGCTGCGGTCTGGCCCGACGATACGGCGTCGGCGATGGCGGTAACGCTCTGGCGATTGAGGTCGGTCATGCGCTGCGCCTCAGTGCCAGCATGGGCGTTCCGGGTTGCAGCGACTGGCGTTCCTGCATGTAGAGCGCCGACACCGTGCCGCTGGCTGGGCTTTCGAACGGGCATTCCATCTTCATGGATTCGATCACCGCGATGATGTCGCCTTCCTGCACCGCATCGCCCGGTTCCACCATCAGCTTCCATACGCTGCCGCCGAAGGGCGCTTCGATCAGCTCGCTGCCTTCGGGCACTTCGACCGCCGCGACTTCCGCCGCGCCCGCATCGGTATCGGCCAGGTCGCTGATCCGGTCGAACTCGCCCGAGCGCTCCCATTCGGCCCGCTCCTCGTCGAAGGCGGCCTGGCGGGTGGCCTCGAACGCGGCGATGCTCTCGGCGTTTTCCTTCAGGAAAGCGCGATAATCGGCAAGGCGGAATTCGGAATGCTCGACCTTGATCGAGCGGCGACCGTTGGGGAAATCGCGGCGCCAGTCGGCCAGCTCGTCCGCATCGACCTTGAAGAAGCGGATCTGGTCGAAGAAGCGCAGCAGCCATGGCTTGCCGTCGACGAAGGCGTCGGTCTGGCGGTGCGTGTTCCACACCTGGATGGTGCGCCCGAACAGCTGGTAGCCGCCCGGTCCCTCCATGCCATAGATGCACATGTAGGCCCCGCCGATGCCCACCACGTTGGGCGGGGTCCAGGTGCGGGCCGGATTGTACTTCGTGGTGACCAGCCGGTGCCGTGGATCGACCGGCGTCGCCACCGGCGCGCCCAGATAGACATCGCCAAGACCCAGCACGAGATAGCTGGCATCGAAGATCAGGCTTTCCACCGCATCGGCATCGCGCATGCCGTTGATGCGGCGGATGAACTCGATATTGTCGGGGCACCACGGCGCGTCGTCGCGCACCGCGCCCATGTATTTCTCGATCGTTTCGATGGTCGCCGGGTCCCGCCAGCTGAGCGGCAGGTGCACGATGCGCGACGGGATGCGGAAATCCTCGAGGTCGCCCAGCGCTTCCTCCGCTTCGATCAGCGCAGCCAATGCGGCCTTCTGGTCCAGCGCCTTGCCGTCGAAATGCAATTGCAGCGAGCGGATGCCCGGCACGATGTCGATCACGCCCGGCAGCTTCAGCCGCTCAAGCTCGGTCATCAGCGCGTGGACGCGGATGCGCAGTTCGATGTCGAGGACGATCTCGCCATATTCGACGAGGATGTTGCGGTCGCCCTGCTGACGATAGACCGCGCGGGGGCGGATGCCCTGCTGCGGGATCTCGGCCAGGATGGGCGACAGATCGGCGATATCGCGCGCGCCGCCATCGTTGCCGAAACGGTCGAGGGGTGCCGCAGCTGCCTCCGCCGCATCCTCGGCGCTCACGGGTACGAAGCGCAAGCGGTCGTCGGGTGCCAACTGCCCGATCTTCCATCGGTCCGCCGCGATCACGGTGAACGGGCACACGAACCCGCCCAGCGAGGGCCCGTCGGGGCCAAGGATGATCGGCATGTCGCCGGTAAAGTCCACCGCCCCGATGGCATAGGGATTGTCGTGGATGTTCGACGGGTGCAGCCCTGCCTCGCCGCCGTCCTTGCGCGCCCATTGCGGCTTTGGCCCGACAAGCCGCACGCCGGTGCGGTTGCTGTTGTAATGGACCTGCCATTCGGCTGCGACGAATTCGGCGATGTCGTCCGGCGTGAAGAAATCGGGCGCGCCGTGGGGGCCGTAAAGCACCCGCAATTCCCAGCTTCGCCCGATGTCGGGAAGCGCCAGTGCCGCCGCTTCGCCCGCCGATTCCTCCGCGCCGAAATGCAGCGTATCGCCCGCCAGCAGCCGCCGCGCCGCATGCCCGCCGAACTGGCCCAGCGCAAAGGTGCTGTGGCTGCCGAGATAGGCCGCGATGTCCAGCCCGCCCGCGAACAGGATATAGCCGCGAACCCCGCCGCCGGTCGCCTGGCCCATCGCCAGGGTCTGCCCGGCCTGAACCGACAGCACCGTGCCGCGTTCCACCGGCTCGCCGTCCAGCTTCGCGCCGAAATCCGCGCCGGTCAGGCAGATGCGGGCAGGCGCGCTGAATTGCAGGGTCGGTCCGCTGGCGGTCACTTCCAGACCTGCCATGCCTTCGGGATTGCCCAGCATCAGGTTTCCGAGCCGGAACGAACGGTCGTCCATCGGCCCCGAAGGCGGCACGCCCACGTCCCACAGGCCAAGCCGTCCCGGCCAGTCCTGCACCGTGGTCGCGGTGCCGCCGCTGATCACGCGGATGCAGCGGGGGTGATAGGTCACGCTTTCCAGCAGCCGGGTCGAAACCTCGCCGCTGCCGAATTTCTCATTGCGGACCACGTCGCGCAGCCAGCGCAGGTTCGTCTCGATCCCGTCGATGCGGCTGTCGTCCAGTGCGTCCTGCATCGCCCCGATCGCCTCATCGCGCGTCGGGCGGTGAACAATCAGCTTGGCGATCATCGGATCGTACCAGCTGGTCACCTCGTTACCCGCCATGCACCACGTCTCGACGCGGATGTCGGACGGGAAATCGACCGCGGTCAGCGCGCCCACCGTGGGGCGATAGTCCAGCGCCGGATCCTCGGCATAGAGGCGCACCTGGATGGCGTGGCCCCGCGCCACAGGCGGCTCGCGGTCGAGGAAGGCGAAATCGCCCGCCGCGCCGCGGATCATCCATTCGACGAGGTCCACGCCCATGACTTCCTCGGTCACGCCGTGTTCGACCTGCAGGCGGGTGTTCATCTCGAGGAAGAAGAATTCCTCGCGCTCGGCATCGAACAGGAATTCGACCGTGCCTGCGGACAGGTAACGCGCCGCTTCGCCCAGGCGGACGGCGGCGGCGATAAGCTCGGCGCGCTTGGCGCCGGAGAGGCGGGGGGCGGGGGCTTCCTCGACCACTTTCTGGTTGCGGCGCTGCAGCGAACAATCGCGCTCGCCCAGCGGCATGACGCGGCCTTTCCCGTCGCCGAAGATCTGCACCTCGATATGGCGCGCGCGGCCGATATAGCGTTCGAGGAACACGCCCGCATCGCCGAAATTGCCCGCGCCAAGCCGCGCGACGACCGCGAAACCGTCGCGCACGGCGGCCTCGTCCTCGCAGATGCGCATGCCGATGCCGCCGCCGCCAGCGGTGGCCTTTAGCATGACCGGAAAGCCGATTTTGCGCGCGGCCTCGACTGCTTCCGCCTCGTCCGTCAGCAGGCCGGTGCCGGGGGCGAGGGGGACGCCGTGCTCTTCCGCCAGCGCGCGGGCGCTGTGCTTCAGGCCGAAGATATTGATGTTCCGGGGCGTGGGGCCGACGAACACGATGCCGGCGGCGGCGCATGCCTCGGCAAATTCGGTATTCTCGGCCAAAAAGCCGTAACCGGGATGGATCGCGCCCGCGCCGCTTTCCTTCGCGGCGGCAAGGATCGCGGAAATGTTCAGATAGCTTTCCGCCGCCGGGGCGGGGCCGATGCAGATCGCGCTGTCGGCTTCCGAGACATGCAGCGAACCCGCATCCGCCTCGGAATAGACCGCGACCGAGCGGAGGCCCATCTTGCGCAGCGTGCGGATGATCCGGGTGGCGATGGCCCCCCGGTTCGCGACCAGGACGGTGTCAAAGCTCATGCGGTCACAATCATCCGGACAGGGGTGGGATTGAAGGCGTTGCAGGGGTTGTTGATCTGCGGGCAGTTCGACACGACCACGATCACGTCCATCTCTGCGCGCAGGTCGACGGTCAGGCCGGGGGCGGAAATGCCGTCGACGATGCCCAGCGACCCGTCTTCCTCGACCGGCACGTTCATGAAGAAATTGATGTTGGGCACCATGTCTCGCTTGCCCCGGCCTTCGGTGAGGTTGGCCTCGAGGAAATTCTCGACACAGGCGTGCTGCGCCTTGGTGTGATGTCCGTAACGCAGCGTGTTGGACTCGCACGAACAGGCGCCGCCGATGGTGTCGTGATATTCGACCGAGGTATCGGTGATGGTCATCATCGGCCGCCCCTCGTTCGAGAGAAGCACCGATCCGGTCTTGAGGAACAGGTTCCCCTGCGCCGCGACCGTGTCCTGCGCGCTGTAACGCTCGACGTCGTCGGCGGCGGAATAGATCAGGAAATCGACCGCCTGGTTGCCCTCGACATCAACGACGCGCAGGGTCTGCCCCTTGGCGACGTGGTGCAGCCAGGGTGCGCGCGCGGGCACGATCTCATCATGAATGATGGTGCCGGAAAGGCCGGTGATGGCCGGATCTGTGGTCATGTGTCGGCCCTTTCTCAGCGGCGGTAGTAGTCTTCGACATTCTCGAACGCGCGCAGCCCCTCGGGCGAGGCGTTGCGTGCGGCATCGTCTTGCGGTGTGACCGGCCCGCGCCATGCGGTGGCGCGCAGGCGGGTGACGGCATATTCATCGCGCGGGTCCATCACGTGAGGGCAATTGGCGATCACGACGATGACGTCCATCTCGGCGCGCAGGATCATGCTGCGTCCAGAATCGAACGGGCCGATTTGCGGGGTGATGGTGCCATCCTTCTCGATCCGCGTGCCCTTGAACAGGTTGACGCAGGGGTGGACGTCGCGGCGCTGCAGCCCGTGCTTGGCCGAACCCAGCAGGAACCGGTCACGCCCGTTGGGAAAGGCCCCGCTGTTGCGCCCCTCGCCATATTTCGCCTCGTTCGTGGCGGCGTTCGAGGTGCCGCAGAACGTGTCATGCGTGCCTGCTTCGTCGTACAGGATGCTCATCAGCACGCGGCCCATGTCGGACAGCAGCAGCTTGTTTTCGCCCAGATAGGCGTTCCACTGGACCTTGACCGTGTCGGCGACGTTCAGCCGTTCGGTCGGCATGTCGGCGTTATAGATCAGCAGCGAGGCGCAGGCGTCACCCTCCAGGTCGATCAGCCGCAGCCGCGATCCGCGCGACAGGCGGCGCGTGGCATAGCCGCCCGCCGCGATCATTTCTTCCCACACCAGATCGTTCGCCGACACGCCTTCGGGCAGATCGTCCGCCGCGGGGGGAAGTACCGGCATGGCGTCGGCCCTGGTGCCAGCCATGGCGCGGGCATGGTCGCGCGCCGCCATCGGATCGGCAAGATTGGTCGTCATGCGGATTCCCTCTTCTTCGCAGCGCCCTTGGCCGCGCCCTTCGCGGGCGCTTCGCCTTGGCCCTCCAGCTCGTGCAGGGGCGGCAGCAGGGCGGTGGTGGTGACAAGTTGCAGCTGGTTCACGCCGCGAATGCCGCGCAGCGCGTCGCACAGTTCCTCAAGCCTGTTGGCGGGGCCCTGCACCAGCAGCACTTCCATCGACTGGTCGTCTTCCAGGAAGACATGCTGCGAGGAGATCACCTCTTTCAGGTAATCGGCCTGCGTCTCGGACAATTGCTGGCGCGCCTTGCCGCGATTGCCGCGATAGACGAGCGTCACCGTGCCCGCGAGCATGTCGTCGGGGCGGACGCGCGCCTCATGCTCGGCCAGTGCGTGGCGGATCAGTTCGGCGATCAATTGCGAGCGTGAGGGCAGTCCGCGTTCCTCGACCATCATGTCCAGCTGGCGGAACAGTTCGGCCGGAAGGCTCATGCTCAGGCGGGCGAGATTGGTGGGCTCTGAACTCATGCGAACGGTCTCTCAATTATTATTGTTTGTGTCAATCGTAATACTGCCGTGGTCGTCCGAAGATTCCACGGGCACAGGATCCGTGGCCGCGGGGTCCGTCGGCTGCGTCTTGCGCGTCAACGCGAGGTCGTAGACGGCGGTCGCGCCATAGCGGTGCGGCGCGTGCGGATCGTGCCGCCGCTTGTCGAGCGTCAGCACCCGCGTTCCCAGCGAGAACGCTTCCTTGATGTCATGCGTGACCATGATGACGGTCAGCTGGTATTCGTTCCACAGCCGGGTGATCAGCCCGTGCATGTCCGCCCTGATGCCGGGATCGAGCGCGCCGAACGGCTCGTCCAGCAGCAGGATGCGGGGGCGCTTGATCAGCGCCTGCGCGATGGCGAGGCGCTGCTGCATCCCGCCCGACATCTCCGCGGGATAGAGATGCATGCTGTCGCGCAGGCCGACGGCGTCCAGCATTTCCTCGGCTTGTGCCATCGCCTCGCGCCTGGGGCCGCCGAACAGCCGGGCGGAGAAGGGCGCCTGCTTGCATTCCAGGCCGAACACCGTGTTGCGCAATGCCGAGAGATGCGGAAACACCGAATAGCGCTGGAACACCACCCCGCGATCCGGCCCGCATTCGCCCGGCAGCGGCACGCCGTCCAGCAGGATTGAGCCGCGCGTCGGCACTTCCTGGCCCAGGATCACGCGCAGCAGGCTGCTCTTGCCCGCGCCCGAGGGGCCGATGATCGACACGAACGAGCCTTCCTCGATATCGAGGGAGACGTTTTCGAGCACGATCTTCTCGCCGTACTCGACCCAGATGTTGCGAAGGTTCAGCAGCGCGCTCAATGATCTGCTCCATGGGCCCAGGGGAACAGCCGGCGGCTGCTCCGGGTAAGGGCGATGTCCATCACCACCGCCAGAAGCGCGATCCACGCCACATAGGGCAGGATGATGTCCATCGACAGATAGCGGCGGACGAGGAAAATGCGGTAGCCAAGGCCGACATCGGCGGCGATCGCCTCTGCCGAGATCAGGAACACCCATGCCGGGCCGAGCGACAGGCGCACCGCCTGGATCAGCCGCGGCATCGCCTGCGGCAGGGCGACGCGCAGCATCACCTGCCAGCTGTTCGCCCCCAGCGTCTGCGCCTTGATGATCTGTTCGCGCGGAAGGGCGCCGATATGCGCGGCGATGTCCCGGATCATGAAGGGCGCGATGCCCACCACGATCAGCGCTACCTTGGCCGTCTCACCCAGCCCGAAGGCGATGAACAGGATCGGCAGCAGCGCGATCGGCGGGATCACCGCGATGCCGGTCACAAGCGGGCCGAACGTGGCGCGCACCGGCGGCAATATGCCCAGCACCAGCCCCACCAGCAGCGCGGAAAGGGTGGAGATGGCAAGACCGATACCCAGCCGCGTCAGGCTGGCCAGCGTATCGGCCCAGAACAGATAATCCCCCGACAGTCGGTCCGGCTCGGCCACCAGCGACGCCATCGCCTCGACCATCGCGGATGGCAGGGGCAGGATCTTGTCGCTGGGATTGACCGAGTGGCGCGCCCCCGCGGCGACGAGGTAAAGCACCACCAGTGCCACGATCGGGAGCGCACCCAGCAGCAGGCGATTGCCGCGCCGGACCCGGCGATTTACCCAGCGCATCGACGGTCATCCCGTATTGGCGTGGCAGACATCATGCGCGCGGCCGTCAGCCCGGTCCCGGTCACAGGGCGCCTTCGGCGGCCATCTGCATGTAGCTGTCGTCGAACCTCAGCGTGACATTGTTCGGGTCGCCCAGCACCGTGCCGCCCGGAAAGGACATGCCGACCGCATCGGCCGAGCGCGCGCCCTGTCCGAACAAGCCCTGTGCAAAGCTGAAGTCGCGCACGCGCGTCATCGTTTCGACCAGGCTGGGCGAGCGGGTCGCTTCGACCGCTGCCGCAGGATCGGCATAGAGATAGGTCGTGGACAGCTGATCCTCGAACACGTCGGGCGTGGTGCCGGCCAGCCTGGCCATGGCGGCGCGCGCTTCCCGGCCTTCGGGCGTGTCCTGCTGCATCAGGGCCATCGTCTCGTACCAGATGCCGGCCAGCGCCTTGCCCAGGTTCGGATTGGCCTTCAGCGTGGCGGTGTCCACCACCAGCAGGTCGACGATCTCGCCCGGGATATCGGCCGAACTGAACACCATGTTGGCATTCGGCGCCGTCTTCATCGTGGCAAGCTGCGGGTTCCACGCAACCGCGGCGGTAACCTCGTCCGAGGTAAAGGCGCCCGCGATGTCCGCGTCCGCGGTGTTCATGGTGTTGACCGCGGTCAGCGGCATGCCCGCCTCTTCCAGTCCGCGCGCCAGCAGATAGTGGGATACCGAAAGCTCGACCAGGTTGACGTCGCGGCCCCTGATGTCGGCCAGGTTGTTCGATCCCTTGAGCAGGATGCCGTCATTGCCGTTGGAATAGTCGCCCAGGATGATCGCGCTGGTATCCTTGCCGCCCGCGGCGGGAATGGTCAGCGCGTCCATGTTGGCGACGGTGACGCCGTCGAGCTTGCCGGCGGTGTACTGGTTCACCGACTCGACGTAGTCGTTGACCTGCACGAAATTGATCTCGAGGCCGTATTTGTCGGCCCATTTGTCGACGATGCCGGCCTGCTGCGCATAAGGCCAAGGCATCCATCCGGCATAGATCGACCAGCCGATGTCGAATTCGGTGCGCGGCTCGGGTGCCTCGCCTTCCGAAGACGAGCACGATGCGATCAGCATCGCGCAGAACATCAGTGCAATTTTCCCCGCGTTGCGGACCCCCGTGAGCATGATTCGTCTCCTTTCGCGGATGCAGCATTGTCTGAATTGCGGCGCTTGTCCATGCAAAATTATTACTGTTGATATGTTTTGTAATATCCGTAGGATGATCGCCACGCGCCCCGGATCCCGCGGGACGGGCGTTGGGCGCGGCGTCTGGGAGGGCGTGCATCAAGGCTATCGTTCATGGCTGCCCGCGGGCAGCATATCGGGGGAGTGCGATGCCGCAACGTCAGACATACAGGCCGGAGCTGTCCGGCAATCCGCAATCGGCCACTTCCCGCAGCTATCCGAACGGTAATCCGGAGCAGGATTACAACCGACCGGGCGTGCGTCACACCGATAGCGCGGTCCCGCTGCACCCCGCCGCACCCGTGATCCACGACTATGCCAGCGATGGCCCCGCGCCGGGCAATATCGCGTTCCGCTGGACCTGTGGCTCGAACGTGGCGGCGAAGAACACCGATCCGCGCGTGCAGGTGATGCAATATAACGAGGACAGCTTCATCCTGCGCCAGAACGTCTGCGTGCACTGGGAAGCACCATTCACCTATTTGCTGTTCGGCAACAAGGGTGCGCTGCTGATCGACAATGGCGCGACCGCCAATCCCGCGCACTACCCGCTGCGCGAAACGGTGGACGCGATCGTCGCCCGCTGGGCAAAGGCGAGGGGGCGGACCCGCGTTCCGCTGACGCTGGTCATGACTTCGGGCGAGGATCATGCGCAGACGAAGGGGTTGGCGCAATTCGCCGGACGCCCCGACACCGTGATCGCGCCCACCCCGCTGGCCGCGATGAAGGAATTCCACGGACTGCTGGGCGACTGGCCGAACGGGACGGGAAGCATCGATCTGGGCGACCGGGTGATCCGGGTGATCCCGACCCCCGGCACGCACAAGGACGGGATCAGCTTCTACGATCCCTATTGCGATTTCCTGTTCACCGGCGACCTGCTGTTTCCCGGCAAGATCAATATCGGGAACGATCGCGACTTCGTCGCTTCGCTGGAAAGGCTGAAGGCCTTTGCCGATGCCAATCCCGTCAAATATGTGATGGGCGGCCATATCGACATGATGTTCGTGCCGGGTCAGGCCTATCCGCGTTTCCGCAACTACAAGCCTTATGAGCGGGTGCTGGAGATGGAGCCGGCCCTGATCGACGACGCGTTGCAATATGCGCGCGAGGTGCAGGGCAGGGATCTGATGCTCATCCGCCCTGATTTCATCCTGCTCAACGGCGTCAGTCCGGACCAGCGGACCGATGTGTGGCCCGCCGACGTGCCGAAGATCCGCCCGCCGCATCCGTTCTGATCGAGGGGACACAAGCCATGGACCGACGCATATTTCTTGCCTGCAATGCCGCCGCCGCGCTTCCCCTGTCGGGGGCGGGCGTGGCCTATGCCCAGTCGCTGGCCGGCAATGGCCCGCCGATCGATTTCACCAGCAACCTGCCCGCCCCGGGCGGCTTTCCCGACAGATGGATCTGCGGGTCGGAATCCTGCATGGATAACACCGACCCGCCCTGGCAGGTGCACTGGTACAACGACCACACCGCCATCCTGCGCCAGAACAAGGCCTATAGCTACGAGGCTCCCTTCGCCCCGCTGTATTTCGGGAACGACCGGATTCTGCTGCTGGACGAAGGCTATGTGCAGCTTCGCAACGACTGCGACCTGCGCGGTGTCGTCGATGCCACCATCGACGCATGGTGCGAGCGCAATGGCAAGAACCCGCAGCGCATGGAACTGCTGGTCGCGTTCAGCCATCTGCATGCCGACCATTATGCGGCGGTGAACCAGTTCGCAGACCGGCCCAACACGCGGTACATGGGGCTGACGCATGAGGAGATGGTCGGCTTCTGGGGCATGACCAATTTTCCCGAAGAGCGGGTTGCGCTGGACCTGGGCGGGCGAGAGATCCTGATCTGGGGATCGCCCGGCCACGTGATTTCCGAATTCGCCTATTACGACAGCTATACGCAGATCCTGTACACCGGCGACATGTTCTATCGCGGGCGCTGCTACATCAGCTTCTGGGAGCCGTGGCTGGCAAGCATGCAGCGGCTGATCGATTTCGTCGACACGCATCCGGTGAGCCACGTGATGGGCTGCCATGTCGAGATCAGCAAGGACGATCAGGATTACCCCTATGGCCTGACCTGGCAGCCGAACGAGGCGCCCGTCCAAATGTCGGTGCAGCAACTTCGCGACACGTTCGAATTCGCGAAGACGGTGACCGAGCCGGGCATCTATTTCACCGGCACCGTCTTCCTGTGCAACCAGACGCGCAGCATGACGACCATCGATACCTATCCCTATCGCTATAGCTGACCCCTTGCGGGCATCGGACAGGAGCAGTTCCATGAAGAAGACCGTGGCAATCGCATTGGCATCGGCGTCGGTATCCCTGGGCGCTTGCGCCACCATGCAGCCCGGGGAACCGGCCATGGCGGCGGCAGGCACGTTGGTCGAGAAGGAATTGGCTGTACCCGGCTTCGCCGACTTCCTGGCGATCGACGGCGACACAGTCTGGACCACCAACGACGGGCGGGTCGAGCAATGGGGCGTCGATGGCAAGCTCGCCTCGACCGTCATGCCGCGCCCGTGCGGCACGATGGCGGTCGCCAGCGGGTCGCTGTGGGTCGCCAATTGCCCCGATGCCAATCTGTACCGCATCGACCTCGACACTGCCGAGGTGCAGACCATCATCGCGACCGGCATCGCCAACCCCAAGGGCGAGACCAACGTGGTGTCGGGAGACGGTTCGATCTGGGTGCCCAGCGCGGCGCAAGGCGCGGTCGCGCGGATCGATCCCGCGACAAACGAGGTGATCGCGACCGTGCCCGTCGCTCCGGGCACCTTCTATCTGGCCTATGGCCTCGACGCGCTATGGGCGGTCAGCAGCGACGCGCAGTCGTTGCAGAGGATCGATCCGGCGACCAATCGCGTCACCGGCAAGGTCGCGCTGGGCAAGCAGCCCGGCTTCCTTGCCGCGGGCGAGGGCGCGGTCTGGGTGCAGGAACAGGGCGACGGCACGGTCGCCCGCGTCGATCCGGCGACCATGGCCGTCAGCGGCCGCGTACCGGTGGGCGAGACGCTGATCTATGGCGACATCGACGTCGGCGGCGGGTCGGTATGGCTGCGCACGACCGAGGACCAGGTATTCGCGGTGATCGACCCCGACACGCTGGAGGTCACCGCACGGCTGGGCGAACCTGCCGGCAGCGGAGCGATCCGCTATACGCCCGCGGGCATCTGGACATCCGCCCATGACAACCAGACCCTGTCGTGGTGGTCCAAGCCCGATTGACCGGCGCACCGTTGGCCCTGCGCGCGGTCCGTTCCGCTTGCGGGGCGGGGGCGAAACAAACTTCGGCGAATCGCTGCGGTAGGGGGCGAATGTTGCAGCAGGGCTACTAGTATTGTTGCAAAAACGGCTTTCACCGTGTGATCGCCGCGCGGCTGATTTGGGAAAATGCACGGATCTGCAACGCGTTAAGCAAAATTCCGTATTCGGACACAGTCCTCAATTAATACGCTTGACGCTTTTGGTAATATCTGTACCTTCCAATTGTCGCAATCAGAACGACATGAAGTCCATGGGTAGAGGATTTTCGAAATTGGGTCGGAAACGACCTGATAAGGAGGTTTTCTATGGACCAGCCGCAGGGTAGCGATACCTCTACGACTTCCGCTGCGCAGGCACACGCCGCCGCAGGAACCAGCCCCGATGCGACGGGCCGCGGCATGGTCAGCACCGCCCTTGTCAACCTGATCCCGCCCGCCACTCTGGCGGCCGTCATCTGCTTCTGGGGCTTCGCGCCCAATGCCTGGGTCGAGGCTCCCTATACGCTGGTGATCGTCGCGGTCGCGATCATGGCGTGGATCCAGGGCCTGGAATGGGTGGCCGAACGGCACGAAGGCTGGCGCATCAATCGCCGCGAACTTGCGACCGACGTCTTCTACACGGTGCTGATGTACACGGTCATCGGCTGGGTCGCCACCAAGGTCGCCGAGGAGCCGCTGATGGCGCTCAAGGAACGGCTGGGCATCGCGACGCCGTGGCTGATGGAGCTGCCTTTCCTGGTCCAGGCGCTGATGGTGATCCTGCTGGTCGAATTCGGCCAGTACTGGATGCATCGGCTGATGCACAACGTGTATCCGCTGTGGCTGACCCATGCGCCGCATCACCACGTGACTCAGCTCAACGCGCTGAAGGGCGCGGTCGGCAATCCGATCGAGCTGGTGCTGATCAGCCTGAGCGTCGTGGCGCTGTTCGACTTCAGCCTGGCCGCGATCTTCTGCGCGATCAGCATGGGCGGCGTCATCTCGGGCTTCGCCCATGCCAATGTGCGGTCGAACCCGCCGCTGTTCTATTCGTTCTTCTTCACCACGATCCGCCACCACAGCCTGCACCATACCGCGCTCAGCTATGAGGATACGCGCTGCAACTATGGCAATTCGGTGATCTTGTTCGACCGCATCTTCGGCACCTATCGCGACGGGGAATCCGCGATCGTCGGCCAGGACGACCGCAGGCGCCTGTCGATCTATGAACAATTCATGTTTCCCTTCCAGCCCGTGATCGACCGGATCGGGGCGGGCCGGAACGGCGAGAGAGGCAATTCGAAACCCTCGGCGGGCTGACGCCCGGCGAGCCGCAGGAAGAGTACCGGATCGCACATCCCGGCCCATGGACAGGCGGGGGGGCAGCAGGCGGGCACGGGCACAAGCCGCAACAGCGGCAGCGCGGGCAACGCCAGATCCTCACATCGACGAAAATCCAGCCCTGGCCCGTGTGCCGGGGCGCGGGGAAGTTTTAACCCAATGAGGGGGTAGCAGATGAATTATTGCGCGACATTACGCTTGGGTCTTCTTTCTGCGACAATGCTGACGGGCGGTGCCTTCGCAACCCAAGCGGCCGCGCAGGACGCCATGGATGCGCCGACCGAAACGGCGGAAACCTATGACGAGAACGCGATCATCGTGACCGGCACCCGCCGCAGCACGACGATCCAGGACACGCCGATCAACATCTCGGCCATCGGCCAGGAGGAGCTGCAGGCGCAGCGGATCGACGACGTTCGCGATATAGCCGATTTCACGCCGGGCATGACCATTCTCGACACCGGTCCGGGTTCGTCGGGTTCGATCGTGCTGCGCGGCCTCAGCGCTTCGGGCGTCGATGATTTTGGTGCGAACTATGACGACGCGCTCGGCATCTACCTTGGCGAGACGCCGCTCTATTACGATTTCAAGCTCATCGACATCGACCGCGTCGAGACGCTGCTCGGTCCCCAGGGTACGCTCTACGGTCTGGGCACTCTGGCGGGCGCGATCCGCTATATCCCGAACCGCCCCAACACCGACGTGATCGAGGGCGAGGTTCACGTCCGCGGCACCACCAAATCGCACAGCGACGACTTCGGCTACCAGGGCGACTTCGTGCTCAACCTGCCGATCGTGCGCGACCATATCGCGTTCCGCACGGCGACGGGCTATTACTTCGACCCCGGCTTCATCGACTATACGCGGCTGGTGCGCGAACCCGGCGTCTCGCTGCCGCAGCCCAGCGGCCCCGACGGCGTCAACCGCGAGGATTTCGCAACCGACCTGACCAGGCGTGAGGATCTCAACTTCGAGCGGACCTTCACCAGCCGCAACCAGCTGCTGCTGCAGACCAGCGAAGACCTGAAGCTGACCCTGACCTACGCCTATCAGAAGACCGACACCGACGGATCGCAGTCGAACAGCTTCGGCGTGCTGGGCACCGGAAAGTACGAGAACGCCAGCCGCTTCATCGAGCCGATCACGCGCCAGGCGCATCTGGGCAGCGCCGAACTGAACGCCAATGTCGCGGACATCTTCGACGTCGTCGCCACCGGCGCCTATACCGAGGTGCTGTTCGAGGGGCAGGCCGACGTCACCGACCTGCTGCTCGACCTCGACTACGACTACGAGCTGTTCCCGGCCTTCGCGGGCTACACCGACTCCGACACCAAGCGCGAGCAGTGGAACGGCGAGGTTCGCTTCGTTTCGCGTCACGAGGGTCCGCTCAGCTGGGTTCTGGGCGGCTTCTACAACGAGAACAAGTTCCAGAGCGATTATGCCGAGCGCATTCCGAACCACCCGTGGGTCGATCCGGAGACCAATCCCGAAGCGCTGGAATATGTCAGCTACATCACTTCGAAGGTGACCGAGAAGGCGGTCTTCGGCGAGGCCACCTTCCAGATCATCCCGCAGTGGCAGGTGACCGCCGGCACGCGCTATTTCGACTATGATTCCGAAATCCAGGGCGCGGCTGCGCTGCCGGTGCTGGGCGATCCGCTAAGCCCCTATGACCTGCCTGCCAACGGCGGCGAAGCCGGGCAGGACGGCTGGGTGTGGAAGTTCAACACCTCGTTCGAAGTCACGCCCGACATCCTGCTCTATGGAACATACAGCAAGGGGTACCGCATCGGCGGCCCGAACCGCGTCGCGCCTTGCCCCGCCGACGTCCAGCCCGGCCAGCAGATCATCTGCGCCCTGCCGGACGAGCTGCAGTACGGGCCCGACGAGACCAAGAACATCGATATCGGCGTCCGCACCCAGTTGCTGAACCGGATGCTGACGTTCAACTTCAACGTCTATCACATCGAATGGGACGGCATTCAGGTGGATTCGGCCACGCTCTACGGCGCGACCGGGATCACCGTGAATGGCGGCGCGGCCAAGTCGCAGGGCTTCGAGACCTCGTTCCAGCTTCGACCCATTCCCGAACTGTCGATCCAGGGCACCTATTCCTATACCGACGCCAAGCTGACCGAGGATGTCGAGGGTATCCTGACCATCCGCGAGACACCGGGCGATTATTCCAACCGGTTCGACCAGCTCGACGCGCTTGACGGGGATCGCCTGCCGGGTTCGGCAAAGAATTCGGGCACCCTGGGCGCGACCTATATCATGCCGCTGCCCGACGGGGACGTCACGGCCAACTGGACCGCTGTGTATCGCGGGAACGTGGTGACCCGCCTTGGCTACGACCGGGCCTATGGCGACAAGCTGCCCAGCTTCGTCACCCACCGCGCCTCGCTCGGCTATGAGAACGACCGTTTTGGCGTCAGCCTGTTCGCCGACAACATCTTCGACAATTTTGCGATCGTCTCGGTCGCGAACGATCGGTCGCGGATCGGCGTGAACGACGGCGTGGCGGTCCGCTATTACCGCCAGGTCGTGCTGAACCCGCGCACCGTGGGGATCGAGGGGCGCATCCGCTTCTGATCGCGGAAATCTGAAAGAAAGGAAGCCGCTTGCCCCGCCGGGCAGGCGGCTTCTTTCATTGGGGAACGTCGAAACCCTGCTGCGCCAGCCAGCAGCGGATGGGTTCAAGCCCTTCGCGGTGCGTGCGCCATTTGCCCACGCCGTCGGCATTGAGCGGGCGCCGGACCTGTGCGGCGCTGGGGGTGGCGACGGCCGATGTATTCCGGTGAAACGACAGGCAAGCCTCGTCCCAGCCAAGCCCGCAGTGATCCAGCAGCAGGCGGGTCTGCGCTTCCTGGTCCGCCACCAGGCTTTCATAGGACAATTGCAGGACGCGCCCCGGATAAAGCCGGTCCCACAAGGCCATCAGCCGGTCGAAGCGCGCGTAATAGCGGGCAATGTCCATCAGATCGTAGGAATAGGCGTAATAGGCGGACTGGCTGGCAAACAGGTTCTTGTAGTTGCTCCAGACCGTGTCCATCGGATTGCGCCGCAGGCACACGATGCGCGCACCGAGCAAGGCGCGGGCGATATGGCCGACATAGAGGAAATTGGCTGGCAGCTTGTCGGTGAAGCGCGGGGCATGGCCGGTGCGATGATGGCTCGCCTGCTTCAGATAGGCGGCGCCGATGGCGGCGGGATCGACCGCGGCGCTCGCCCGGATCGTGTCCGGATCGACGATGGTGCGTGATCGTGTTCCAGCCAGACGCTTGACCGACAGCGGCATCGCCTGAAGCTCGCCTGCCGATTGCACCTCGCGGTGCGATGACAGGATACGGTCGACCAAAGTGGTGCCGGTCCGCGGCATGCCGACGATGAAGATCGGCGAGGGATCAGGATCGCCCGCCCCCGACGCAAGCGTGCTGCCGGTGAACAGCGCCTCGACCGCGTCGAAGATCGCGGCATCATGTGCGAAATCATAGCCCAGCTTGCGCTTGTGCTCGGCATTCGCGGCAGAGAGATGCGCGAAGGCTTCGGGATCTCCGATATCCTCCAACTCCTTGGCCAGCGCATAGCGGATGCGCAGCGCGTCGTCCGGCCTATCCGCATTGACGAGCGCGGTCTTCAGCCGGGGCAAATGATTGGCCTGCACGGTCTGGCGCGACAGGATGGCCAGCGCATAATGCGCGCGGGCGTTGCCGGGATCGGCGGCCAGGATCGCTTCGTAATGCCGGCGCGCATCCTCTTCCCGTCCGGTGAAGCCGCAGGCCGCCGCCAGATTGTAGCGATAGTCGAGATTGCCAGGTTCCGCCTCGACCGCTGCGGTGAAGGGGGCGAGGGATGCCTCGTGATCGCCGAGCCGGGCCAGTACGCAGCCGATCGTGTCACTGCTTCGCGCGTCCGCAGGTCCCAGAGCGATGGCGCGGCGCGCAGCATCGGCTGCCTCGCCGTCGCGGCGCAGCAGGATCAGCAAACGGGCAAGCTGGGCAAGATGCTCTGCCTGCGGGCCGCGGTCTACGGCGGCCTGGATCAGGGGCACGGCCTTGGCGATCTGGCCCGCTTCGGCTGCGACGATGCCAAGCAGGAAATAGCCTTCGGGTCGGTCGGGCTCGGCCGCGACTAGCGCCTTTGCCGAGGCCGCCGCAGCATTCAGGTCGCCGCGCTTCAGCGCCGCCCTTGCTTGTGCGTCGCTGGTCATGCGGTTGTCGCGGAGTTGCCGAAAGATCTGGTCGAGGGCACGGATGCGGGGATCGCGATCCGTGTTGTCGTTGAACAGCGATAGGGCCGGAAAATCATGCCGTCACCGTATGAACAATGACGGTGGGAGGCAATCGCTACATGGCGGGGTCAAGAACTCGCAGAGCGGCTACCCGGCCCGCGGGGCGGACCGGGCAAGCTGTCGTAACGTCAGCGGCTGGACGCAAGCCGTGCCGGCGATGCCTTGGCCGCCATGCGTTCCTCGATCTGCGAACGAATGTCCGCCTTGACCGCGGTCTGGCATTCGCGCGCCTGTGCGGCGACGGCCAGGTGCACATGGGTCAGTCGATCGCCGCAGACCGCGCGAGCGGCATCGTCCATGCGGATTGCCAGACGCTGCTGCCCGTCGACGGTCGACAGGTCCAGCCCGTCAAGCCGAAGCGTGGCGGTTTCCTCGACAAAGGGATCTGTGGTGGCGGCGGCAGCCGAACTTGCCATGGCGCAAGCGGCCAGGACCAAAAGGCCTTTCTTCATCATCGTCTCCTGCGAATATCAATCACCGCTCTGCGGCGGCCAGTCTTGCACATAGGCCTGCGCGGGGCAGGTTGCAAGAATTCGCAGAAAATTGCGCCTTAGGGCATGGTCAGCGGCGCGCGCACCTCAAGCGATCCAAGCCTGCTGGAATCGCCCAGGACGCCGATGGGAAGGTCGACATGCTCGACGCTGCTGGCCGGCTCGCCGGTGTCGTGAAGCGAGACCTTGATCGTGCGGGCCCGCGGCGGCGTCCATTCGCGCAGGGTTTCCAGCGGCAGGCGTGCCGTCCAGCCATTCTCGCCCTCGACCGGCACAAGCCGGCCATTGATGCGCACCGCAGAGGCAGGATCGGCGCGGTATCCGGACACCATAAGGCAGCTCTGCGCCCCGCATCGGACCAGGCGCGTGCTGTATTCGTCCGCGCGGGCTGGCACCGCCGACATTCCCGCCAGCGCCAGACCGACAATCGCCAGGCCGCGCGACCGAAAGGCGATGCGCTTCAGGGCAGCGGTACTTGTGGCAAATCGCGGGGCGGCAGTTTCGGCGCGCGTGAAGTCCATCGAAGAGTCTCCCTCGCGCCGGCCCGAAGACCGGCGTTACGGTTGCTGACACTCTCCCACGAAGGATTCTTGAATTTGTAACATGCAGCCTATCGTTGTTACGCGATCGGTCAAGTGTAATATCGGCAGCCGGGGTCCATCGCGGTTTGCCACCGCGCCCGACAAGGCGTAGCGTGCCGCCTTCAGCGCCGGGTACCGGGGGCGGCGCTGGCCGCAATGGGTCGTCATCATTGCGCTGCCCCGGGAAGGGGTCCCTGATGACCAACGCCGCCCTTGCGGATGCACCCATCACGCCGGTCGAGCGAGGCGCGCGGATCGACTCGCTCGACATCCTGCGCGGTATCGCGGTCTTCGGCATTCTCCTCATGAACATCTCGGCGTTCGCCCTGGTCTGGCAGGCCTATGGCAATCCGCTGGCCGCGGGGGGCGCCACCGGGCTCAACCTGCGCCTGTTCGAGATCATGAATGTCGGGTTCGAAGGGACGATGCGCGGCATCTTCTCGATGCTGTTCGGCGCGGGCATCGTGCTGCTGACGAGCCGCATGGAGCAGACCGGGACCGGTTTATCGGCCGCCGACATCTATTTCCGGCGGATGGCCTGGCTGGGCGTCTTCGGATTCATCCACTGGAGCTTGCTGCTGTGGCCGGGCGAGATCCTGTTCGCCTATGCGATTTGCGGCTTCGGGCTGTTCGTGCTGCGCGGCCTGCCCGCGCGCTGGCAATTCGGGATCGGCATCGCGATGCTGATGCTGGCGGCCGCGAAGATGGGGCTGGGCTATTACGGCACGCTCGAGCAATCGCAGGCCGCCGCCGAAGCGCAGGCCATCGTCGCCGGGGGCGGTACGCTGGGCGATGAGCAGCGCGAAGCATTGGAAGGCTGGCAGGAAACCCGGTCCGAACATATTCCGACTGCCGAAACGAACGCGATGTTCAACGACTGGCACGGCGGGTCCTATCTCAACGCGGTCAGGGGGCAGCTGCCGTTCAGTTTCGGATTCCAGTGGGTCAACGCGCCGTTCGCGCTGGCGTTCGACATTGTGCCCTTCATGCTGATCGGCATGGCCCTGCTGAAATGGGACGTGCTGTCGGCAGGGCGCAGTACGCGCTTTTATGGGCTTGTCATGGCGATGGGTTATGCCATCGGCATACCGCTCGGCATCTATGAACTGGGCCTGCTGCAGGCGGGCGAATACGGGCCGGGCCTCGGCCGCGGCGGGGCGGACCTATCAGGCCAGCCGGCTGGCGATGGTGTTCGGCCATCTGGGGCTGGTCATGTGCGTTGTCAGGCTGGGCGTGCTCAGGCGGCTGCAGCGCGGGTTTGCCGCGGCGGGCCAGATGGCGCTGACCAATTATATCGCGCAGACGCTGATCTGCATCGCGCTGTTCTATGACTTCGGCTTCGGCCTGTATCGCCGGTTCGAGCGTTATCAGCTCTATCTGATCGTGCTGGCCATCGCGGCGGTGCAGATGGCCTGGAGCCTCGTGTGGCTGCGTCACTTCCGGTTCGGCCCGCTCGAATGGGTGTGGCGATCGCTGACCTATCTGCAGCGCCAGCCCATGGCTCGCGGGCAAGCGCTTGCAGGCGCGCCGCTGCAGGCGACATAGCGGCCCCGGCAGGGCTGCTGGCCAGTCGAGGTATCGCAGGCGCGCTGTTATGCCCTAAAGGGACATAGACAGCGCTTTTGCTAATGGCTGCACGCGGTTATGCAGTGCCGATGAATCATTGCGCTGCCCGGCTTCTATGTGCCCTGACCCTTGTTTTCATGGGCGGATGTTCAGGCTCCGAACCCGACCGCGCGCCCGATCCGGTTCCGGTCATAGCCGAGCCGCTGCAATTCCTTCCCCGGAATACCGAGACCGAGCTGGTCGGATCGGCGCGGGCATCGACCAGCGCGGAACTGTTTCCCGAAACCGGCGGCAGGGTGACGGGCGTGATGTTCTCGGCGGGCGACTATGTCCGCAAGGGCGAACCGCTCGTCCAGCTGGACGCACGGCGCGAGAGGCTGGCAGTCGACGCGGCCGAGGTGCAATTGCGCGAGGCGGACCAGCTGCTGGGCCGCTATCGCCGGATCGAGGATACCGGCGCGATTTCCGAAAGCCAGATCGAGGCGGGCGAAACCGCGCTGGCCTCTGCGCGGGTGGCGTTGCAGCAGGCGCGCACCGAACTGGCCGATCGCACGATCCGCGCCCCGTTCTCGGGCCATATCGGCCTGACGGAGATCGACGTCGGCAACCGGGTCAACGATTCGACCCCCATCGCCCAGCTGGACCAGCGCAGCACGATGTTCGTCGATTTCTCCGCGCCCGAAACCGTGTTCAGTTCGCTGCGGCCGGGTGAGACCGTGCAGCTTGTGCCCTTCGCGCAGCCCGACCGGGAAGTGCAGGCGACCATCGTCGCCACCGACAGCCGGGTTTCGCAGGACAGCCGCGATTTCATCGTGCGCGCCAAGCTGGCCAATCCGGGCGACAGCCTGCGCCCGGGCATGAGCTTTCGCGTCACCGTCGACCGGCGCGGCGATCCCAGTCCCGCCGTGCCTGAGGAAGCCATCGTCTGGGGCGGCGAGGGTTCGCACCTGTTCGTCGTGCGAGAGGGCAAGGCGAGCCGCGTCCCCGTCACCATCACCGCCCGGCGCGACGGCAGGGCGTTCGTCGACGGCCGCCTGACGCGCGGTGACCGGGTGATCGTCGAAGGCGTGCAGAAGGTGCGCGACGGGCAGGAAATCCGCCTTGTCACGCCCGCAGGCGCCCCGGCCAGCAAGGCCACGCTGCGCCCTGCGGAAGCCGGCAATGGAGAATAGGTCCGATCTTCCCATGCTGGCGGTCAAGCGGCCGCTGCTGGTGGGGGTGCTCAACCTGCTGATCCTGCTGGCGGGGCTGGCGGCGATCTTCGGGGTCGAGGTGCGCGAACTTCCCAATGTCGACCGGCCGGTGGTGTCGGTGTCCGCGGTCCTGCCCGGCGGTTCGCCCGAAACGATGGACGCGGAAGTCACCAGCATCCTGGAAGATGCGGTGGCTCGCGTCACCGGCGTGCGCGAAATCCGTTCCTCCAGCGAGGAGAACAACTCTCGCGTCAGGGCCGAGTTCAATCCCGGCGTGGACCTGGATACCGCGGCCTCCGACGTGCGCGAGGCCGTCAGCCGGATGACGCGCGAACTGCCCGACCGGGTCGAGCAGGTGAACATCGTCAAGGCCGATGCCGACGCATGGCCGATCATGCGGCTGGTGGTGCAAAGCGACAGCCTGGGCGAGGCGGAACTGACCCAGCTGGTCGAGAACGACATCGTCCCCGAATTGCTGACGGCAGAAGGCGTCGCCAGCATCGACCTGTTCGGCGACCGGGCCTTGCAGATGCGCGTGTCGGTGGATCCGGCCCGGCTCAACCGCTTTGGCCTGACGATCAGCGACGTGGCCGATGCGCTTCGTCGTGCGCCCTATGACGTGCCGGTGGGCTCGTTCCGCTCCGACGCGCAGGAACTGGTCGTGCGGGCGGAAGCGAGCGCCACCGATCCGCAGCTGCTGCGCGATCTGGTCATCAGCGGCAACACCCGCATCGGCGATGTCGCCGACGTCGATTTCGCGCCTGCCGATGCGAATAATTTCGTCCGGCTGGACGGCAGGTCGGTGATCGGAATGGGCGTCGTGCGGCAGGCCAATTCGAACACGATCGAGATTTCAAACGCCATTCGAACAGCGGTCGAACGGGTGAACCAGCGCTTCGACAATATCCAGGTCGAGGTGATTTCCGACGACGCCCAGTTTATCCAGATTTCGGTTCAGGAGGTGCTGATCACGCTGGGCTTCACGATCATGGTGGTTATCGGCACGATGCTGATCTTCTTCCGCGCCTGGCGGCCCACAATCATTCCCAGCACGACCATACCGATCGCGCTGGTCGGGGTGATCGCGGGCATCTGGATCATGGGCTTTTCGATCAACCTGTTGACGTTGCTGGCGCTGGTGCTGGCGACCGGGCTGATCGTCGACGACGCGATCGTGGTGCTGGAAAACACGCAGCGCCTGCAGAACAAGGGGCTGGGACGGCGCGCGGCAGCGGTCGTGGGCACGCGGCAGGTGTTCTTCGCGGTGGTCGCCACCACCGCCGTGCTGGTATCGGTGTTCGTGCCGATCAGCTTCCTGCCGTCTGAAACCGGGCGCCTGTTTCGCGAATTCGGCTTCGTGCTGTCGCTGGCGGTGCTGATATCGTCGTTCATCGCACTGTCGCTGGTGCCCGCGCTGGCGGCGCGCATCGACCTTACCAATGGCGCGGCGGATGGCGACCGGCTGACGCGCTGGGGCGGCCACATGCGTGACCGGTACATGCAGATGCTGGTCTGGTGCCTCGACAGGGGAAAGCTTGTGATCGGCGCCGCGGTGGTGGTCGCGGCCCTGACGGGCCTGCTGTATACGCAGATCGAAAACGAGCTTGTGCCCGACGAGGATCGCGGCGTGATCGAGGTCGACGCCACCGGTCCCGACGGGGTCGGCCTGACCTTCATGGACCGCGAACTGGACGAGATCGAGCGTATCCTGCAGCCCTATCTCGACAGCGGGGAGATCGAGAGCACCTTCTCGGTCGTCGGCCAGTGGGACCCCAATCGCGTGCGCGTCACCGCCCAGCTTGCCCCGTGGGACGAGCGGGAGCGTAGCCAGAGCGAGATCGTGGAAGAGCTGAACCCCCCGCTGCAGGAGATCCCGGGTTCGCGCACCAACGCACGCGGCCGCGGCACGCTCAGCTTTGGCGGCGGGGGCGAGGGGCTGGAGGTCGCGCTGACGGGCGGCGAATACGACAATATCTACCGATCCGCCCTGGCGCTGTCCGAGGCGATCGATACAAGGTCCGACATAT